>JAUIFY010000039.1 GCA_030430245.1 bacterium | reverse complement strand
GATCCAGCTGAGGCCGGCCTGAAAGCCCTCGAGGCAGATCTTCTCGAAGAGGCGCACGTCGTCGGTCACGGGCTGGCCCCATTCGTCGTCGTGGTAGCGGCGGTACTCGAGGTCGTCGCCGCACCACCAGCACCTCGGCTCCCCGTCCTCCCCGACGACGACTCCGCTCGCCCGTCCCATGGCCGCGAGGAATCTCCGGTTTCGGCGGCGAGCGCAAGGGGATAGAACTCGGCGATGGCGTCTGGCGGGCAGCGGATCGGGATCTACCTTCCACAGGTCGGGTTCGGGTACGACGAGATCCTCGCGCGGGCCTGGCAATGCGAGTCTCTCGGCATCGAGACGCTCTGGTTGATGGACCATCTCCATCCGCCGGAGATGCCCGACGTGCCGTCCTTCGAGGGCTGGACGCTCGCGACGGCGCTCCTCTCCGAGACGACGCGGCTTCGGGTCGGCCACCTCGTGCTGTCGGCGACCTTCCGGGCCCCGGCCCTCCTCGGCAAGATGGCGACGTCGCTGGACGTGATCTCGGGTGGCCGGCTCGAGCTGGGGCTCGGGAGCGGTTCGTACGCGTCCGAGCACGAGGCGGCCGGCATCCCGTGGGGATCCGCACGGGACCGCGCCCGCAAGCTCGAAGAGTCGCTCGAGGTCGTCTCCGCGATGTTCGGCCGGGAGGTGCGCGGGCCGACGCGGGGCCTGCCCATCCCGTCGAACGTCCCCCCTCCCGTCCGCGACGGCGGGCCGAGGATCCACGTCGGTGGCGTCGGGGAACGTCTCATCCTGCCCCTCGTGGCTCGCTACGCCGACGTCTGGAACTGTCCCACCTACGGCATCGCCCAGTTCGACGCGAAGCGCGAAGCGCTCCGGCGCCATTGCGAGAGGGTCGGTCGCGACCCGAGCACGGTCGCGTGCTCGCTCGAGGCGGTGCTGGTGCTCGTCGGTGCCGAGGACGAGGTCGCCGACGCGAGGGCTCTCGCGGAGCGTCGCTTCGGCGGGCCGGGCTGGGGCCTCGAGGAGGGCGGGTTCGTGGGGACGCCGGAGACCATCGTGCGCCGGATTCGCTCCTTCCGCGAGCGTGGCGTCGACTCGTTCATCTTGTTCCTCCACGACCGCGGCGCTCCGGAGACCTTGCGCCTTCTGGCCGAACGCGTGCTTCCGGAGGTCTCCTGAATCCGCGGGTCGCCCTACGGCCCGGCGACGAGGCGCGGGCGACCGTCAGGAGTCCGGCTCGTCGTCGTGGTCCTCGATGATGGGGTTCCCGGCGTCGTCCAGCTTGATCTCGGTGCGGTCCATCGTGATCTGGACGGGCGGCGGCTTGCGACGCATCCACGGCTGCTTCTCGACGAGCTTCTGCGCGGTCTTCGCCCCGTGAAGGACGTGCAGGGCTTCGGTCGTGCGCTCCGGGGGAAGGCCCTCGGGTTCGGTGGGTGTCTTTCCCTCGAAGAGGTGGACGGTCGTCGTGGGAAACGCGAACTGAACCCCGAGCTGATCGGCGAGGCGGACGATGTCGAGAAACATCCGCTCGCGCTCGCGAAGCTCGGTGTTCCAGTCCGGCACGTCGAAGAACAGGTAGAGCAAGATGTTCAGGCTCGAGTCCGCGAAGTCGTTGCAGTAGACTTCGTAGTAGTCCTTTCGCGTGTAGGGGTGAAGTCGAATGAGCTCGCGGATGCCCTCGGTGAAGCTGACGAGCGACTCCGCCGGTGTGTCGTACTGCACGCCCAGAGTGGTCTTCCATCGGCGGTATCGCCGTCGGCCGTAGTTGTCGACGACCGCGCGAACGAGGTTCGCGTTCGGGATCGTGACGAGCGAGTTGTAGAACGTCCGCACCCGCGTCGACCGGAACCCGACCTCCTCCACGATGCCCTCGGTGCCGTCCACCACGACCCAGTCGCCGATGTTGAACGGACGATCGAAGAGCACGGCGATCGAGCCAAAGAAGTTCTCGACGGTGTCCTTCGCGGCGAAGGAGAAGGCGACCGAGACGACCGTCAGGGATGCGAGGAGGGGCGTGAGCGGCAAGTCGAGGGCGCTCGCCGTGAACACCATCGCCATGACGATGACGAAGATTTTGAGCGCACGGACGAGGAGCGGGACGAGGACGTCGTCGATGCGGCGGCTCGTCTTCTTGGCGTGTGCGGTCAGGACGGTTCCGACCAGGTCGGTGAGGCGCCAGGCCGCGACGGTTCCCGCGATCGCGAGCAGGATCGCCAGCACGCTCGAGAGCACCTGACCGACGAAGCCGGTGATGTCGAGGAACTGGACGGCGGTCCACCAGACGAAGAGAGCGCCGAGTTGGCCGAGCGGCCGAAGCTGACGGCGAAGCTCCGTCTGGTCGGCTTCCCGGTCGACGCCCCGCTCGAAACGGCGCAGGGCGAGCCGGACCGAGAGGTCGACGAGCAGGCCGAGCAGGATCAGGAGGAAGATCGCGATCCACTGCCAATAGGCCAGAGTGAGGAACTCGCCCTGGGTGAGCCACGGGGGCGCGTTGTCTCGAATGTAGTCGGCGACCGTCAGGATGTCGTTGCCGGCGACCAGGGGCAGAGGCTCCATCTGCTCGTAGAGCGCAGGGAGATGGTCGACCGTCGAGCGGTCGAAGCGCCACCGTCCCGCGTCGTCCGGTGCCAGCACGATGCTCGACACCGGTGCGCGCTTGAAGCGAGCGAGGACCGCCTTCTGTGTCCGCGGATTCGGGAAGTAGCGGTAGGACTCGAGCTGGTTCTCCGAGAGGTCTGCGGAGTCGGGGAGCGTTTCGGGGTCGACGATCCCGATCCGGTTCAGGATTCCGTAGAGCTCGCGCGCGCGCTGCTGCCCCTGGTCGGGGTCTTCGGGAGACAGGTCGAGCGTGAGGAGCGCCTTCTTCCAGCCGTCGACCGGGCTCTCCCAGAGCTCGTTCATCGCCTGGAGGAAGGTCTCCATCGTCGCCTGCGGCGACCCCAAGAGCGCGAGCTCCCGGTCCAGCGCTTCCCTCTTCGCGACGTTCTCGATCTCGTCCGCGGCGGGCGGGGTCGGGAGCCCGGGAATGCTCTGCGCGCGGACGCCGCTTGCGAACGCCGTCGCGAGAGCCACGAAGGCCAGGACGACGACCGCGCTTCTTCCGATTCGGATCTTCACGACAGGGGAGGGTACTGTCAGGTCGGGGGCGCGCAACCCGGGATGCGGAATCTCAGCCGCCGCCCAGAGGTGGAACGAAGTGGACCTCGCTCGATTCCGTCACTTCTTCCGCGAGGCCGGCCGGCGCCACGACATCGTCGACCGAGACCGCGACGTGCGGAGCCAGCTCGTCGTCGCGGACGAGCGCGTCCCGAACGCCCGGGTGCAGACGGTCGACGGCGTCGAGGAGGTCGCCCACCGTCGCGCCGGAGACGACGACGCGCTCCGCACCCCCGGTGAGGCGGCGGAGCGCCGGCGGGATGAAGACGGTGCTCACGGGCGGGTGTGCAGCGCCGCGAGGACGCGGGGCGGCGACATCGGCAACGACTCGACGCGTGCGCCGGTGGCGTCGGCGATCGCGTTCGCGATCGCGGCCGGAGGCGCGACGATCGAAACTTCGCCGACGCCGCGCACTCCGTACGGATGCGCGGGGTTCGCCACCTCGATGATCACGGGCTCGATCATCGGCAGGTCGAGGGCCACCGGCATCCGGTAGTCGAGGAAGCCGTCGTTCTCGAGGTGGCCCTCGTCGTCGTAGACGTACTCCTCGTTGAGGGCCCAGCCGATCCCCTGCACCGCACCACCCTGCATCTGCCCCTCGACGTACGCGGGGTGGATCGCCTTCCCGACGTCCTGGAAGACCGTGCATCGGGTCACGTCCACGCGGCCGGTTTCCGTGTCGACCTCGACGTCGACCATCATGCCGCCGAAAGCGGAGCCTACGTTCCGTTGCGCGTTGACGGTTGCTCGGCCTACGATCGGTCCGCCGGTTCGGCCGGCGCCCTTGGCGAGCTCGGCGAGCGACAATCGCTCGCCATCTTGCACGAGCGAGTCGACGCCGCCGTCGTCGAAGCGCACCTCTTCGATCGCGCACTTCCACGTGCGCGCGGCGCGCTCGCACAGCTGACGCTTCACGTCCTGCGCGGCGTCGTGTACGGCGAGGCCGGTCGCGAGCGTGACACGGCTCCCGCCGGTGACGTCGGTGAGGCCGATCGAGTCGGTATCGGCCACGCTCGGCCGCACGAGCTCGACGGGCAGGCCGAGCTCCTCGGCCGCCATCATCGCGCAGGACGTTCGTGTCCCGCCGATGTCGGGCGAGCCGGTGACGAGGCTGGCCGTGCCGTCGGGATTGATCGAGATCGTCGCGGAGGATTGGAGGCCGGCGTTGAACCAGTATCCGGTCGCGAACCCGCGGCCGCGCTTACGGGGGCCGTCCGCGTTCCCGAGCGGGGCCGACGCATGGTCGGACCTCTGCGCGGCCTCGAGCAGCTCGGCGCACCCGATTCGTCGATGCTTCGGGCCGTGCACCATCGGCGTTCCTTCGTGGGCGGCGTTCTTTCGTCGCAGCTCGAGCGGATCCATGCCGATCTTGCGAGCGAGCTCGTCGACGATGGTCTCGCAGGCGAATGCGGCGTTCGTCGCGCCGGGAGCACGATAGGCGGCCGTCTTGGGCCGGTTGACGCAGACGTCGTATGCGACCATCCGCTGGTTCTCGATCGCGAACGGCGAGGCCATGCACATCGCGCCCATGCGGACGGGGGAGCCGGGATAGGCACCCGCCTCGTATGCGAGCGATGCGTCGACCGCGGTGAGCGTTCCGTCGCGCGTCACACCCATCTTTACCCGGATGTGGGATCCGGAGGTGGGTCCGGTCGCTCGGAGGACGTCGGAGCGGCTCATGACGAGCTTGACGGGATGTCCCGACGCCCGGGCCAGAAGGATGGCGAGCGGCTCGAGGTAGATCGTCGTCTTCCCGCCGAAGCCCCCGCCGATCTCGGCCGGGTACACGCGCAGCTTGGAGAGCGGAAGCCCGAGCACCTCGGCGCAGAGGTGGCGTACGTCGAAGGCGCCCTGGGTGCTGCACCAGACCGTGGCCTGGCCGTCGGGGTCCACCTTGGCGACCGCGTTGTGCGGCTCGATGTAGCCCTGATGCACCATGGCCGTGTCGAAGGTGCGCTCGATGATCTCGTCGGCCGCGGCGAAGCCTGCCTCGACGTCACCGATTTCGAATTCGGTGATCATGGCGACGTTGCTCGGCGTGCCCGCCTTCTTTGGATCGCCGCCGGCGGTTCGGAGGTCGGCGTGAAGGATCGGTGCGTCGTCCGCCATCGCTGCCCGGACGTCGAGCACGGGCGGGAGGACCTCGTACTCGACCTGGATGAGTCCCGCCGCCTCCGCGGCCACGTGCGGGCTCGTGGCTGCGACCGCTGCGACGGCATGGCCGTGGTAGAGCACCTTGTCGTGCGCCAGGATGTTGTGGGAGAGATGACGCGGGTTCGTGCTGCCCTCGCCGAGGGCCTCCTCGCGGTCGCGCACCTCCGGCAGGTCGGCGCTCGTGACGATGGCCTTCACGCCCGGGAGGGCGGCCGCGCGCGACGTGTCGATCGAAAGGATGCGCGCATGTGCGTGGGGGCTCCGAACGACGCTGCCGTGGAGCAGGCCGGGAAGCGAGACGTCGGCGCCGTACACCGCGCGGCCCGTCACCTTGTCGATGCCATCGTGGCGAATCGGGCGCGTACCGATGACGCGGTACTCGCGAGGGGCTTCTTCCATCGGGTTCGTGCTCATGTCGGCCTCAGGTGCTTCGCATCTCGGCGGCCGCGTCGAGCACGGCCCGGATGATCTTGTCGTAGCCGGTGCACCGGCACAGGTTGCCGGCCAGGTGGTAGCGCACCTCGCGTTCGGTCGGGTCGGGATTGCGATCGAGGAGGGCACGAGCGGCGACGAGGAAGCCCGGGGTGCAGACGCCACACTGCAGGGCCGCATGCTCGAGGAATTTGCGTTGGAGCGGATGGAGATGGTCGCCGTCGGCCAGGCCCTCGACCGTCGTGATCTCGCGACCCTCGACCTCGGCAGCGAGCACCAGGCACGAGCAGACGACCCGGTCGTCGAGGATTACGCTGCAGGCCCCACAGTCGCCCGTCGCGCAGCCCTCCTTGGTTCCGGTGTGGCCGAGCTCGTCGCGCAGCACCTCGAGGAGGCTCTGTCGCGCCTCGCAGAGGAACTCGACGTCCTCCCCGTTCAGGCGGGTGGAGAGATGCAGCTTCTGGGGCTTCGACACTTCAGATGCGCTCCCGGCCGCGTCGCGCGGCTTCGGCGACGACACGTCGCGTGAGGACTCCGGCGACCTCGCGGCGGTACTCCGCCGTCCCGCGCTTGTCGGAGATGGGTTGGGCGGCCTCGGACGCGAGGCGTCCCGCTTCGACCAGCGCCGCCTCGTCGACCTTCGTTCCGACGAGGCTCGCGGCCGCGTCCTCCGCGAGAAACGCGCGCGGTCCGACGGCGCCGAGGGCGATGCGTGCCGCGGTGCACGTGCCGTCGGCGTCGACCGTGACGCTGGCGCCGACGCCGACGACGGCGATGTCCATCTCGGAGCGGGGAATGAGCCGCTGGTACGCGTCGGCCGAGCCGCGGGCCGGAGCGGCGACACGGATCTCGACGAGGAGATCGTTCGCAGCGAGGACGGTGCGTCCGGGGGCGGTGACCAGCTCGCTCGCCGCGATCTCGCGTCGTCGGCTCGGCCCGGCGATGGTGCACGTCGCGTCGAGGGCGAGGAGAGCCGGCGTCGTGTCGGCGGCCGGCGACCCGTTGCAGAGATTGCCGGCGACCGTCGCGCGGTTCTGGATCTGCGTCGAGCCGATCAGCTCCGCCGCTTCGACGAGCCCGGGATAGAGCTCGCGCGCGGCAGGGTGCTCGCCCACGAGCGCGCACGGCACGGCGCCGCCGAGGCGGAGGCCCGTGCGCGCGTCGGCGTGCAGGACGTTCATCTCCGGGATGCGCTTCACGTCGACCAGGAGTCGCGCGTGACGCGCGCCCGAGCGAAGTTGGATCAGGAGGTCGGTGCCGCCGGCGAGGACGCGTGGGTCCCGGCTCGATTCTCCGAGCATCTCGAGGGCTTCGTCGACCGACGTCGGGGACGAGTACTGCAGCTCATGCACGCATCGGACAGTAGGAAGGGCGGATCGGACATGCAAATGATGATATCGTTGCGGGATGGATGACTTCTCGGCGTTTCTCGACGACGTGCGTCAACGCCTCGCGCTGCGCGCGGAGTCGTCCGGTCTGGTGGTGGCGTCGGTCGTTCGCGCTCGCGGATCGACGCCGAGGAAGGTGGGGGCCCGCATGCTCGTCGATCCCCACACGGGCACGGTCGGGACCATCGGGGGCGGCTGCGGCGAGGCGGAGGTGCTCGGGCGCGCGCAGCGGACGCTCGCGACGGGAGAGCCCCAGCTCGTGGAGGTGAGCCTGCTCGAGGACGAGGGGTTCGACAGCGCGTCGATCTGTGGAGGCGTCCTCGACGTGTTTCTGGAGAGGTTCGACGACGAGATCGGCGGCGTACCCACGATGGACTTCTTCGCGGCGCTCGACGAGCTGCGCGGGCGGGGACCGCTCGCGGTCGCGACCGTGCTCGCGGGCCCCGGTGCGAGGGCGGGACGCAAGACACTCATCGGTGAGCAGGGCCGGGCGCGCTTTTCTCTCGGTGACGCCGCGCTCGACGGACTCGCGGTGGAGGCGTCTCGTGAGGCCCTGGCGCGCGGTGCGCCCGCGGTGGCGGCGAGCGACGACGGTGCGCGGGTCTACGCCGAGCCGGTCGCCGAGGCGCCCGAGGTCGTCGTCGTGGGCGCCGGCCACGTCGGTGCCGCGGTTTGCGCCGTCGCCGCGCGCGTCGGCTTCTCCGTCACCGTGTTGGACGACCGCGAGACCTACGCGAACCCGGCCCGTCTGCCGGACGCCGCGCGCATTCTCGTCGGCGACCCTCGCGAACGCCTGACGGCGCTCGCCGATCGCGCGGACCGCCACATCGTCCTCGTCACTCGGGGCCACCGCCTGGACGCGGAGTGCCTGGAGGTCGCCCTCGGCATGAGGTCTTCGTATCTCGGCATGATCGGCAGCCGCCGCCGCGTCCGCCGGATCCGCGAGTGGCTCGCGGAGAAGGGGGTTCCGTCTGAGGATCTCGACCGCCTCCACGCCCCGATCGGCCTCGACATCGGAGCCGAGACCCCGTCCGAGATCGCGATCGCGATCGTCGCGGAGATCATCGCCGGCCGCCGCCGCTAGACCTCCTCGCGCCGAGCTGCACGGAAGGGGACGTTCGTTACGTTTCTGCAGTTGTTACCTTTCGGCCGCGAAAAGGTAACACTCGCGAAAAGGTAACGAACGTCCCCACCCTTCGACATGGTCGAGTGAGAGGTTGAGGTCCCTGCGTCAGGCGCGGTCTCGCGTCGCGGCGGCCAGGTCGTCGGGCGTGTCGATGTCGACGTGGATCCCGGCGTCGTCGACGTCGAGCTCGAGCACGCGCGCCGGATCCGCGCGGACCACGGCGCGGGCGCCGGCCTCGTGGGGAGTCGCGCAGAGCTCCGCGAACAGCTCCGAGCCGAACACGACAGGATGGCCCCGGCGTCCCTGGTGGCGGGGGACGACGATGCGGTCGGGGCGCACCGCGTCCAGGAGGGCCGACACGGTCTCCGCGCGGACGGCGGGGTGGTCGACGAGGCTCACGATGGCGCCGTCGACGTCGCCGAGCGCGCGCAGCGCGACCTGGAGCGACGAGAGCTGCCCTCGTGCGGGCGCGGGATTCGAGACGAGCGACACGTCGAGCTCGGCCGGTAGGGCTCGCGCGGTCTCCGTCGCGTGGGCGCCGCACACGACGAGGAGGGGCGACGCGCCCGCGTTGGACAGCGTTCGCAGGACCGCGGCGACGAACGTTCCGTCGCCCCACGGAAGCGTCGCCTTCGGCCGACCCATGCGGGCCGAGCGGCCGCCGGCGAGGACGACGCCGGCGATCCTCGGGAGAGATGGATCGCCGGCCACGTCGATTGCAGGATCTCCCGCGCGCTCAGAAGTCGCAGTAGTCGCAGCGCGGGAAGTCGGGGTCGCCGCCGTCGAAGCCCGTGCACAGGTCGATCAGGTCCGCGTCGTTCTCGCCCGGGTCGAAGGGCTGCACGATGCAGAAGCCGAGCGCGCCGCTCTCGATGTCGCTCCCCAGGCAGGCGCCGTCGAGGTCGCCGTCCGGATTGCCGATCGTGCACTCGCAGTCCGCGATGTCCTCGGGGTCGCAGAAGTCCTGCGTGCAGTACTCCGGGCCGCAGTCGATGAGGACGCCGCTGGCCGTCTCGGGCAGCGTGCAGTCGAAGTCTTCCTCGCACGTGCAGGAGCACTGAGAGCCGTCGATGGTGCAGTCCGGCGCGCAGCTGATCGAGCTGCCGGCGAGGCACTCGTCCTCTTCCGAGTCCGGGTTGTAGCCGCCGAACGCATCGAAGCACGTCTCGTACTCGCCGAGGTCGGCCCCGTCGCACTGCTCGTTTCCTTCGACGATGCCGTTGCCGCAGACCGCGCCTCCGGGCGTCGGTGACGGACTACCTCCGGGCGTCGGGGTGGGGCCTACGGGAGGCGTCGACGTCGGCACCGGGCTCGGTGTCGGCGTGACGCCCGGGGTCGGAATCGAGCCGGGCTCCGGGGTCGGGGTCGGGGCTCCCGCGGTGGCGACGACCTCCTTGATGGAGAAGTTCTGATCCTCCGACTGCCAAAGGATGATCGTGTCCTTCGACGCGTCGGGGAAGAACGGGATCCTGTACTCGCCCGAGATGTCGCGGTTGAAGTTCTTGTCCGACGGCTTGGTCACCCAGAAGCTGTTCGTGACCGCGAGAACGCCGTCGATCCAGAGCTCGACCGTCGCAGGCCCCTGGCCGAGGCGGTTCACGTTCGACAGTGCCCCGAAGCCGTTGTTCGTGTCGCCACAGGTAGCGGCGGTGTCTCCGCGCTCGGTGCCGTAGGCCGGAACGATCGTCTCCATTCCGTCCTCTCCGCGGACGATCAGCTCGACGCTGTCGGCCACGTCGCAGATCCAGCCGGAGAAGACGAAGATGCCACTCGCGAACTGGTACGGACCCGGGTTCTCGAGGTTGCAGTCGGTGCCGAACGCGGTCGGGCACGACGTGGTCGCGGCGGCGGTTGCCGGCGACGACCCGGCTGGCGCCAGGCTGAAGCCCTGCGTGCTCGTCGTCCAGATCGAGTCGACCGCCTCGCCCGCGCCCGGGAAGCCCGGCAGCGTGAACGCACCGGAGATGTCGCGGTTGAAGTTGGCGTCGGTCGGCTTGGTGACCGTGAAGTCGTTGGTCGCCACCACGACGCCGTCGATCTTGAGCGTCGCGGTCGCGGGACCCGTCCCGAGGCGGTTCAGGTTCGTGAGCGCCCCGAAGCCATTGTCCTCGTCTCCCACGCCGCAGTGCGCGGGCACCGCGGTGTCGGCACGCGGCGTCCCGTAGTTCGCCTCGACGGTCTCCGAGCTCGCCGTGCCTGCGAGCTCGATCGTCACCGTCTCCGCGTTGCACGCCCATCCCGAGATGACCGCGACGCCGGAGCGGAACGAGCCGTCCGCCGGGTTCTCGAAGTTGAACTGGGCTGCGGCTGCGGTGGACGCGAGAAGCAGCGGCGCGAGGAGGGTTGCGGCGAAGAGGTAAATGGGTCGGGCGCCGCGGCCCGACAGGGGGGTGTCTGTCATATCCGTGAACTCCACGCGCCAGCTTGGCTCCTACACTCTGAGAGTGTCAACGGCCTTTCGCCGTCGGGACCTCGAGCGACGCCCGGGCACATGGCACCTTACAGCGCGAGTGCTCCGTCGGCCCGACCGGTGGGAGCGGAGCGCGCGTCAGTTGGGGTAGGAGTCGCCGAGGATCTCGCGCTCCTTCGCTTCGAGCTCGGCCGTGACCTTCTCGTCGATCTCGCGGAACCGCTTGATCGACGCGTCGAAGCGCTCGGGCGTGCCGCGCTCCTCGGCGAGCGCGCGACCGTGCTTGCGGATCCAGTCGATGTGC
The DNA here is from genome assembly GCA_030430245.1 of bacterium. Taxonomy (GTDB): domain Bacteria; phylum Desulfobacterota; class Binatia; order UBA12015; family UBA12015; genus VGTG01. Next base: position 19,579 of record JAUIFY010000039.1, on the reverse strand, counting down.
CAGGCCTCGTCCTTGGTGACGGTCTTCAGGACCTGCTCGGTGTCGGCGTCGAGCCCGGGGCGCTTCAGATGCCGCTGGTAGCGGCGCAGGGCGCGCTGCTCGACCACCACGGTCAGGGCGAGGAGGTCGACCACGTCGCGGGGAATGCCGGCCGCCTTCCCGATGCGGGTCTGGTACCCGTCCTTCACGATCATCGGCTTGTGGCCGGCCCGCAGGATGCGGTCCGTCCAGAGCCAGGCGTGTTGCGTCTCCTCGGCCAGGTGCTGCGAGAGCATGGCCTGCGCGTCGGGGTCGTCCAGGTGCTTCAGAAGGCGGAACAGAAGGTTCGCGCCGTGTTGCTCGGCGTTCCTGTAGAACGCGAACATCGCGACATCGGGCGGGATCGACGGGTCCAGACCCTGCTCGATGTCGATCGTCTGAGTCGTAGCCATCGCAGCGCTCCTCCACTCCTCCGGGAAGGCCGTCGCCCTCCGTGCTCCACCCGTCTGCCGGATCCGCCCGGCTGACGACTACACGAGAGAAAACGGCGTTTCCAACGGATCAGGGTAGGGGTCGCCCGACCGGGATTCAACTCGACCCCCTGGGGATGACGCAGTGCTCTACGCTCTGGGGACGAGTCGGGCAAGGGCGGGGCGCGTGACCACCCGCCTCGAGCGCGTCAGTCGGTCGCGTTCTGGCACTGGGGGTTGGCGAGGACCGGGCCCGCGCTCATCACGAGTCCCTGCGTGGCCTTGTCCCAACGGTAGCAGACGTTCTTGCAGATCTGGGGGCCGCCGGGCCCCTCGCTGCGGACCCCTTCGCAGCAGATGAGGGTCGGGTCCTCGAGATCGGTCTCGCAGTACCCCTCGCCCTCGTTGTCGAGGTCGAGCTCCGACAGGAGCGACTCGCCCCCGACGCGGCGGCTCGTGCACGAGGTCGTGAGAGTCAGCTCCTCGCCGGCGCGGCTCCTCACCTTCACCGCGACGTCGTGCTTCTTCGGAGCGAGGAGCCCGAAGTTGAGAGCGCCGGAGAAGCCGCTCCGGATCGGAGCTCCCGCGCGACCGGCCGCCACGTCGCCTCGACTTCCACAGCAGGGGATCTCGATCGACTTCTTGCCGTCGATGTAGACCTGAAAGGGTTGCACGAGCTCCGAGCCGCTCGTGCTGTACACCCAGCCTCGAATGTTCCGGACGCCCGCGCACTCCCCCCCGTCGGCCGGCTCCTCGAGCGTTCCCACGAGTCGTGCTGCCGCGGGATCGGCCATCGGCAGGAGCCACGCCAGGGCCAGCGTCGAGACCAGTCGTCGGGGGTTTCGCATGCCGATTCTTCGGCGGCACGCGCCCGTTTGATTAGGAGTCTTCGGGAGTGCGGCCCGATCCTACGATCGGAGATCGGGAAGGATCGGCAATCGAATGGCGGCCGTCTGTCGGCGCATCATCCCCGGGAACAACAGCCGGATGAGATACACGAGGCCGAAGCGGCGCGGCACCGTCACCTCGTACGCGCCCCGTTCGAGAGCGGCCAGCACGGTGTCGCAGAACTCCTCCACCTCGATGAAGCTGTTCTTCGTGCGCTCCGGCATGCGCGCGAGCGTCGCTTCGTCGAACATCTCGGTGCGCACCAAGACCGGGTAGACGCAGAGCACGTGGATGCCGAGCGGTTCGAGCTCCATGGCGAGGCTCTCGGAGAGGCCGGTCACCGCGAACTTCGTGGCGGCGTACGTCGCTTCGTCCGGTTGTCCGAGACGTCCGGCGAAGGACGACACGTTCACGATCCAGCCCTCGCCACGTTCGCGCATCGGTCCGAGGGCGGCGCGTACCCAGTTCGCGACGCCGAAGTAGTTCACACGCATCATGCGCTCGGCGTCGGCCGGGTCCTGGTCCTTGAAAAGGCCGTGCCTCGCGTATCCGGCCGCGTTGACGAGCACGTCGAGACGTCCGTACTCGTCGAGGACCGTCGCGGCCGCGCGCTCGATCTCCGGCGGAGAGCCGACGTCGCAGGCGACGACCAGGGCGGTCCCGCCCGCGCCGCGAATCTCCGCCGCGAGCTCTTCCAGACGCTCGGCCCGGCGAGCGACGAGCGCGACCTTCGCGCCACGCGCGGCGATCGCGCGGGCGAGGCCGCGGCCGAGGCCACTCGACGCACCGGTCACGACTGCGACGCGGTCGTCGAAGTCGCGCAGTCCCGCCATGGGGTCAGGCGTGGCCCGCGACCCGAGAGTCCGGGCGCAGGCGAGCGGCCGACGCGGGCTGGCCCGCCTTCGTGCCTCCGCGGGAGCTCCGCTTGCGGTCGCGGCGGCTCTGGACGCGCTCGATCAGCGCGAGAGCTTCCCGGCGATTCGGGCCGGGGAAGGGGCGCTCGCCATTGGGCCAGACGAGGGAGCGGATCAGGTAGGGCAGGGTGCGCGCGAGCACGGTGGGCGACAGGAGACCCTCCTGCGGCTCGTCCAACATGTTCACCACGCGCATGGCGGCGCGATAGACCTGGCCGTCTTCCCGGACGGCGGGACCGAATCCTTGCTCGAGGAACGTGCGGGCGGCGCGACCCGCGAGCTCGTAGCCACGTCCGCGCGGGTCCGAGATCCACGACCAGACGAACGACAGGAGATCGTCGTCGGTCGCTTCGGCCGCGCGGCGCTCGCGCGCGCTCTGGGCCATCCGGTCTCCCCCCGCCGCGTGCCTCCAGAAAGGCTCGATCTCGTTTCGAGCGCGGTCGTAGTACTCCGCGATGGCGGCGTCGACGTCGCTCCCGTGGGAGGCCAGCGTCTGGTCGAGGAGCGTCACGGACAGAAGGCCCGAGGTGACCCCGCGTCCGTAGATGGGGTTCGAGTGATAGAGCGCGTCACCGATCGCGACGAAGCCACGCACGAGCGGAGCTCCGTCGTCGACGAAGCGTCGGCGGAGGTTCTCCAGTCCGCCCATCACGAGGACCGGCGTGCGCGGGCCGTCGAGCGGCTTGGAGACTCCGGGCGCCCGCCAGGCCGCGATCTGTGGGAACGCGCAGACGAGGGTCTCGAAGACGTCGGGGTCGGACAGCGCACGGAACGGGCGGTCTTCGATGTCGACTCCCACCGTGAGCGAGAAGGTGTCGTCGTCGCCCGGGAACGTCGCGAGCTTGAGCCAGCCCACGTCCCCGGCAACGAGGCCGGTGCTGCTGCCGGGAGGGCGCGCGCCCGTCAAGCGATAGAAACGCGTGAAGTAGTAGATGCCGGTCGGGATGCGCTCTTCCTTGGGGGGCTCGGCCCCGCAGGCGGCGATCCATCGGTCGGCCGGCGAGCGGCGCCCCGTCGCGTCGATGACGAGGTCGGCTTCGAGCGTGCGCGCCCGTCCCTGCGGGCGTGGTGTCCCGGGCGCCTTCCACGGGATCGCGCCGCGGGCGCGGGCGTCGTCGTCGGTGTCCGGGAGCTTGCGGATGCGGGCTCCGGTGACGGCCGGTGGTCGGCCGCGGGAGCCCGGGGTGTGGACGAGCTCCTCACAGAACACCCCTTCGAGCACCTCGAGGTGGGGTTTGCGCCGCGCGACCTCGAGCAGGGCCCACTCGAAGGCGGCGCGCCGTGCGCCCAGGAGCACGAGCTCTCCGTCTCCCTTCTCGCGTGGGCCCAGGTCCAGGCTCGGTGGGGTGCCGACGGTGAGCGGGAGCTCGACGGTCCCGGCGGCGCGCAGGACGGTCAGAACCTCTGGAAAGTGCTCGCGCAGGATCGCGGTGAGGCGCGCCAAGAAGGTGTGCGAGTGTCGGAACTGCGGCACGCCGGCGCGCGGCCAGGTCCGGAACGCCTCTTCGGGCGACGCGACGGGCGGTCGGCGGTCGCGCTCGATCACGCGAACGCGGAAGCCGCGGTCGGCGAGCCGGATCGCCATGGCGAGTCCGGTGATGCCGCCTCCGAGGACCAGTGCGCGCGGCTTCTTCGCGGCGGCGGTCTTGCGTCGCTTGGCCGGCATCGACTCGAAGGGTAGCTCTTCGCAGTCGTCGGCGCGACCGGAGGGACGGGCCGGAACGACCGGGCGTCATGCCGCGCGCGGCGGTCCGCCGTCGCGACGCACGCTGATCATCGCGCTGTAGTGGTACAGGCGGCCCTTGGCGCGGTACTTGCGGACGTCGTTCCCGAGCATCGAGTAGAGACCGTATTGGAACGCCGACTTCGCGAGGTTGGGCAGGATGCTCGAGAGCAGGCCGTTCTTCTTGTACTCGAACCGACTGCGGCCGAGGCGGCGATGGTGCTCCGCGAAGTGACTCTCGGTCAGTCGCGTGCGGTCCACCTCGTGGACGACGCGGGCGCGCTCGACGTAGCCGATCCACCCGCCGACGGCGAGGATGCGCTGGCCGAGCTCGGTGTCCTCGCTCGCCCCGGCCGCGCCGGGGCCGAGCTTCTCGTTGAAGCCTCCCACGACGTTGAACGCGTGTCGGCGTAGGACCATGTTCGCGCCGGTCAGACGCTGGCTCGGGCACTCGGGCGACTGGTGGACGCGGACGATGGTTCCGTACTTCTCGAGGTCGTCGCGGAGGGCGGGATCGGCGCACGCGTCCTCCGGCCAGTCGACGGCGCCCTGGGCGGCCGCGCAGTCGTTCTTCTCGAAGTAGTCCCAGATCTCGACGAGCCACTTCGGGTCTGCGACGACGTCGTCGTCGACGAAGGCCAGGAGCTCCCCGCCGGACGCCGCGATGGCGGAGTTCGCCGCGCGGGACTTGCCGGGCTCGGCCACCCGGACGACCCGCCGCTCCTCGCGGCCCTCGCGCCAGTCGGCGAGCAGCCGCGGCGTCCCGTCGGAGGAGCCATTGTCGGCGACCACGACCTCCCACGGAACGGGAGGCGCCTCCAGAGCGTCCAGACTGCCGAGGAGTCGCTCCAGGCTCGCGGCGCGGTCTCGGGTGGCCACGATGACCGAGATGATGGGAGGATCGCTGGCCATGGCGTACTCAGGGCGAAATCTCGCGTGCCGCCTGCGGGCAAGGTTGTTCGCCGTCCACGTCATCCTGGCATCCGTCCCGGCCGTGGTCACCCCTGTTTCCGACCCGAGCCGCGCCGCCCTTGCGAGGGTCGCCGGCGCCGGCGGGGCCGGATTCGGGGAAGGCCGTGGCTAAAGAGACGGCCGCGATCCCCGGAATCTCACGAATCTCGTGCCCCAGGGCCCCGAGCGTCGCGCGGTCGGCCGCACCGACACCCGGCTCCACGAGCAGGACCTGCGGCTGCCACTGGTGGTGGACGCGCGGGGCCGCCACGGCGGCCTCGGGCGGCATGCCGAAGTCCAGGACGTTCGTGAGGACTTCGAGGGTGGCGCTGATGATGAGCGGTCCCCCGGAGGCCCCCACGGCCACGACCGCCCGGCCGTCGCGGACGGCGATGGTGGGCGTCATGCTGCTCGCCGGACGTTTGCCCGGAGCGATGTGGTTGGTCTTGCCCGGAGCGACGCCCCAGAAGTTCGGTGCGGGGAAGCTGAAATCGTCGAGCTCGTTGTTGAGGATGACGCCGCTGCCCCGAGCCCCCAGGAGTGCGCCGAACGCGGTGTTGATGGTGGTCGTCGCGGCGGCCGCACTGCCGTCGGGCGCGATGACGGAGACGTGCGCGGTGCCGGCGTCGTCGGGCGGCGCCGCCGCCCCGGTCCCGGACGTACCGTAGAACTCGGGGCCGTGCGTCTTCGTGCGGTCGACGCGGGCCAACACCTTGGCGCCGTCGGCCCGGGGCAGAGGCGTGTCGAAGGCCGGGTCCCCGGAGGCGACGGCACGGTCCGCGAACGCGTGCTGGAGGATCTCCGCGAAGACGTGGTAGCGCTCGGGGCTCGACGGGCCGAGGCGCTTCACGTTCATGCCCGCAAGAGCGTCCAGGGCGAGGACCAGGGCGGTCCCGCCGGCGCTGGGAGGCGGCATCGTATAGACGGTGCTCCCTCGGTAGGTCGTCTCGAGGGGCGCGCGCCACACGGGCTCGTACCGGGCCAGGTCGTCCGTGGTCATGACCCCGCCCGCCTTCCGGACCGATCCGGCGATCGACGCGGCGACGGTCCCGGAATAGAACGCTTCGGGGCCCTTCTCGGCGATGGCGTCCAGCGTGTCCGCGAGCGCCGTCATCCGCAGGGTGTCGCCGGCGGACGGTGGGGTGCCGTCGTCGGTGAGCAGGATCTTCGAGAGCACGGGATCCTGCGCGAGGCCTTCGCGGGTCCTCTCGAGCATGCGCGCCATGTGCTCGGTCACCGGGAAGCCCTCGCGGGCGAGCCGGGCGGCCGGCGCGACGAGCCGCCGCCAGGGCAGACGCCCGAAGCGTGCGTGAGCCGCGGCGAGACCCGCGACCTCTCCGGGGACGCCGACGGCGTGCGGGCCCCGTCGACTCCGAGCGCGCACGTACGTGCCGTCTTCGAGGTAGAGCTCCTCGTGGACCGCGGCCGGCGCCACCTCTCGGTAGTCGAGAGCGACGGTCTTCTTGGTCCCGGCGTCGTAGACGACCATGAAGCCGCCACCGCCGATGCCGCAGGATGTCGCATGGACCACGCACGCGGCGAGAGACGTGGCGATGGCGGCGTCGACCGCCGACCCGCCCTCGTCGAGGACGGCCAGCCCGACGTCGGCCGCGATCGCGTTCTCGGCCGCTACCACACCGGGAGCGGCACGAGCCGTCTGTTCGAACAGAATCGTCGCGATCAGGACGGCGATCAGGAGATGCGCGCCTGTTCTCAAGACAGCCTGGTTCTACGACCGTGCCGGCGGGAACGCAACGCGCGCACGCATTTCCGCCGGAGCTGTGATACTCGCCTCGGCCGTGGCCGCGTTCGCCGAGAAGGACTTCTACCTCGACGAGTTCCGGGGCCGGACCTTGGTCCTCGCGGCCGATCGCGACGTGCTGGAGGGCGTCGGCGCGCGGCGGCGCTTGGCCGCGGTGGTCCGCGATCTGACGAATGCGGGCGCCCGGGTGATCGTCGTTCTGGGCGACGCGCCCGACGACGCCGCTCCGAAGACCTCGGCGCGGACGCGGACGGAGCCGGCCGTGCGGTGGCGACGTTGGCTGGGGCTCCCGCGAACGGCGTCGCGGCGCTCCCGGCGCGTGCCGCCGGCGGGAGCGCGGTCCGACGTCGTGGCGTGGTCGGACGAGGAGGCCGAGGCGCGCCTCGTGGACGTGTGGCGGATCCTCCGCGTGCGGCCGCTGTGCCTGGTGGTGGCGCCGACGCCCGCCTTGGACGTGGCGGGCCGGGTCGGTACGGGTCTGCGCGTCTCCAAGCTGGTCCTGATCGACCGCGTGGGCGGCCTCGTCCAGAAGAAGGGGCGGCGGGCGCTCTCCTATCTCGACGGCTCGAGCCTCGACGCCCTGCTCACGGCCGGCGAGGCCGAGTTCCAGGGGTTCGGCCACCGACGGGGCCTCCTGACGGCGATCGACCACATGCTCGATCGCGGCGTGTCCGCGGTGAACCTGTGCAAGATCGACGGGCTCGCCCGCGAGCTCTTCACCTACGAGGGCTCCGGCACCTTCATTTCGCGCGACGACCATTGCCACGTCGAGCCGCTGTCGATCGACGACTTTCACGAGGTCGAGCGCCTGATCGCGCGCGGGCAGAAGGAGGGGCTGCTGAAGCCCCGCAATGCCGACCAGATCGGCGAGGTCCTGCTCGACGGCTTCGGGGTCTGGGTCGGCGCCGGCCATCTCGCCGGCGTCGGGGCGCTTCGCGATTGGCGAGACGGTCGGCGTCGCGTCGGTGAGATCAGCGCCCTCTACACCTTCACTCGGTTCAAGGGAGAGGGGATCGGAGGGCGACTGGTGAAGAGGCTGTTGGCGGAGGCTCGCCATCGCAAGATGGCGTACGTCTTCGCCGTCACGACTTCGGACAGGGCGGCGCGGTTCTTCGCGCGAAACGCCTTCACCGAGGCGACGACCGAGGACGTCCCGGCCGAGAAGTGGGCGGACTACGACGCCGGTCGCAAGGCGCGGGCGCGGGTGTTCCGCAGCGAGGCCGGCTGAGCGTGGCGGACGGGCCGGCGTTCAGCGCCCGATGCCGAGGATCGCGAGGAGCTTCGCGGCCATGCCGACATCGCCCGCGATCTGCACCCTCCGGTTCATGAAGGCGAGCTGGGGCCGGAGCTCGCCCTCGGCGAGCGCCACGAAGTCCGCGCCGTCCAGGGTGAGGCTCATCGTCGGCTTCGCGTGAGCTCCGCGGGCGACCCGGATGGTGCCGTCGTGGACGACGACGTGATGGGTTCCTCCGTCGGTGCCGCCGAGGTGGAACTGGACCACGACGTTCAGCCCCCGGGCCGCCTCCGCGTCGAAGCGCTCGGGCATGCGGGCCAGGATCTCGCTCGGCGTCGCCATCCGCCGACGGTGTCTACACCCGCCGGCGCGTCGTTGTCACGCCGGCCATGGTCCGGCGCGTGGGGCGGGCTACCTTCGGCTGCGAGGCACGGCCGCCCGGGGGGTGGCGGGCCGAAGGAGGACGGGATGGCGGACGACGGACGACCGGGAACGGAGGTTTCGGTGGAGGACGACGCCTACCCGCGGCCCCTCCATCACGTGTTCGATCCGCCGCCGGTGCTCTATGTCGCCGGCCGGGCCGACTGGACGGTGGCTCTCGGAGGTCTCGCGGTCGCGATCGTGGGCGCCCGCGACGCGACGGCCGCTGGCCTGGGGGTCGCGCGCGGGCTCGGCCGTGGGCTCGCCGAGCACGGGATCACGGTCGTGAGCGGGCTCGCGCTCGGGATCGATGCGGCCGCACACGCGGGCGCGCTCGAAGCCGGAGGAACGACCGTGGCGGTGGTCGGCTGCGGCACGGACGTGGTCTATCCGTGGCGCAATCGACGGATTCGACGGAGGATCCTCGAGGCGGGCCTCGTCGTGAGCGAGTGGGCCCCCGGCACCGAACCGCGGCCGTTCCGCTTCCCGGCGCGGAACCGGATCATCAGCGGCCTCTCGCTCGGGGTGGTCGTCGTCGAGGCCACCGAGCGCAGCGGGGCGCTCATCACCGCCCGCTGCGCCCTCGAGCAGGGGCGGGAGGTGTTCGCCGTGCCGGGGCCGGCGGGCGCTCCGCGCTCTAGAGGACCCCATGGCCTTCTAAAGGACGGCGCGTGCCTGGTCGAGAACGTGCACGACATCCTGGTCGAGCTGGCCCTCGACAGACTCGGATCCTCCGCCAGACTGAAGGAGCGGTCCGGAGCCGGCGGGGAGCTGCTGCGAGCGGTGGCCGCGGGAGCGCGGACGGTAGATGAGATGGCGGAGCGAACGGGGCAGAAAATCGAGCAAGTCTGGGAACATCTGCTCGATCTCGAGGTGCGCGGCGAGGTGCTGCGCGGGCCTGGCGGGAGGTTCGCCGTTCCGGCCTCACGGCCCGGGCCGACCCGGGGGGCCGAACCGAGCGGACTTGACTCCGAGCCTCGCCGTGAGCTAGGCGCGCCGCCAAAGGCGAAGGAAGAGCGATGGCGAAGAATCTCGTAGTCGTGGAGTCCCCCGCGAAGGCGCGGACCCTCACGAAGTACCTCGGACGCGGATACAAGGTCTGCGCGTCCGTAGGCCACATTCTGGATCTCCCGAAGAGCAAGCTCGGGGTCGATCTCGAGAACGACTTCGAGCCCGACTACCACGTGATTCCGGGCAAGGCGAAGGTGATCACCGAGCTGAAGAAGGCGGCCAAGAACAAGGACACGATCTACCTGGCCCCGGACCCCGACCGCGAGGGCGAGGCCATCGCCTGGCACATCGCCGATCGGATCGGCGTGGACCCGAGCAAGCTGAAGCGAGTCCTCTTCAACGAGATCACGAAGGACGCGGTCAAGGAGGCGATCAAGCACCCGCTCGAGCTGGACCGCTCCAAGTACGACGCGCAGCAGGCGCGACGAGTGCTCGACCGGCTGGTCGGGTACCAGGTGTCGCCGCTTCTCTGGAAGAAGGTCCGCCGGGGCCTCTCGGCGGGCCGCGTGCAGTCGGTCGCCGTGCGGATCATCGTGGAGCGTGAACGCGAGATCCGCGCGTTCAAGGCCGTCGAGTACTGGTCGGTCACGGCCAAGGTCGAGGGCAAGACGCCGCCGCCGTTCGAGACGCGCCTCGTCGAGGTCAAGGGCCAGCGCCTCGACCCGAAGGGTTTCCGCGTCGAGAACGAGGAGCAGGCGAACGAGGTCCTCGCCGCCGTCGAGAAGGCCGAGTGGGTCGTCGGTTCGGTCGAGACCAAGGAGCGCAAGCGCCGGCCCCAGCCGCCCTTCATCACCTCGCGCATGCAGCAGGAGGCGTCGCGCAAGCTCTACTTCAATCCGCGGCGCACGATGGGTCTCGCCCAGCGGCTCTACGAGGGCGTGGAGATCGGTGAAGACGGGCTGGTCGGCCTCATCACCTACATGCGTACGGACTCCACTCGCGTGTCTCCGGAAGCGCAGGGGCACGCCCGCGAGTTCATCGCGGAGAAGTTCGGCGACAAGTATCTGCCGGCCAAGCCGCCGACCTACAAGTCGCGCAAGCAGGCGCAGGACGCGCACGAAGCGATCCGCCCGACGTCGATGCAATATCCGCCGGACGTCGTCGCGAAGTACCTCGAGGCGGACGAGCTCAAGCTCTACACCCTCATCTGGAATCGCTTCGTCGCGAGCCAGATGTCGCACGCGATCTACGACCAGACCACCGCGAACATCCCCATCGGCGACTACCTGTTCCGGGCGAACGGCCAGGTGACGAAGTTCGACGGCTTCATGCGCGTGTACACCGAGGGCACCGACGAGAAGTCCTCGGACGACTCCGACGACGGCGAGGGCGCCGAAGGCGATCGGCAGCTGCCGCCGCTCGCGAAGGGCGACGTGCTGCAGGTGCACGAGATCCTGCCCGAGCAGCACTTCACGCAGCCTCCGCCCCGCTTCAAGCAGGCCGCCCTCATCAAGGAGATGGAAGAGAAGGGCATCGGCCGTCCATCGACGTACGCGAGCATCATGGGCACGATCCTGAACAAGGAGTACGTGACCGAAGACGAGTCGCGGCGTCTCGTGCCGACCGAGCTCGGAATGCTCGTGACGGACCTTCTCGTGGAATCGTTCCCGGACATCTTCAACGTCGAGTTCACGGCCGGCATGGAGGAGGTGCTCGACCAGGTCGAAGAAGGGAAGGAGAACTGGATCGCGGTGACGCGCCGCTTTTACGATCCGTTCGCCAAGACGCTCGAGCACGCCGACGAGCACATGCGCGACGTGAAGGCGCAGGAGATCCCGACCGACTTCACGTGCGAGCGGTGCAAGTCGCCCATGATCATCAAGTGGGGTCGCAACGGCGAGTTCATCGCATGCAAGAGCTACCCGGACTGTCGCAACACGAAGAACTTCACGCGCAAGGACGACGGGACGATCGAGATCGCGAAGGAGGAGGAGTGCGATCGGATCTGCCCGAAATGTGGCAAGCCGATGCAGTTCCGCTGGGGGCGCTTCGGCAAGTTCGTCGGCTGCACCGGCTACCCGGAGTGTCGGGAGGTGCAGCCCGTGAAGCTGCCGGAGCCGATCGGCGTGAAGTGTCCGGACTGCAAGGAAGGCGACGTCGTCCGGAAGTTCTCCCGCAAGCGGAAGATGTTCTTCAGCTGCAATCGCTATCCCGACTGCAAGTTCAGCTCCTGGGACAAGCCTCTCGACGAGAAGTGCCCGGAGTGCGGAAACATTTGGCTCGTCGAGAAGACCACGAAGAAGGCGGGGCCCGAGAAGCGTTGCCCGGCCGAGGAGTGCAACTTCCGCGAGGCGATCGTCGAGACGCCGGCGGAGGGCTCCGGCGACGAGAGCGAGCAGGTCGCCGAGACTGCGTGATCGGACGACGGGTCTCGCCAGCGAGCCGAGTTTCGTCGAGCGCACCGGCTGGTTAAGGTCCGGCCCATGACGAACCGTGTCCGCATCGTCGGCGGCGGCCTGGCGGGGTGCGAGGCGGCCTGGCAGCTCGCTCGACGCGGGATCGACGTCGATCTCCACGAGATGCGGCCGGTGCGCGGAACCGAAGCGCACACGACGGACCGCCTCGCCGAGCTCGTCTGCTCCAACAGCTTCCGGAGCGCCGAGCAGACGACCGCGATCGGCCTCCTCAAAGAGGAGATGCGCCGGCTCGGCTCGCTCGTGATGGAGGTCGCGGATCGCCACCGGGTGCCGGCGGGAGGTTCGCTCGCGGTCGACCGCGAGGGCTTCGCCGAGGACATGAGCGCCGCGATCGATTCGCTGCCCGGCGTTCGCGTCGTCCGTGAGGAGGTCGTGGACCTGCCGGACGGGTTGACGATCGTCGCGTCGGGTCCGCTCACGTCGAGCGCGCTCGCCGAGCGCCTGCGCACGTTCTTCGGCCAGGACTACCTCTACTTCTACGACGCGATCGCGCCGATCGTCACGGCGGAGTCGATCGACATGGGGAAGGCCTTCCGCGCTTCGCGCTACGGCAAGGGCTCGGACGACTACGTCAACTGCCCGCTCGACCGCGAGCAGTACGAGACGCTCGTCGCGGACGTTCTCGAGGCCGAGAAGGTCGAGACGAGGGATTTCGAGCGATGCGTCCACTTCGAGGGCTGTCTGCCGATCGAGGAGATGGCGCGTCGTGGCGCGCAGACACTCGCGTTCGGGCCGCTCAAGCCGGTCGGTCTCGTCGACCCCCGAACGGGGCGGCGCTCGCACGCGGTCGTGCAGCTTCGCCAGGACGACCATCGCGCGAGCCTCTACAACATGGTCGGCTTTCAGACGAAGATGACGTACCCCGAGCAGCGTCGCGTCTTTCGGAAGATCCCGGGGCTGGAGAACGCCGAGTTCGTGCGGCTGGGGAGCCTCCACCGGAACACCTTCATTGACGCGCCGCGACTCCTCCTGCCGAGTCTGCAGACGCGCACGCGCCCGGATCTCCTGCTCGCCGGACAGATCGTCGGCGTCGAAGGCTACCTGGAGTCCGCGAGCGCGGGCTGGCTGGCGGGGGTGAACGCGGCGCGGCTCGCGATCGGCGCTCGCGTCCTGGTGCCCCCGGCGACGACGACCCTCGGGGCGCTCGTTCGCTACGTGTCCGAAGACGGGCGCAAGAACTTCCAGCCGATGAACGCGAATTACGGCCTGTTCCCGTTGCTGGAGGGGAAGCGTCGAAAAGGCCGCGAGCGCAAGCTCGCGATGGCCGCGCGGGCCCTCGAGGACCTCGAGGCGTTCGCCCGCGAGGCCGAGAGCGACGTCAAGCGCGCCGCGTGAGCGTCGCCAACTTTCGGAGGTAACGGTGGAGAAGGGTTCCTGGATCTGGATGGACGGCACCTTCGTCCCTTGGGAAGAGGCGAACGTGCACGTCCTCACGCACACCCTGCACTACGGACTCGGCGTGTTCGAGGGGATCCGCTGCTACGAAACGGACGAGGGATCGGCGATCTTCCGGCTCGCCGAGCACAACCGTCGTCTGTTCGACTCGGCCCACATCCTGGGCATCGAGGTCCCGTACTCCGAAGAGCAGGTTGCCGAGGCCTGTCGTGAGGCCGTGCGACGCAACGGCTTCGCGGAGTGCTACATCCGCCCGCTCGTCTTTCTCGGCGACGGCGAGATGGGGCTCGCCTCGAAGAACCGCGTCCGTGTCTCGATCGCGGTGTGGCCGTGGGGCGCCTATCTGGGAGAGGAAGGTGCCCAGAAGGGGATCACCGTCAAGACCGCCTCGTTCAGCCGCTTCCACAGCAACACGCTCATGTCGAAGGCGAAGTCGGTCGGCAACTACATCAACTCGATCCTTGCTTCTCACGAAGCGCGGACCTCCGGCTTCGAGGAGGCTCTTCTTCTGGATACCGAGGGGTTCGTCGCGGAGGGCGGCGGGGAGAACATCTTCGTCATTCGCGATGGTCGCGTGAAGACGCCGGGGACGAGTTCGATTCTTCCCGGGATCACCCGTTCGACGGTGCTCACGCTGCTCGCGGAGATGGGTGTCGAGGCGAGCGAAGAGCGCGTGACGCGGGACGAGGTCTACATCGCGGACGAGGCCTTCTTCACGGGGACGGCCGCGGAGATCGCGCCCATCCGCGCGCTCGACAATCGCACGATCGGGGTCGGCGAGCCCGGCGAGATCACGCGCCGCGTGCAGCAGAGGTATCTCGACGTCGTCCACGGCCGCGACGCGGCGCATCGCGAATGGCTCGCGGCCATCTGAACGAGAGGGGAAGCACGATGAGCCTTTTGAACATCGCGAGTGCCACGGCGGTGACGGTGCTCCGAGGCGGTGCGGGAATGTCGGTCGCGGGGATCGGGAAGCGCCCGGCGAAGCGCCTCCAGATCTACGAGTTCGAGGCGTGTCCGTTCTGCCGCAAGGCGCGTGAGGCGCTCTCCATGTTGGATCTCGAGGCCGAGGTCCATCCGTGCCCGAAGGGGGGCGAGCGCTTTCGACCGGAGGTCGTGCGACGTGGCGGCAAGGCGCAGTTTCCGTGGCTGGTAGACCCCAACACCGGCGTCGAGATGTACGAGTCCGACGACATCGTGCGGTATCTCTTCGACACGTACGGCGACGGGAACGTCCATTGGACGCTCGCGGTGCCGCCGCTCGCGACTCTCTCCGCCATGCTCTCGTCGATCCCCCGTCCCGGGGTCGGTGGAACGGTGCGCAAGGCGCGGACGCCCGCACGGCCGCTCGAGCTGTGGAGCTTCGAGGCCTCGCCGTTCTGCCGGATCGTCCGCGAGACGCTCTGTACGATGGAGCTGCCATACGTGTTGCACAACGTGGCCAAGGGGAGTCCATCGCGCGGGGCGTTCGTCGCGCGGTCGGGAAAGATGCAGGTGCCGTATCTGGTCGACCCGAACACGGGGGTGGAGATGTTCGAGTCCGCCGACATCGTCGCCTATCTCGAGAAGACCTACGGAGCCGGGGCGCCGGCGGCGGTCGGAGCCGACGCGTGAAGGCGCGGCTCGGGCGGCTGCTCGCGGCCGACGGTCGTTGCCTCGACGTCGCGATCGACCACGGGATCTTCAACACGAAGGGCTTCCTCGGCGGCATCGAGAACATGGGGGCGGCCGTGGATACGATCGTCGCCGCCGCGCCGGACGCGGTGCAACTCGCGCCCGGGCAGGCCGCACTGCTGCAGGATCGCCCGGGTCGGGAGAAGCCGGCGCTCGTCTATCGCATCGACGTGGCCAACGTGTACGGGCCGAACCCGCCCCCCGAGCTCTTCTGTGAGCTCGTGGCGGACCCGGTCGAGCGTGCCGTCGCGGCGGATGCGGCGTGCGTCGTCATCTTCATGCTGTTGGTTCCCGGCCATCCGGACCTGCATCGCCAATGCGTGCGAAACCTGAACGCGGTCCGGCCGGCGTGCGAGCGCTACGGGATGCCGCTCATGGTGGAGCCGATCGCGATGCGTCCGGACGGGAACGGTGGCTTCGCGGTCGACGGGGACGTCGACACGATCCGTCATCTCGTTCGCCAGGCGGTGGAGCTCGGGGCGGACGTCCTCAAGGTCGATCCGACGGACGATCTCGGGGAGTACGGCGCCGTGCTCGAGGCGGCGAGCGGACGCCCTCTCTTGGTCCGGGGAGGTGGCAAGGCTTCGGAGGAGGAGATCTTCCGACGGACCGTCCAGGTCATGCGCGCCGGCGCGGACGGTATCGTATACGGCCGCAACATCATTCAGCACGAGCGACCCGAGGCGATCACCCGGGCCTTCATGGCGATCGTCCACGATGGCGCGGACGAGCACGCCGCGATGTCGATCCTGGCTCAGGGCTGAGCCGCCGTCGTGCTAGCGACCCTTCCGCGGGGTCTGCTAGATGCGGTTCATGAGCGGAGACGGCGAGACGCGCGTGGCGTTCGACGCCCTGCAGAGCGGGGTGTCGATCGCGGACCTCGACGACCGCGCCCTTCTCGCCGTCACCGGAGAGGATCGCGTGAGCTTCCTGCAGGGGATGCTCAGCAACGAGGTGGCCTCGGTCGAGTCCGGTGCCGGCAATCGGGCGCTTCTTCTGACGGAGCAGGGGCGCGTGGTCGCGGACCTTCGGGTGTACGTCCTGGACGATGCGATCTGGCTGGACGCCCCCGCCTCGGCGCGAGACGACGTGCGCGCGGCTCTGGAGCGTTTCATCGTGGCCGACGACGTCGAGGTCGAGCCGAGTCCGGCGGTCGGACTCGCCGTCCGCGGTCCCGGGGCGGTCGCCGCCGTCTCGAAGGCCCTCGGCGAGGAGCTGGCCTCGCTGCCGATCGGAGCACACCGCGCGGTGGGGGACGGCCGGGTCGCTCGTGTCGACGACCTCGCGGTGGCTGGCGTTCACGTCTGGAGCGACGCTGCGGCGCGGACGCGCCTGCGCGAGGCCCTCGTCGCCGAGGGCGGTGTGGCGGCGACGGAAGAGGCCCTCGAGACGCAGCGCGTGTTGGGGCTCGTGGGCCGGCTCGGGTCCGAGTTCGGTCTCGACACCCTCGCGCCCGAGGTGCCCTCGCTCGAAGACGCGATCTCCTACCGCAAGGGTTGCTACCTCGGGCAGGAGGTCGTGGAGCGCGTCGCTTCCCGGGGCAAGGTCAATTGGAAGGTCGTCGGCCTGCGGGTTTCGTCTCCGGTCGCCCCGGGCGCCGAGGTGCGCGGGGAGGCGGGGGGCGTAGGGAAGGTCACGAGCGTGGCGGAGCGCCCCGACGATCGAACGGCGTGGGCCCTCGCGCGGATTCGTGCGACGCACGCCATCCCGGGAACGCCACTCCAGGTCGCCGGGGACGGCGTCGCGTGCGCGGCCGAGGTCGTCGGCCCGGATCAGCAAGAGACGAAGGAGTAGAACGATGAGCAACACCCTGGGAAAGCGGTACGTGTGCGCGAACTGTGGGACCGAGGCGCTCTGCAACAAGCCGGGCGAGGGCAGCATCCATTGCTGTGGCACCGAGATGGGACTGAAGGAAGCCAAGCCCCTGCCGTCGTCGGACTGACTGGCGTGAGCGGCCCGCCGGCGCCGCTTGTCGTGACGGGGCGTCCTCTGCGGCCGGCCCGCGGGGGCGCGCTCGAGCCCGGGGCGCCCATGGACGTGGAGCTGGTCGACGGTCGGATCGCCGCGGTGCGGCCGGCGTCCTGCGCGGAGGAGGCACGTGAGGGGAGTCCCGACGCCATCCTCGCTCCGGCGCTCGCCGATCCCCACCTTCACCTCGCGGCGACCGCGTCGGCGCGGATCCACCCCGATCTGTCGCGCGAGCATCCCGGCGACCTGCGCGGCTTGGCGGAGTCCGTAGGGAGCTGGGCGGAGGTGGTCGGCGAGGCGCTCACCGTGCGCGGCTTCGACGAGTTTCGGGTCGCGGAGCGGCGGTGGCCGACATCGGAGGAGCTCGAGGCCATGGCGCCCGGACGGGCCCTCCGGATCCGTCACGCGACGCTCCACGCGTCGGCTCTCAGTCGAGAAGCGCGGCGCCGGCTCCCGCCCGAGCTCGCGTCGGAGGTCGGTGCGGACGGGGTGCTCGTCGGTCGGGAACACGCGCTGGCCACACTCTTTCGGGATCACGCCTCCGGCTCGTTGGATCGCGGCTTCGCGCAGCTCGGTCGAGAGCTCACGCGGGCCGGGATCGCCTGGGTCGACGACGTCACGGCGAGCAACGATGCGGCGCGCGTCGAGCTCCTGGCGGACGCGGTCGAGGCCGGCTGGCTCCCGCAGCGCGTGCGGGTCTGGCTGCGCGGGGTGAGTGAGCTCGTGCCGGCACGCGCCGCGGCCCGCGGGCGGGTCGAGGTGGTGGGGATCAAGCTGCTCCCTCTGTCGGACGACGACGCGCGCCGCCCCGAGTTTCACCGGGCCGTCGTCGGGGCGCGCGAGGCCGGCGTGTCGATCGCGATCCACGCCGTGGAGCCCGACGTGATCTCGGCTGCGTTGGACGCGCTCGAGGCCGCTCCGCCGCGGCGAGGAGGCGGTGGCCCGCCGGATCGGCTGGAGCACTGCTCGCTGTGCCCTCCGGAGCTCGTGCGCCGGATCGCGGCCGCCGAGGTCGCGGTGGTCACGCAGCCGGGTTTTCTCGTGTCGAGGGGTGCGAAGTATCGCGAGGAGGTCGAAGAGCCTCTCTGGCCGTGGCTCTATCCGATCGGCTCCCTGCGTCGCGCCGGCGTGCTCGTCGCCGCGAGCAGCGACAGCCCGGTGATTCCGCCGGACCCACGGCTCGGGTTCGCGGGCGCGATCTCACGCCGGTCGGCCGAAGGTGTGGCCTTCGGTGAAGACGAGGGGGTCACGGAGGCGGCGGCGCTCGAGCTGTACACGGCCTCGGCCGCGGCGCTTCGAGGGGTGAGGCAGGTTTCGCCGTGGCTCGCGCCCGGCGCGCCGGCGGACCTGGTGCTCCTCGACGCGCCGGACGTCCGCGCGTGGGCGCCGCGGAAGGCCTGGATCGGCGGGCGATGCGTCCTCGGGAGCGCATCGTGAGTCGAGCGGGACAGTCGGCGGTGCGGGTCGAGCGCGACGAGACCGAGCCGCGGGTTCTTTGGTTGACGCTGAACCGCCCCCGGGTCTTGAACGCGTACGACTGCGCGATGCGCGACGCGCTCTTCGAGGGGCTCGAGCTCGCGCGGGTCGACGACGACGTCGGCGTGGTCGTCCTGCGCGGGGCCGGGCGCGCCTTCTCGAGTGGAGGGGATCTCGCCGAGTTCGGGACGGCACCGTCGCCGATCCGGGCGCGGGAGATCCGTCGGGTACGTGACGTGTGGGAGCGCCTCTCGACGCTGCCCGCGGTCACGCTCGCGTCGGTTCATGGCGTGGCGGCCGGGGGCGGGCTCGAGATGGCGCTGTTGTGCGATCTCGTCCTTTGCGCGCGCGATGCGCGGCTCATGCTTCCGGAGACGGGGCTCGGCGCCATCCCGGGGGTCGGGGGCACGCAGACGCTGCCGCGCGCGATCGGCGAAGGTCGGGCCGCGAGTCTCCTGCTCCTCGGCGAGGCGCTCGACGGCGTCCGGGCGGCGCGAATCGGGCTCGTATCGCAGGCGGTGCCCGCGGGGCGCTTGGACGCAACCACGCGCCGGTGGGCCCGTCGCATCGCGCGGCTCGACCCGGCCGTTCGGCGGGTTCTGCGGGAATCGATGCGCCGCGGCCGAGATCTGCCGCTCGCGGACGGGCTCGTGCTTGAGAAACGCCTCGCGCGCAGGCTAGGACGCCAGAAGCCATGAACACTGCGAACTTTCTCTCTCTCCCTGCCGCGATGTTCGAGGACCAGGAGATCCTCGTGTTCGGTGAGCACCGGGCGACCTACGGCCAGGTCCTCGCGCGAGTGCGGCGTTTCGCGAGCGCGCTCGCCGCTCGTGGCGTGGGCCGGGGCGACCGTGTCGGTGTCTTGGCGACCAACTCGCATCGCTACGTCGAGTGCTACTACGCGGCCGCGATGGTCGGGGCGACGTTCGTTCCGCTGAACTACCGTGCGAAGCTGCACGAGCTCGAGCACATGATCCGGGCGGCCGAGCCGAAGGTGCTCGTCTTCGAGGAGCGGTATCGCGAGACGCTCGACAAGCTCGACGGCCTCCCGTCGGGCATGCGACGGATCACGTTCGGTGACGCAGGCGATGCGACGGCCGAGCCGTTCGAAGAGGTGCTGGCCTCGGGCGCGGAGGAGTTCGAGGACGCGGAGGTCGAAGAGAGCGACACCTCGATCCTCATGTACACGAGCGGCACGACCTCGCTTCCGAAGGGTGTCCTGCTCACGTTCGGCGACTTCACCGCGTACGTGGTCGGTACGGTCGACATGGCGGACGGTGAGCCGCGTGGCTCCGCG
>JAUIFY010000364.1 GCA_030430245.1 bacterium | reverse complement strand
GGCGAGAGGGTGCCGCCCATGCGAGCCATCAACGACAAGACCTTGTCCCACTCTTCGTCGGTGCGCGGGGCACGCGTCGCGAGGCTTCCCTGCTGGTGGCAGTACGTGCACTGACGAACGAGCTGCTCGCGCTGCGCGTCGTCATCCATCCGCGCGAGCAGCAGGCCGAACCAGCGGTTCGACGGGAGCTGCGCGGCGACCATCGCGGGGTTCGTCTCGCGCTCCAGGACGAGCTCCATCGGACTCGCGGTCACGTCGGCCGGCAGCTGGCTCGCGTCGAGGTCCAGATCCTTCCAGCCAATGCGTCGCACCCGCACCCAGTCCGGCTGCGCGCCGAGCGACGGCGCCCGAAAGCGGCCGTCCGCGTTCGTGAACACGGTCGTCGCGTGCGCGGGCTCGCCGCGACGGAACGACACCATGGCTCCCTCGACCGGCGCCCCGCTCCCGTCGGTCACGCGGCCCACGGCAACGTCCGCCGCGCCCGCCGGCGTCGCCGGGAGGGCGATCGACACGCAAAGCAGGAGAAGCGCCCCACCCGCCACACCGAGTCGTCGGTTCCTCATGCTCCCCATCCTAACAGGAATCGCCGAGCGTCAGCCGCCGAACCGGCGGAGCTGACGCTCGGTGGACGTCCGCCCGATCCACCGCACGAGGGAGGGCGACAGGCGCTTCAGGAACCACATGCCCCAGGCCTCGGGAGAGACGGGACCGACGACGCGGTCGCACTGCACGGCCTTCAGGATGTTCCGGGCGACCCGCTCGGGCGTGTAGTTGCGACGCTCGTAGCTCTCGACCAGCTCCGCTCGGGTGTCGCTGCGATCGAAGATGCCACGCCCCCGCGAGCTTCGGGTGATGGGGGTGTTGATGATGCCCGGGCAGATCACCGTGAGACCGATTCGGCTCCGATGCAGCTCCTGCTGCAACGCCTCGCTCAGCCCGAACACCGCGAACTTGGTCGTCGCGTAGGCGCACAGAGGCTCGGCCGCGACGAAGCCGGCGGCCGACGAGACGTTCACGACGTGCCCCCCGACGCCCCGATCGATCATCTTTGGGAGGAAGAAGTGACAGCCGTGCACCACGCCCATGAGGTTGATGCCGACGATCCAGTCCCAGTCGTCGAGAGTCGTATCGGCGAAGCTCGCGGCGAGCCCGACGCCGGCGTTGTTGACGAGCAGGTCGACCGCCGGCACCCGCTCGTGCACGGCGTCCGCGAAGGCGCGCATCTGCTCCCGATCCGCCACGTCGACCCGGCGCGCGACGACGCTGCGGCCGAGGTCGACCAGCCGCCTCTCCGTCTCGCCGAGTCCGGCCTCGTCGAGGTCGCAGATCACGAGATCGGCGCCCCGCGTCCCGAGAAGCAGCGCGGTCTCCCGCCCGATGCCGCTGCCGGCGCCGGTCACCAGCGCCGTCTTGCCCGAAAGATCGGTGGTATCCATGACCGGGACCATACTGCGCGGAACGACGGTCCAGAAGCCTGCAGCCCACGGAGCGAAGAAATGAGGCGTCGGGGGATCGAACCCCGGACCCACGGCTTAAAAGGCCGTTGCTCTACCAACTGAGCTAACGCCTCGGGCGTCCGGAGGCTTACACACGGCTCCGGGGAGCGACAAGGGCCGGCGGTCCGACCCGCTCAGAGCTTGAGCAGCCGCTCGAGCTTGTCCCGCACGAGCGAGGGGTCGACGACCGGCTTCGCCAGGTAGTCGTTGCAGCCGTTCGCGAGCGCCTTCTGTTCGTCGCCCGCCATCGCCTGCGCGGTGAGGGCGATGATCGGGATGTCCTGCCCGTTCTCCAGCTCACGAATCCGGCGCGTGGCCTCCCAGCCGTCCATGACGGGCATCTTGAGGTCCATGAAGATCAGGTCCGGCGGGCTCTCCTGAACGGCCTCGACCGCCTCCGCACCGTTCGCCGTTTCGATGATTTCGAAATCGCCGATCTTCTTCAGTCGGTACAAGAGGATCCGACGGTTGTCCTCGTTGTCTTCGACCACCAGAATTCGCTTGCGTGACATGAGCTGTACCTAGGCCGAAGGGGCTTCGAGCCCCCTCCAAGCCCTCAGCTTGGCACCCCTGCCGAGCCTTTGCTAGCCCGCCGGCCATGCCGCCGATGCGCACCCGCTTCGCGCCGAGTCCGACCGGCGCCCTGCACGTGGGCGGCGTCCGGACGGCTCTGTTCAGCCAGCTCATGGCTCGACGCTCCCAGGGCTCGTTCCTCCTTCGCATCGAGGACACGGATCGAAAGCGCTCCGAGGATCGATACATCGACGGCATCCTGGACGGCCTCCGGTGGCTCGGCATCGACTGGGACGAAGGCCCGTTCTTCCAGACGCAGCGATCGGATCTCTACCGCGACGCCATAGGGAAGCTCGTGGCGTCCGGTTCGGCCTATCCGTGCAGCTGCACCCCCGAGGAGCTCGAGAAGCACCGCGAAGAGGCGAAGGCGGCCGGGACCCGGACCTCCTACGATCGACACTGCCGCCCCGGCGTCGGGCCCGGACCGATCGAGGGACGGCCCACGTCGATCCGAATGGCCGCTCCGCTCGAGGGCGAGGTCGTCTTCTACGACGAGATCAAGGGCCGGATCGCGTTCGCGGCGGAAGAGATCGAAGACTTCGTGATCGCGCGATCGGACGGAACGCCCACCTACCAGCTCGTGGTCGCGGTCGACGACGCCGACATGGAGATCACCCACGTCGTCCGCGGCGACGACCACGTGAACAACACGCCGAAGCAGATCCTCATCTACCAGGCGCTCGGACTGGAGCCGCCCGCGTTCGCCCACCTGCCGCTGGTTCTGGGCAAGGACAAGAAACGGCTCTCGAAGCGCCACGGCGCCGCGTCGGTCCTGGAGTACCGTGACCTGGGCTACTACCCCGACGCGCTCGTGAACTTCCTCGCCCGACTCGGCTGGTCGCACGGCGACCAGGAGATCTTCACGCGCGACGAATTGGTCGAGAAGTTCGCGATCGACGACGTGAACCCGGCGGCCGGCGTGTTCGACGCCGAGAAGCTCGACTGGCTGAACGCGCAGTACCTACGTGCGCGCTCGCCCGACGAGCTGGCCGCCGATCTCCGCGCGTTCGCCGCGCGCGAGGGGACGGAGCTTCGCGGCGACGCCGCGTGGCAGGCGCGGATGGTCTCGACGCTCCGCGAGCGCGTCGCGACGCTCCGCGAGCTGCTGGACTCCGCTCGCTACTACCTGGAGGACGACCTGGTCTTCGACGACGCGGCGGTGAAGAAGCTCCTCACGCCCGATGCCGCGCCGCTGCTCGAGGCGCTGATCGCGCGCCTCGAGGGCCTTCACTCGTGGAACGTCGAAGACCTGGAGGCGGCCTTCCGTGCGGTCGCCGACGCGCACGATCAGAAGCTCGGCAAGCTCGCCCAGCCCGTCCGGGTCGCGGTGACCGGGGGCAAGCAGAGCCCCGGCATTTTCGAGGTCCTGGACGTCCTGGGTCGCGACCGCACCCTCGCCCGCCTGCGGACGGGCGTGGAAACGTGCCGCGGGTGAGTGCGAACGGAGCCACCCCACCTTGACCCGATCCCGGGCGTCCACTACCTCCAGAACCGTTGTTGGGGTGTGGCCAAATTGGTAAGGCACCTGGTTCTGGCCCAGGCGATTGTAGGTTCGAGTCCTACCACCCCAGCTCAGAGCACGATTGAATACGGTCCCATCGTCTAGTGGTTAGGACGCCGGCCTCTCACGTCGGTAACGGGGGTTCGAGTCCCCCTGGGACCACTTCGGAAGCCCCCGGAACGAGATGCGTTCCGGGGGCTTTTCGCATCCAGCCCGCGCGCCATGGCGCGACGCCCCCCCGCTTCCGACACGTCGAGCGACCGGGCAAGAGCGGCGACCGTGCGGTCGAGCCGTCTCACGACGGCGGCAGGCCCGCATCGCTCGGCGGTTGTGCTATGCGACGGGTCGGGAGGGATGACGATGCGAGCATGGGCAACGTGCGTGGTGGCCTGCGGCCTTCTGGCGGCGGGCGGATGCGGCGACGACGCGACCCGCGGCGAGACGCTGCGGATCCTGGTGACCAACGACGACGGCGTCGAAGCGGAGGGCATCGACGCACTGGTCGAGGCGCTCGCGTCCGACCCGGCCAACGAGGTCGTCGTGTGTGCTCCCGAGGGCAACCGCAGCGGCTCCGGCGACATGACGGGGCCGTCGGAGCGGTGCGGCAACCTCTCCGTGTTCTCCACGACCACGCGCAGCGGCTACCCCTCGACCGCGATCGACGGGTGTCCGGCCGACGCCGTGAACTACGCGCTCGATTCGCTCTATCGAGACGGCGCTGGGCCGGACGTCGTCATCGCGGGCATCAACGAGGGCCAGAACATCAGCGCCGTGATCAGCTCCCTTTCGGGCACGGTCGGGGCGGCGAAGACGGCGGCCCGGCGTGGCGTCCCCGCGCTCGCCTCCTCGCAGGGTCTCACCGGGACCGACGTCCACCCCGACTACCCGGCCGGCGTGCAAGCCGTTCTCTCGTGGCTCGCTCCACGGCGGTCGGCTCTCGCAGCCGGCACCGCGTCGACGACGGCGGACAGCGTCAACATCCCGACGTGTACGGCCGGCTCCATTCGCGGGACGATCGTAGGCCTGCCGCTGGCGGCGTCCGCCGAAGGTGCACTCGATCCGCAGAACTGCGAATCGACGCTCGAAGACCCGTCGGACGACGTCCAGGCCTTCGTGAACGGGTTCACGACGGTGACGGCCGTGCCGCTCGACTGAGCGGAGCGGCCCCCCGCAGCCCCCCTTCAGCTTCTGGAGCGAAGAGCCCGGATCTGATCGGACGTCAGCGCCGGGAGGCTCGGATCGGGCGCATGCCACGGCGCCTTGTGCTCGACGAAGATGTGCTTGTCCGGGCGTAGCCCCGGGTCGTCGTCGAGGAGGCCCGCCGGGATCTCGATCCACGCGGCCTCGTCCGGCACGTGGGGGACGAGCCCCCCACAGCGCGGACAGAAGCTCCGGACGTACGACGGAGGCGCGTGCAGGAGGGGTGCCTCGTAGCTTTGCACGAGGTCCGCGCCGGCGATCCAGCGGAAGTCGGCGCGCGCCGCCACGATGCCCGCCAGAAAGGCCGACCCCGACGCCTTCCGGCAACGGGTGCAGTGGCACTGCTCGAATGGACCTTCGAACCGGTCGACCTCGAAGCGGATCGCACCACACAAGCACGACCCACGCACGGAAGATCGAGACGCCATGGCTCCCGATTGTGCGGACCGTCGCGCCGAGCCACAAGCCCGACGTCAGGGCCGGCGCACCTCGCGCGCCGCACGATAGTCGCGCGCGGCCGCGACGGTCGCGTC
>JAUIFY010000038.1 GCA_030430245.1 bacterium | reverse complement strand
CTCGCGCGAGGTACGACGCCTCCGTCGAACGCATGTCCTTCGGGTCTTCGGCGCGGGTCTCCTCGTGGGCGGCACCTTCCTGGCTCGTGCGTTGGGAAGTCGCGAGAGCATCGAGCTGCTCGCGAAGCCGCTCCTGGAGGGCGGCCACGAGGTCGCTCTTCGAGGGAGTCCTCAGAGCCGGGCCCCCCGTCATTTCGGCTTACGGAACTTGTAGAGGAAACGATCGGTCTTGCCGCGAATGCCCGGCGCAAAGACGTTCGTCGAAAGATCGTCGTCCGGATGTCGAAGGACCTGGCTCTCCGCTTCCAGGGTGAAGCCGGCCGCCAGGATCTCTTCCTTCACCATTTCCGCGTCGACGCGGTGGATGGTCTTTACGTCGCGATCCTTCGAGCCCGCCTCGGCGTGGTGATCGACGATGCCGAAGACGCCGCCCGGAGCGAGGGCGCGGAGCACCTGCGCGTTCATCTTTTCCCGATCGACCTTCTGCCAGTACGTGTCGTGGTAGAAGAGGGCCATCAGGACGGCGTCGAGCTCGCCCTCCTCGAAGGGCAGCGCGTCGAGCTCGCTGTCGAGCCGGACGCAGTGCGCGAGCTCCGGCTGGCCCAGGCGCTTGTCGATGGTCGGCACCATCACCTTGCCGAAGCGCTCCAGGACATACGAGTTGTTCTGGACGTAGACCTTGCCGTCGGGGCCGACCACGCGGCAGAGGATGTCGGAGTAGTACCCGCTTCCCGCCATCAGATCCGCCACGGTCATGCCGGGCTCGATTCCGAGGAACGCGAGAACCTCGCCGGGTCGGCGATCCGCGTCGCGAGCACGGTCTTCCTCGGGGCGGTCCGGATGCGCGACTGCCTGGTGGATGGCCTCGGGAACCTCTGCGGCGTGCGCGGAGGCCGACGCGGCGACGAACACGAACACGAACACGGTACCGGCGAGGAATCCTGCGCTCTTCATTGCGACACGCTATCACGCCCTCCCGCCGCGTGAAGCCCGATCTCCCGGTTTGACTTGCCGCAACCGCCGTTCAAGATGCGGCGAACCATGACCGCATTGGAATCCATCGAACGGCTGCGAACGAGGATGGAGCGCTCCATCGTAGGCCAGGAGCGCGTGGTCGAGCGGCTGCTGATCGCACTTCTCGCCGACGGGCACGTTCTGGTCGAAGGCCTGCCGGGCCTCGCCAAGACGCGCGCCGTGAAGAGCCTCGCATCGAACCTCGCGTGCGGTCTCTCCCGCATCCAGTTCACGCCCGACTTGCTCCCTTCGGACGTGACGGGAAGCGAGGTCTACCACTCGGCCGGGGGCGCGGGGGAGTTCCGGTTCGAGCAGGGGCCGGTCTTCAACAACATGATCCTGGCCGACGAGATCAACCGAGCTCCCGCCAAGGTCCAATCGGCGCTCCTCGAGGCCATGGAGGAGCGTCAGGTGACCGTCGGCGGGAAGACGCACGCGCTGCCCGACCTCTTCCTCGTCATGGCCACGCAGAATCCGATCGAGCAGGAGGGAACGTACCCCCTGCCCGAAGCGCAGATGGATCGCTTCCTGATGCACGTCGGGATCGACTACCCCGGCCCCGACGACGAGGTCGACGTCGTGCGTCTGGTTCGGGCCGAGGAGAAGAAGTCCGAAGGCACCCGCTCGAGAGACGAGGATCCGATCGCACAGGAGGTCGTCTTCGGCGCGAGAGAGGAGGTTCGCGCGATTCACGTGTCCGACGCCATCGATCGCTACTTCGTGGACCTCGTCGGCGCGACGCGATGGCCCGAGAAGTACGGAGGCGACCTCGCGACCTGGATTCAAGTCGGAGCCAGCCCACGTGGAGCGATCGGCCTCGATCGCTGCTCGAGGGCGCACGCGTGGCTCTCGGGGCGAGATCACGTCACGCCCGACGACGTACGCGCGGTCGCCCCCAACGTGCTGCGGCACCGCCTTCGGCTCAGCTACGAGGCGAACGCGAGTGGCATCACGGCGGACCGCGTCGTGGCGGAAGTGGCTCGAGTCGTGGCCGTCGCCTGACGAGGCGGATGGTGGCCGTGACTCCGGCGCCGCACGCTCCGGGCGTCTACGCGACGCTCGAGGATCTCGTCGCGATTCGGCACAAGGCGCGTGGCTTCGCGTTTCTGCCGCGGCAGCCCGTGCACAGTCTTCTCACGGGACGCTATGGTTCGCGGCTTCGCGGTCGAGGGCTCGACTTCGAGGAGCTGCGCGCCTACGTCGCCGGGGACGACGTGCGCACCATCGACTGGAAGGTCACGGCACGGACCCGCAAGCCGTACGTGCGCGTCTACACGGAGGAGCGCGACCGACCGGTTCTTCTCGTCGTCGACCAGCGGATCTCGATGTTCTTCGGCAGTGTCCGGGCGATGAAGTCGGTCGTCGCGGCCGAGGCGGCCGCACTCGCCGCGTGGCGGGTGCTCGCGGTGGGCGATCGGATCGGCGCGCTCGTCTTCAACGACGAGGAGGTGCACGAGGTTCGCCCGCACCGCAGCGAGCGGACCGTCCACGAGATCCTCGACGCCGTCCTGCGCCAGAATCACGCGCTCGCTGCGGACGTCGAGGTCGCGCGCGTGTCGGCGCGGCTCAACGACGTGCTCGAGCGTGCCGCCCGGACGGTCGGGCACGACTGGCTCGTTTGCGTCGTTTCGGATTTCGACGGTGCCGACGATCGCACGCGCTCCATCCTCGCGCGCACCGCGGCGCACAACGACGTGCTCGCTCTGCTCGTCCACGATCCCCTCGCGACGCGAATGCCGAGTCACAGTCGCTACGTGGTGGGGGACGGGCGCCTCCAGATCGAGCTCGACCTCGCTGGCCGCCACGTGCGGGAGCAGGTCGGGAAGTTCACACGCGATCGGCTGGCTCGCGTGCTCGCCTGGTCGGGGGAGATCGGCGTGCCGGTCGTGCCGATCCAGACGGTCGAGGGGCCCGCGGAGCAGATGCGACGCCTGCTCGGCGGTGGGCCGCGGACGGCGCGGTGGTGAGCGTGGATCCGTCGATGGAGCTGCCCGGACTGCGCGACATCGTCGTGCCGGCGCCCGTGTCGTACGTCCCCGCGACGTGCGCTTGGGGGATCGTCGGCGCGCTTCTCGTCGCTGGCGCCTGCGTGCTGGTCGTCCGGGCGGTCCGACGCTGGCGCGCCGACGCCTATCGCCGGCGCGCTCTCGCGGAGCTGGCCGCGCTGCGCCGCGCATTCGACGACGAGCGTCTTCGCCACGACGCGCTCGGGCAGCTCGCGCCCCTCGTGAAGCGCACGGCCCTCTCGTTCGCTCCCCGGGAGCACGTGGCGGCACTGTCCGGAGAGGAATGGCTCGCATTCCTCGACGCGACCGCACCCGGCGCACACTTCTCGTCCGGTCCGGCGCGGCTCCTCGAGAGCGTCGCGTTCGAGCCGCCGGAACGCACGCGCCGGCTCCGGGATGCCGACGCCCGCGCCCTCTTCGATGCGGTCGAGAGGTGGACGCGCACGCACCGGCGGTCCGCCCCGGGCGCGTGGGAAGGTTGAGCCATGCTCGGACTGGACCAGCCCTGGGCGTTTTTTCTCCTGCCCCTCCCGATCCTCGTGCGTCGGTGGGCTCCCCCGTATCGAGAGAGGCGCCCGGCGCTCCGTGCGCCGTTCTTCGAGGAGCTGGCACGGGCGAGCGGGGCGACACCCGCCGAAGGCGCGCTGGTGCAGGACCGGGCGCGTACGCAGGTCGCGATCGCCGTCTGGCTGCTTCTCGTGGCGGCGCTCGCGGGACCGGTCTGGATCGAGCCTCCGATCGAGCGGATCGAGACCGGCCGCGACCTGCTGCTCGCCGTGGATCTCTCCGGATCGATGGAGACGGCGGACTTCACCGATCCGAGCGGCGCACGGATCCGCCGATGGGACGCGGTCGAGCAGGTGCTCGACGGCTTCCTCGCGCGACGCGAGGGGGATCGAGTCGGGTTGATCGTGTTCGGAACGGCGGCCCACGCTCAGGTCCCGTTCACGCCGGATCTCCGGGTCGCGCGCGAGCTGCTCGCGGAGAGCGAGGTCGGGATGGCTGGGCCGCAGACCGCCGTGGGCGACGCGATCGGAATGGGCATCAAGCTCTTCGAGAAGAGCGACACGGCCGAGCGGGTGATGATCCTCTTGACGGACGGCAACGACACGGCGAGCCGGGTGACGCCGCGCAAGGCGGCCGAGCTCGCGGCGGAGGAGGGCGTGACGATCTACCCGATCGGAGTCGGCGATCCCACGCTGGCCGGAGAGGATCCGCTCGACGTCGCGACGCTCGACGCGATCGCGGAGGCCACGGGTGGGGAGAGGTTCCTCGCGACGGATCGCCAGCAGCTCGAGCGGGTGTACGCGAGGCTCGACGCGCTCGAGCCGGGTCAGTTCGAGGTCGAAACGTGGCGGCCGCGCCGGCCCCTGTACCCCTGGCCGCTCGGCGCCGCCGTGCTGCTGCTGCTCGGCTTGCCGGCGGTACGGCTCGCGCTCGACGCGCGCACGCGAAGGCCGGGCCATGCCTGATCTGGCCGAGTTCCACTTCATGCGCCCCGCGTGGCTCCTGATCCTGCCCGCGGGAGTCGCGTTCTTCTTGGTCGTCTCGCGCCGCGAGGATCCGGTGCGGCCCTGGCGGGACGTGATCGCCCCCGAACTCCTCGGTCATCTCGTCGTCGGCGAAGCGCGCGTGGGGGGGCTTCGTCCGATCCACGTTCTCGTCGCGTTGCTGCTCCTGTCCGGCGTCGCGCTCGCGGGGCCGACCTGGGAGCGCGAGACGCCTCCGATCGATGCCGACCGGGCACCGGTCGTGATCGCGCTCGACGTCTCGGCCTCGATGAGTCGCGACGACGTCGCTCCCTCACGCCTCGAACGCGCGAAGCAGAAGGCGCGCGACCTGATCGGCGCTCGAGCCGGCGCGCGGACGGGTCTGATCGCCTACGCCGGCAGCGCCCATGTCGTCTTGCCGCCGACCGAAGATCCCGACCTGCTCGCGCACTACCTGCAGGCCCTCTCGCCCGACGTGATGCCCGTGGCGGGGAAGGACGCTTCGGCGGCTCTCGCCGAGGCGGAGGATCTCCTCGCGGACGAGCCGATCCTCGGTTCCGTCGTGTTCCTGACGGACGGGATCGAAGCGGGGGACCGACCGGCGTTCGACCGGGCGCTGCGCCCCGTCGTCGCGCTTGCGGTCGGTCCCGAGCGGGGCCTCGCACCGGTCGAGGATGTCGTCGATGTGGTCGAGCTCACGGTCGACGATCGCGACGTGCAGGCGATCGCGGACAGTGTGCGGAGTCGCGGAGGAGGCCTCGAGGAGGTCGATGGGCGCGAGCGCTGGAAGGACTTCGGATTCTATCTGCTCTACCCGATCGTGGCGATCGCGCTCCTCGCGTTCCGACCCGGCTTCGGTTTGCGGTGGAGCGCCTCCGCGACCCTCGTGCTGCTTCTGGCCGCGCCGGCACCCGCGACCGCGTTCTCGTTCGCGGACCTGTGGCTCACCCCGGACCAACAAGGGCGCTACTGGTTCGATCGCGGCGACTACGCTCGCGCGGCCGAGTGCTTCGCCGATCCCTTCTGGCGCGGCGCTGCCTGCTATCGAGCCGGCGATCTCGAATGCGCCACGGACGCCTGGGAAGGACTCGATTCGCCCGAGGCGGCCTACGATCTCGGGAACGCGCGGGCACGGCGCGGGCAGCTCGAGGCGGCGGTCGCGTCGTACGAGCGTGCGCTCGTGCTGCGACCGGGGTGGGCCGATGCCCGGACCAACCTCGAGATCGTTCGTCGTCGATTGGAGACCCCGCCGGCGGCGGAGGACGACCCGCCCCCGCCCACCTTCGAAGCGGACGACGTCCGGTTCGACAACGATCGCAACGAAGGGACGCGTGGCGAAGTCGACCTTCCGGGGCTCTCCGACGAGCAGATCGGCGAGCTCTGGCTGAAGGGTTTGAAGAGCGACCCGGCCGAGTTCCTGCGGATGAAGTTCGCGTTCCAGTCCGAAGCCGCCGTGCGAGGAGGCTCGCGATGACGACGTGCATCCGTGGCCTCGCGTTGCTCACCCTCGCGCATCTCGCTTGCTTCGCTTCGGCCGCGTCCGCCGCGTCCGGACCGATCGTCCGCGCCCGCATCCAGCCAGAGGACGTCGTGGTCGGAGAGGAGCAACGGTTGGTCGTCGACGTTCTCGTCCCGACGTGGCTCCTCGGTGCACCACGGCTTCCCGAGCTGGAGATCGCCGGCGTGATAGTCATCGCGTCCGGAGAGGCGGGCGTGAACCTGACGGAGTCGATCGACGGGGCGACCTGGTCCGGGGTCTCGAACGAGTACGCCTTGTACGCCCAGCGTTCCGGGACGTTCAGGACTCCACAGGCACGGGTGGGCGTACGTTACGCACGGGACGGTGCGCCGGTCGACGTCGAGCTGTCCCTGCCGCCGGCCCGCTTCGACGCGCGGTGGCCTCCGGGGCATGCGGGGGGGCCGTTGCTCGCGGCGTCGAGCGTCGAGCTGACCCAGACCGTCGAGCCCGCTCCCGACGGCCTCCGCGTGGGGGATGCCCTTCGACGCACGGTCGTGCTTCGCGCCGAGAAGACGCGTTCGATGCTCCTGCCCGAGCTGGAGGTGGCCCGCGTGGACGGCCTCACGCCGTATCGGGATACGCCGAAGCTGGTCGATCGCCCGGGTCGTCGTGGGGCGCCGCCTCTCGCGGAGAGAGTCGAATCCACGAGCTGGATCCTGGAGCGCCCAGCGACCTACGAGCTCCCCGCGATCGAGGTGGTCTGGTGGAACGTCGTCGAGGCGCGCATGGAGACGGCGGCGGTCCCGTCGATCTCGTTCTCCGTCGCGGCGAATCCGGCGCTCGCGGCCGGAGCGGTGAAGTCGTCGGCGGAGTCGCACGCGGGCTGGCTCATCGCCGTCGTCGCCATCGCGCTCGTCGTGGCGTTCCGTCGTGTCGATCCCCGATCGGTGCGTCGACGGACCGTCGCGGCGCTCGAACGGGCGCGTCACTCGGAGCAGGCACGATTCGGCGCCTTCGTTCGCGCGACGCGTGAGGGAGACGCCCGCAAGATTCTGGGCGCGCTTTTCGCCTGGCTCGATCGGCGATCGCCCGCGGACGAGACCGCGACGATCGCCGACTTCGTCGTGGAGTCTTCGAGCCCCGAGCTGGGTGGGCAGACGGATGGGCTCGAGGCGTCGCTTTTCTCGCGTGGGGAGGGCCCGGCGTGGTCCCCCGGCGAGCTCCGGCGCGAGACGGTCGCGGCGCGACGTCGTGCGCGCCGTGCGGAGGATCGGCGGTCGTCCGATCCGCTCGGGCCCCTCAACCCGTAGCCGACAGCACGACCTTCATCACGCCATCTTCTCGGGCGTGGAAGCGGGCGTAGGCGTCGGCGCCTTCGCGCAGGGGCATGCGCGTAGTGATGACGCGCTCGGGGTGGAGGCGCCCCCTTTCGACGAGTGGAATCAACGCGTCCCAGGTCGATTGGACGGGGCAGAGGCTCAGTCGCAGAGTCTGGTTCTTGGCCTGCGTCAGCATGCCGGGCACCGCGATCGTCGGGGACTGCGGGACGCCGACGATGGAGATGGTGGCGCCACGGGCCGCGACCTCCATCGAGAGCCGGATCGAGTCGTCACGGCCGACCGCCTCGATCGCCGCGTCCACGCCGTGGCCGCCGGTCGTCTCGAGCCCGCGCGCCACCGTGTCTCCGTCGACCGCGACGGGTTCGGCCCCCACCGCGGCCGCGGCGTCGAGCCGTTCTGGCACGAGGTCGAGTGCGAGCACGCGCGACGCACCGAGGACGAACGCCGACTCGACCGCGTGCTGCCCGACCGGGCCGAGCCCGATCACCGCCACCGTCGATCCGGGCCGGACCTCGGCGCGCGTCGCGCCGAACCAGCCCGTGGGCAGGTTGTCGGTGAGCATGAGCGCCTGCTCCTCCGTCATTCCTTCGGGGATGACCGCGAGGGTATTGTCGGCGGCCGGCACGCCGACCGCCTCGGCCTGGGATCCGGCGAGGCCGATGCCGACGCCGAACACGCTGGCGCCGCCCGACTCGCAGAGGTCCATCCGCCCTCGAGCACAGGGCGAACAGGTCGCGCATGCGGCCGCGCCGGAGACCATCACACGATCGCCCGGCTTGAACCGCCGTACCCGCGATCCGACCTCGACCACCTCGCCGACGGCTTCGTGCCCGGTGGTGAAGCGGGGCTCCGCCCAGCCATGTCCCTCGTAGATGTGGAGGTCGCTGCCGCAGATTCCGGAGTGCGTGATGCGCACGATCGCGCCATCCGTGGCTGCGGGATCCGGGTCCGCCACCTCATCGCAACGGATGTCCTGGGGGCCGTGGTAGACGAGAGCCTTCATGGGAGGGCTTCAACGCGAGTGCGCGGACGGATGCAAGCGCCTTCGTCGGTGGCCCTCGCGTCGCGAACCCCGCCGCCGCGCGGTGCCGTCTCGTCGCACGGTCGGAGCCCGATCTCGACCGGAGGGGATTCCGGACTGGACCGGAGCGCGCTCGGACGGCTAGCCTCTGCGACGACCGCACTGGACCGCTAGCCTCTGCGACGACCGCACTGGACCGCCGCCCCGGGAGCCCCCGACATGAAGAACCGCCTCCTCCTCGCCCTTGCCCTCACTTGCCTTCTCGGCCCCTCGACCGCGCTGGGTCTGGACGTCCAGGAGGGCATCGGATTCCTCGCCGTCCGCGGGCTCGTGGAAGGGACGGAGGTCGCCCTCGAGACGCCCGGCGGCAGCCCGCTCGAGACCGGCTTCGCCGACCGGTTCGGCAGCCTGTTGTTTCGCGAGTTGGGAGAGGGACGGACCTACCGACTGCGCGAGGTCGGCGTCGCGGATCCGCCGACGGTCGCGACGACCCGGGTCTTCGCCGAGCACCCCGACGCCTCCTTCCATCGAGGGCAGACCCTGGTGAACGGCTACCAGTACATCGAGATGCGAGACGGCACGTTGCTCTCGGCGATGGTCCGTCCGCCTCTCGGAAAGACCCTCGACCAGGGGCCGTTCCCGACCGTCGTCGAGTACTCGGGCTACGACCCCGCGAACCCGCAAGCCACGCAACCGTCGACTCTGCTCGCTTCTGCGCTCGGATTCGCGACCGTCGGAGTGAACATGCGCGGCTCGGGCTGCTCGGGCGGGACCTTCGACCTCTTCGACCTGCCCACCACCGCCGACGGCTACGACGTCGTCGAGACGGTCGCGGCACAGAGCTGGGTTCTCGGAGGCAGGGTCGGCATGGTCGGCATCTCCTTCCCGGGGATCAGCCAGCTTTTCGTGGGCGGGGCGCGGCCGCCGGGGCTCGCGGCGATCGCGCCGCTGTCGGTGATCAGCGACATCTTCCGCTTTCCCGGCTTCCCGGGCGGCATCCGCAACTCCGGCTTCGCCGAGAGCTGGCTGCAGGAGCGGAAGGACGACGCGGAGCCGGCGCCCGAAGGTGGGCAGGGGTGGGCGCGGCGGCGCGTGCGGGATGGCGACGCGGTCTGCCTCGCCAATCAGGATCTGCGACTCCAAACCCTCGACCCGATCGAGTTCACCGTCGAGCAGCCGTACTACGTCCCGGAGCTCATGGACCCGCGATCGCCGATCACGTGGATCTCGAACATCGAGGTGCCCATCTTTCTCGCTGGCGCGTGGCACGACGAGCAGACGGGCGCCGGCTTCGTGTCGATGTTGAAGCATCTCCCGCGAGGTCGGGACGTGAAGGTCTCGCTGGTGAACGGCGTACACTCCAGCGCGCTCGAGCCGTCGATCCTCTACGAGTGGATCGCCTTTCTCGACTTGTACGTCGCGGGGAACATCCCCGACCCGAGTCGCGCGGCTCCGTTTGCGCCGATCATCGCGGCCGAGATCCTGGGAGGCGGAGCACCGACGCCGCCGCTGCCGGTGGACCGGTACGACGGCATCTCCACCTTCAAGGCGGCGAAGAAGCTCTTCGAGGACACACCGCGGTTCCGCGTGCTCCTGGAGAACGGCGCCGGCAGCCCGACGGCAGGACTCCCGGCCCCGACCTTCGAGCTCGGCTTCGGCACGTGGCCGCCGCGGGAGAAGAAGCACACGCCGTGGTACTTCGGGCCCGGAGGCACGCTCACCCCGAAGCGCCCGACGCGGGCGACGTCCGGCACGGACACCTACCGGCCGGACCCCGACGCGCGACCGCAGCAGACGCTGCCCGGCTCGGGCGCGGCGGACTCGTGGAAGGTGATGCCGCCGTACGACTGGCGTCCTCTCCTGGGAGACACGGCGGTCGGCTACGTGACCCCGCCGCTGGCTGAAGACGTGACGATCGTCGGTCCGTCGAGCGTCGATCTCTGGCTGCGCTCGAGCGTCGACGACACGGACATCCAGGTGACGCTGAGCGAAGTGCGTCCCGATGGGTTCGAGGCCTACGTGCAGACGGGCTGGCTGCGTGCCTCGCAGCGACGCGAGGACCGTCGGCGCCGCACGCGGCTCGAGCCGTGGCCGACGCACCTCGAGGAGCATGCCGAGGTCCTGCCCGCCGGGGAGTTCGAGCCCGTACGGGTCGGACTCCTGTCCGTCGCCCACGTGTTCCGCGCGGGCTCGCGCATCCGGATCACGGTGGAAGCCCCGGGCGGCGACCGTACGCGCTGGCGCTTCGATACGCCTCCCACCGGAGGCGCCGTCGTGAACGAGATCTCCCGGACGAGGAAGAAGCCGTCGCGCTTGATGCTGCCCGTCATTCGCAAGGTCGACCCGCCGGACGTCGACGTGCCGTGCCCGGGCCTCCGCGGCCAGCCCTGTCGGGCCTACGTACCGGCCGCCAACGGGGGCTGAGCCGGTCGCGCACCACCGGTCGGACGGTCAGCGCTCGAGGTAGAACTGGCTCGGGTCGCTGCGTTGCTCCCACCCCGCCCGGCTGAGGGCCGGTGACGGCGATTCCTCCTCGGGGTAGCCGACGCACAAGTAGGCGATGAACCGCCACCCGGCTGGAACGTCGAGCGCCGTGACGACGTCCTTCGGGTTCAGGATCGAGACCCAGCCCACGCCGACGCGGTGCGTGCGAGCGGCGAGCCACAGGGTGTAGATCGCCATGGCCGCGGAGTAGGCGACGGTCTCGGGCATCGTGCGGCGCCCGAGGCCGTGGCCCTGCTCCGGATCCGGGTCGACGAAGACCGCCAGGTGGACGGGCGCGGTGTCGAGCCCCTCGAGCTTCAGGTGTGCGTACTGCTCGGCCCGGTCTCCCGAGTACGACGACAGCGCTTCGGCATTGCAAGCGACGAAGTTCTCGCGCACGGCCTTTCGCCGCGCGGGTGCGTCTACGCGGACGAAGCGCCACGGCTCGGAGAGCCCGACCGATGGTGCGAAGCGGGCCATCGCGATGAGCTCCCGAACGAGCTCGTCGGCAACGGGCTCCGGGCGGAACCGACGGACGTCGCGCCGCCACACGAGAAGCTCGAGGAAGTGGCGGCGGAACGCCGCATCGAACTCCGGGGGCGGGGTGGAAGGGCTCTCCCGAAAGCGGAACAGGTCGCCGGCCTCGTCGGACATGGCGGCAGGGTATCGCGGAACGGAGACCGAGCCCACCGCTCGGGCCGAACGTGGAGGAACGCCCGTCGAAGAACGGGCCTGCTCGAGCTCGGATTCGCTGGTAGTCTCGGAGCTCATGGGGACGCGCCACTGGACGACCTGGATCGTCCTGCTCGCCGTGTCGGCATGCGGCGGCGGGGAGATGGATCACTCGGGGCCGGGCGGCCGGACTCCCGACCTGTCCGACGCTTACGCCTACGTCGCGGATTCCCCGTGGGCGTCGGACCTCGTCCAGTGCGTGGACGCACGCCGGGAGCCCTCGTCGTGTTCGATCGGGCAGCTTCCCCCGATCGGTCGGGGGGCGCCCGCGCCCGGCGTCGAAGACGTCATGAATCACGTGGTGGTCTCCCACGACTGGATGGGCGCGCGCTTTCGGGAGATTCTCGAGCGGGAGCCCTCCGAGCTGCTCCGGCTCCTGGGGGCGGCGACGGCGATCGTGATCGACGACGACGTGCGGCCCTCCTTCTACTGGTCGCTCACCGGCGCGGTGTACGTCGATCCGCGTCACCTGTGGTTGACAGCCGAGGAGGAGGCGACGATCGGCGACGACGCGGACTATCGGTCGGGCTTCGGCGCCGCGTTGGGGTTCTTCTCGTTCTCGAGCTACCTCGACGCGGACGGGCCCGCGTTCGTCGGCTCGGGACCGGGCCGGGACCTCGACAGTCGCGTGGCCGCGGTCGCCGCGCTCCTGTTCCACGAAGGCGCGCACGCGAACGACTTCCTGCCACCCACGGAGCTCGGCCGCCTCGATCCGGAAGAGCCTTTCGTCGACGTCGTCGAGCGTCTCGAGGGCTCGCGGCTCTCGCCGCGACTCGCGGCCTGGAGGCCTCTCGACTCCGAGTTGTGGCGCGGACTCGGTCGGGTCCTCTACTTCGGCGAGGAGGCGACGGACGAGCAGGAGGCGCTCACCGCCGCCGAGGTCGGCGCGGCGTTCGAGTCCGACGGTGCGAGCGACCCGTACTCGTACAGCGCGCAGCAGGAGGATTTCGCGATGCTGTTCGAGGAGACGATGCTGAAGCGCCACTTCGGTTTCGATCGGCGCGTCGGCTTCGCGGCGGCGCCGGACGAGCCGGGGCGGAGCTGCGAGGACTACGTCGTCGGTTGGGGTGTGCGGTCGCGAATCGCGGCGGAATCGGTCGCGCCGCGCGCCCAGCTCGTGGCGGAGCTGCTTCTCGGAGACGCGCTCACGTCGTTCTTCGGGGCCTTGCCCCGGCCGGTTCCGATCCCACCGGGCGAGGATCTCTGCGTCGAGCCCTCGATGCCCCCGGAGACGGCGCTCCGATGGCGCTGAGTCAGAGCGAGACGCGCGCCCGGCCGGCATCCTTCGCGCGATAGAGCGCGGCGTCGGCGGCGACGATCAGATCGCGCGGCGTCGGCCCGCCGGCGGACGCGAGCTCCGCGACGCCGATCGAGACCGTGACCGGCAGCGGCACGCCGCCCGCCGAGAACGTGCTTCCCGCGACGACCGCGAGCGCTCGCTCCGCGAGCGACCGAGCCTCGGCCGACGTCGTATTCGTGCAGATCACCGCGAACTCCTCGCCGCCGAAGCGGGCCAGGTAGTCCTCCGACCGCGTGACCGCCTCCAGTCGCGAGACGAACTCCCGCAGCACGGCGTCGCCGGCGGTGTGTCCGTAGGTGTCGTTCACGGCCTTGAAGTGATCCAGGTCGAGCATGAGTAGCGCGAGGGGCTGCTCGTGCCGAAGGGCGCGCGACACCTCGGCCGTGAGCTCCCGGTCGAACGCCGCGCGGTTGTACGCGCCGGTGAGCCCGTCGTACAGGGCGGCCGAGAACATGCGCTGCTCGAAGTCCGTTTCCAGCTGGTCTTCGAGGCGGAGCTCGAGAACCGTGTCGGCCCCGAGGCCGATGCGATCGCCGGGCTGGAGCTCCATCGCCTCGCAGCGCTGCCCGTTGACGAACGTCCCGTTGGTCGAGCCGAGGTCGCGGAGCAAGCATCGCCCATCGCGCTGCTCGATCACCGCATGTTCCCGGGACACGCTCTCGTCGTCGACCTGGATCGGGAGAGCGGAGTCGCGACCGATCTCGGCCCGAGGCTGGTCGAGGACGAATCGCTGCCCGACCTGGATGCCGCTCAGCGCGACGAGGACGAGCCGTTCGGTCCCTTCGGCCGCCCGGCCATCGGCGCGTTCGGTGTCGCCCAGCACGAGGGTCTCGCGGAACATCACCCCATCGTGCGGGGGGCGCCGGGATGAGACAAGGTCACGCCCAGCGAACGCGCTCGAGGAACTTCTTGATGTAGGGGATGTGCATCTCCATCTGCGAGCGCCCCCACTGGACGGCGTTGTCGAGCTCGGAGTAGTTCGGCAGGAGATTCACGGGAGACAGGGTGGGGTACATCTCGTGGCGCCGGTGGGCGTACCGGGCGTTCAGGGCGACCTGGTAGGAGACCAGCCGGGTGACGGGCTGGAGCCAGACATGGCCGAGTCCGTACTGCGGGTAGAAGCAGTCCATCGCGAGGAAGTAGCAGTTGCGGGTGCCGATCTTGCCGCGCTGGACCTGCTGCCAGGCGGTTCGCGCCGGCACGTTGTTGGCGACGCCTCCGTCGACGAGGGCGGAGACCTCCTCGCGTCGCATGAGCTCGGACAGGATCGCGTCGATGTGCGGATCGTCGCGCGCGACATCGTAGTGCAGAATGCCGGGGATCGCGGCGGAGAACCCGGCGGCGTCGATCACATTGAAGTCTCGCGTGAGGTCGTCGCCCCCGATCACGATCTCTTTCACGACCCGTGGGTTGACGAAGGCGGCCAGGCGCACGAGCTGAGCCCCGATCTGGGCGCGGAGTTGGAGCGGACCCGGGCGCTTGTCGACCGGCAGGTGGTGCGAGCGCGAGTACTCCTCCGGGCTCTCGCCCAGTGCACCCCGGCGGATGCCCGCGACCACCGCCTCGTACGGGATCTCCAGGTCGGGGAGCAACATGTCCGCGCTGTCGTCTCGTTGGAACGCCAAGCCGATGGCGGCGTGCAGGTAGAGCCGGGCGATTCCCGGCATGCCGTACCGCGTCCGGAGGCTGACGAAGCGAAAGATCTCGTCGGAGCGTGCGCGCATGCTCTTCGCCAACTTCACGTACGCGTCGAAGTCTCCGTCGACGCGGAGCGCGCGGAACAGCCCGAGGAGCGCTCCCATCGACGACCCGATCACGTAGCCGGGAACGAAGCCTGCGTCCTGAAGCGCGGCCCACGCACCGAGGTAGACGTAGCCGGCCCCTCCGCCGCCGCCTGCGATGGTGACGAGGGTCTTCTTCCCGAGCTCCTGATCGAGCGCGACCGCGGAGAAGTCGTTCGCGTACTTCTCGAGGATCTCGCTCCGCGCCTTCTCGACCTCGGGCAAGAGCGGCCCCAGGATGCGCGCGGCGTTGGCCAGACGCACGTCGCCGGATTTCGGATCGAGGATCGGGTCACGTAGCTCGCGGAGGATCTTCGCGCGCCAGCGGGTCAGCCGCGGCGTGCGGACTTCCACCTCGGGGTTCTGCGTGCGTCCTCCACGCCGGGCGGCACCCGGCTGGAAGCGATCGAGCTGCGCGAGACAGATCGCGTACCGGAGCTGATGCTCGCGCCTGCGCGTGATCACGCCAGGGTAGTTCACGGATGCCGCGACGAGCTTCGACTCCATCCGTTGGAG
The DNA here is from genome assembly GCA_030430245.1 of bacterium. GTDB lineage: Bacteria > Desulfobacterota > Binatia > UBA12015 > UBA12015 > VGTG01. The sequence continues at coordinate 15,501 of JAUIFY010000038.1, read as the reverse complement.
CTGGAGGAGCTGCTCCTCGTGCTCGTCCTTCTGCTGCGACTCCGCCACGCCTCCCCCCTCGATGGACCCTACTGGATCGGCGCCGGCACTACGAATCGAGGAGGATTCGCTCGGCCGTCCACCGCGGGGTTTCGAGTGGGATGAAGTGGGTACGGTCCGGGAGGAAGAGCTCGCGGCCGTTGCGAAACTCGCCGACCAGGCCGGGCCACGTCGGCGAGGACGAAAAGTCCATCATGTCGCGATCCGCCGGGGGGAGTTTGGCCCGGATGATCTCGACCGGCAGATCGATCGCGCGAGCGCTCTCGTGCACGCCGCGATTGGTGCGGCTGGTCATGTAGACGCTCGCCTCGGTGGCGGGGGCGCACGCGAGCACCAGGCCGTCGCCGTCGGGCGCCGGCACCAAGCCATGGGTGCAGTAGTCGCGAAGGCACGCGGGATCGAATCCGGCGTAGGGCGGTCGTGAGCGGAACCGTTCGATCATCTGCTCGGCGGACTCGAATCGGTTCTTCCGCCGAGCCGTCGGGTGCTGGTCGGGTCCCCCCGTCGCGACGGTCCATCCCCCGACGCCATAGTCGTCCGGAGCGGCGATGACCGGATCGATGAGAAGGAGGCGGCGAAAGCGGTCGGGACGAAGGGCCGCGGCGTCGGTCATGGCGTGGCCGCCCATCGAGTGTCCGACGCCGACGACGTTTCGGAGGTCGAGCTGCTCGACCACGGTGGCGAGATCGCGGCCGAAGACGTTCCAGTGCGTGATCGGTGGGGCGTCGCTTCGTCCGTGTCCACGTTGATCGAGAGCGACGACGTGGCAGTCGCCGAGGTGCGCGACCACCCGGTCCCAGCAGCGGGCGTGGAAGCCGGTGGCGTGTACGAGAAGATAGGTCGGCTCGCCGCGAGCACGCCGCCCCCACTCGAAGGTACAGAGACGGATGCCGTCGATCGAAAGAGTCTGGGTGGTTGGCTCCATCCGGGCGTCCCCTTAACCATTCCGCTAAAGACGTCGCCATGCTCGAGCTCGGTCGGATGCGCGTTCATCTCGTCAGTGACGGGCGGTTCGCGATGGATGGAGGAGCCATGTTCGGGATCGTCCCGAAGCCGCTCTGGCAGAAGGTCGTACCGTCGGACGATGCGAATCGCATCGACATGAGCCTTCACTGCCCGCTCGCGGAGGACGGTAGGGAAGCCATCCTGATCGATACGGGGGTGGGCGAGCGGCTCTCCGAGAAGGAACGCACGCTCTACCGCGTGGATCGCGACGGGGGACTTCTCGCCCGACTGCGCGAGCTTCGGATCGACCCCGAGGACGTCACGCATGTCGTGTTGACGCACCTCCACTTCGACCATCTCGGCGGCGCGGTCGTTCGCGATGGCGCGGATCGCCTGCGTCCGGCCTTTCCTCGCGCCAAGCACTTCGTGCAGCGCGGGGAGCTGGAGACGGCCCTGCACCCGACGAACGCGCGACTCGCCGCGGCCTATGGTCACGCCCCCGAATGCCTCGCGCCGTTGCAGGAGGCGGGGTTGGTCGAGGCGCTCGACGGCGAGACGTCGATCCTGCCTGGGCTTCGCGTCGTCGTGACCGGGGGGCATACCCCGAGCCATCAGTGCCCGATCCTCGAAGACGGCGGCGAGAGCTTCGTGCATCTGGGGGACGTCGCCCCGACGCGGGCGCACCTGCGGCCGGCTTGGAATCAAGCGTACGACCTGGATCCCGTCGAGACGATGGAGGCGAAGGAGCGGCTACTCTCGCGAGCGGCGGAGGAGCGCTGGTGGGTGTCGTTCGACCACGACCACGAGATTGCGTGTGCGCGACTCGGCGAGGGTTGGCAGAAGACCGGAGCGGTCGACGACGGGCAGCCCCTCTGAGTCCGGGACCCGCCGGCCGGACGCTTCTGCCGGGTGTTGGACCCCCGCCCGTGGGCCCGCCGGGGCCGGGCGCGGGGCGTGCCACCGAGGACAGGGCAGGGCTCGCGTCGAACGCCCGACGGAAGACTGGCGCGGGTGGGGGATGCTCGCTAGTCGGAATGTCGAAGATCCGAGAACGTCGTCGAGACGAGGAGGGGCAGACATGTCGGAGAACGCGCAGAAGGCCTTCGAGATCTGGAAGTCCGTCGAAGGGAAGGAAGAGGGAACGGGCGAATGGATGGTGATGACGCAAGAGCGCATCAACCAGTTCGCCGACGTCACCGAAGATCATCAGTTCATCCACGTCGATCCGGAGGCCGCCAAGGCGACGCCCTTCGGAACGACGATCGCCCACGGCTTCTTGACCCTCTCGATGCTGACGCATCTGGACTCCACGACTCCACGCCCGTCCGACATGTCGCGGTACGAGGGCGTGGTCATGGGAATCAACTACGGATTCGAGAAGGTCCGGTTCCCGAGCCCCGTCAAGGTCGACAGCAGGATCCGGGTGCACAGCTTGCTCGCCAAGGTGGAGTTGAAGGGCAACGCGATCCAGACGACGCGCACCATGACCATCGAGATCGAGGGCGGCGACAAGCCAGCGTTGGTCGCCGACTGGCTCACGCGGATCGTCTACGCCTGAGCCGTTCGTGGCCGGGCGGAAGAGACCCTTTGCGGGGCGCTCCCGCCCGTTCGCGCCGCGCCGGTGGAGTCTTCGGGCCGGGCGCGATAGGTCCTGACCCGCGCGCGCATGTCCGCACCTGCCCTCGATACTCCGGCGGAGGCCGCCGCCCACGGTAAGCTCTCCTGGGGCGTCAAGCTGGCGTTCGGGGGACCCGGGCTGGCCGGAGCGGCCATGGCCATCCCGATCGGCATCTTCATGCCGGTCTTCTACAGCGACGTCGTCCTGGCGCCGCTCGGCATGATCGCGCTGGCGACCGCGATGGCGCGCGCCTTCGATGCGCTCACCGACCCGGCGGTGGGATGGCTGTCGGACAAGACGCGATCTCGCTGGGGCCGCCGCAAGCCGTGGATCGCCACCGGAACCCCGTTGGCGGCGGTCTTCTTCTGGCTCCTGTTCTCGCCCCCGGAGGGGCTCGCGCCCAGCGCGGCGGTGCTCTGGTTCGGTGCGACGTTCTCGCTCTTCTTCCTGTTCCAGACCTGCGAGGGCGTGCCCCTGGCGGCGCTCGGCGCGGAGCTCACGCCCGACTATGGCGAGCGAAACAGCGTCTTCGGCGTGCGTGCTCTCTTCATCGCGTTGGGGACGATGGTCGCGGCCGTCGTGCCCGCGATCCTGACGGAACTGCTGGGGCCGGGGCGCGATCGCGAGATCTTCTCGGGGATGTCGGCGGCGTACGGCGTCGTCTGGCTCGCCCTGATGGGTATCATGCTCCTCGTCGTCTCGGAGCACCGGGAGTACGCCGAGCGCCCATCGAACCCACTCGTACCGGGTGTGCGCCGCGCGCTGCGGAACCGGCCGTTCGCGATCCTTCTGCTCGCGTCGATCGTCGGAGCGATCCCCGGAGCCGTCCCTGCGGTTCTGATGCCGTACTTCGTGGGCTACGTGCTTCAGCCCGAGGAGCCGGTGGTGTGGACCGGGACGTTTCTCTTCATCTACCTGGCGACCGGTCTCTTGTTCGTGCCGTTGTGGCTCTGGATCGCCCAGAGATTCGGGAAGCTGAGAGCGTTCGTGTCGGCGGCCTTCGTCGGTGTCGCGGCGAGCCTGCTGTACTTCTTCGCCGGCCCGGGCGATCTGGCCTGGGCCGGGGCGGTCTACTTCGCGAGCGGGACGCAGGCGATGGCCGGCACGTTCTTGATTCCCGCGATGGCGGCCGACGTGATCGACTACGACGAGCTTCGGACGGGCCTCCGCCGCGAGGCACAGTTCACGTCGTTCTGGTCGGTGATCCCGAAGCTCGTGTCGATTCCTGGCTACTCGATTCCGCTCGCGGTGCTTGCGGGTGTGGGGTACGTGCCCAACGAGGTGCAGACGGCGGAGGTCCAGTTCACCATCCGCTTCCTGTACTCGCTGTTCCCCGCCGCCTTCTTCGTCGCGGCCCTCGTGATCGTGTCGCGATATCCGATCTCGGAGGCCATTCACGGGCAGATCCGCGACGGGATCGCCGCGCACGCTCGCGGAGAGACGGTCACCGACCCGCTGACGGGCCACGCACTTCCCCCGCACCGGCTCTCCCAGCGGGAGATCGAGGAGTCGTGGTTCCTCGACTACTTCTCGGTCGGGGAGCTTCGATCCGCGGTCGCCGACGGACCCCAGACGGTCGTGCGCAAAGTTCGTGTCGCGACCTGCGTGTCCGTCGTCGTGTGTGTCGTGGCGACGTTGCTCGCGGCCGCCGGGGTGGAGTCGTTCGCCGTCGACCCGCATCCTCTGTCGGTCGTCGGCGTCGTCGTCGCAGGGCTCGGGTTCACGGCCGTCGTGTTCCACGCGCTCCGACTGACGCCGGCGCGCCGCCTCGTCGAGGCGGGGCCGTCGCGCGAAGCGATCGAGGCCCACCTCGCCGAGACGGGCTGACCGGCTCAGGCCTGCATCTCGACGAGCCGGCGGTACGCGCCCCCGGGCTGTGCCATCAGCTCCTCGTGCGTGCCCCGCTCGAGCACGTGTCCTCCGTCGACGTAGAGGATCTCGTCGGCCCGTCGGACGAGCGAGAGGCGGTGTGCGATGAGGAGAACCGCGTGATCCTCGCGGAGATCGTAGAGGGCGCGCTCGATGCGTGTTTCGGTGTCACGGTCGAGTGCGGACGTGGGCTCGTCGAGGATGATCACCGGAGTCTCCCGCAAGAGCCCGCGCGCGAGCGCCAATCGTTGCCGCTGTCCGAGCGAGAGCTTTCCTCCCGCGACGCCGACGGGAGCGTCGAGGCCCCCCGGCCGGCCGTCGACGACGTCCAGGGCGGATGCACGGCCGAGCGCCGCACGCATCTCCGCTTCCGTCGCGTCGGGGCGAGCGCGGCGTAGGTTGTCGGCGACCGAGCCGGCGACGAGCGCGCTCTCCTGAAAGACGTACGCGACCTCGCGGCGAATCGTTCGGGGATCGAGGGTGGTCCCGTCCTGCTCGTCGTAGAGCACACGTCCGTTCGCGGGGTGCAGGAAGCCCGGCACGAGCTGGGCGATCGTGCTCTTCCCCGCGCCGGCCGGTCCGACCAGGGCGACGAGGCGGCCGGGCTCGAGGACGAGGTCGACGTCGTGTACGACGCGGGGGCCGCGAGGATAGGCGTAGGACACGCGCTCGAGCCGGATGCTTCGCAGGGGCGAGGGGCACGCGCGTCCGACCACGTCCGCGTCGGGAAGGTCCATCATCTCGAACACGCGATGAAGGCCGACCGAGGCTCCCTGCACCGTGAGCCAGATCGAGCCGACGTCGTAGCACGCGCTTCCGAGCATGAGGAAGTACGCGAGCAGCACGGTGAAATCGCCCGGACTCATCTGCTGGGCGATCACGAGCTCGACGCCCTGCCGGAGCCCGTAGCCGACCAGGACGAGGACGGGCACGGCGATCACGGGGATCAAGACCAGGATCACGAGAACGAGGCGAAACCAGTGCGTGAACGTCGCCCAGCTCGCTCGTTCGAAGTGTGCCCGATGGTGTGCTTCGGCTCCGAGTGCCTGGACGGCGGCGACGTTGTGGAGGCCTTCCTCGAGCGCGGCGGTCGCGTCGGCTCCCTGGACGCGGCTCCGGCGGCTCCAGCGTCGGATCGCCGCGGCGAAGGGGGCGGTGCCGATCAGGCCGACGCCGAGCAGACTGAACGCGAGGGCGGGGATGATCGGATGATCGCCGAAGAGCGACGCGAGAAGTACGACGAGGACGGCGGCGAACGGAATCGACGCGAGAGGTGACAGGACGATCTGGTACACGCCTTCGGTGATCGAAGCGGTGTCGTACATGATGCGGTAGATCGCGTCTCCGACCGTGCCGTCGTAGTGACGAGTGAGGGGCTGGTGGAGGAGTCGGGAGAGCAGCTTCGTGCGCAGCGCGTGGTTCATGTCCTGCGTGAGGCGAATCGTGTAGCGCACGTCGGCGAGTCCGATCAGTCCACCGATGAGTGTGAAGCCGGCGTTCGCTTGGTTCTCGGTCGTCGACGCCTGATCCACACCGTTGCCCAGGCCGACGGTCGCGCTGCTCCGTTGCGCTGCGTCGGCTCCGGCCGCACCGACGAGGAAGACGAGGAGGAGCTGGAGCCCGGCGACCCGGGCCAGCGTCTGTTCCGGTGAGGTGCCGATCAGGAGGGCGAGCAGCGGGCGCAGGAGCTCGGGGACACGGGTCGTCTGGTCGAACGGCAGCCCGACGATGTACTGGTCGATCAGGATCTTCACCGGCCACGGCAGCAGGAGAAGGACGAGGAGCCCCAGCCAGAGAAGGCCCACCTTGGCGAGGAGGCGTGGCCAGAAGGGGCGGACCCACCCGAGGGCCCGGGCCAGGTCCCGAACGGCTCGACCCATGGAGATCTCCGGCGGTCCCGATCCGTCCCCCGTCGGGCTCATCGCGACGCCTCGGCCGGGGCGTCGGACTGCACGCGACCATGGTCGAGTGCGACGACCCGATCGGCCATCGCGGCCGTTGCGGGGCGATGCGTGACGACGACGATCGTCCTCGCGGCGCCCCATTCGCGGAGGCTTCGCACGAGGCGTTCTTCGGTGTCGGCGTCGAGTGCCGCCGTCGGCTCGTCCAGCAGGAGAATGGCGGGGTCCTTCAGGACCGCTCGCGCGATCGCGATCCGTTGGCGCTGTCCGGTCGAGAGCTTGACGCCACGCTCTCCGAGCATCGTGTCGTAGCCGGACGGTAGGGCTTCGATGAAGTCCGCGGCACAAGCGATCTCGGCGGCGCCGCGAACGCGCGCATCGTCCGCGCTCGGCTCCGCCCACCGGATGTTGTCGGCGATCGTGCCGCCGAAGAGGAGGGGCTCCTGAAGGGCGATGGACACGTGGTGCCGAAGCGAGTCGCGGCGCAGTCGCCTCAGATCCGTTCCGTCGATCTCGACGCGGCCCTCGTCGGGATCGGCGAGCCGGAGGATGAGGGACAGCAGGGTCGACTTGCCCGCGCCGTTCGGGCCCACGATCGCGGTGATGCTCCCGGCGGGCGCGGTGAAGTCGACGTCCTCGAGTGCCGCGTGGACCGCTTCGTAGCGGAACGTCAGATGGTCGAAGCGGATCCCGGCGCGGGGCGCCGGAAGATCGATCGCGTCCGGCGCATCTTCCAGCTCCGGCTCGCGTTCCAGAAGGTCGAACACCCGGCCGAGTCCGGCGAACACGTCCTGGGCCCGGCCCCAGTTCACGAAGAGCGTGCGGGCCTGGCTCCCGGCTTCGGAGAATCGACCGCGGAAGTAGCTCCAGAGACCGAGCGTCCAGACCTGGATTCCCAACAGGGCCGCGGCCGTGGCATGCCCGGATCGGGCGTTCACGGCCCCCGCCGCGAACGCGATCACCATCGCGACGCCGAGGACCCAATAGATCTGAACCTCGTACGACGCGACGCGAAGCCGGGCCGCGCGCGCCATCTCGAACGAGCGGAGGCTCTCGGCTGCGAACCGATCCGTGTCCCAGTCTTCGGACCCGCAGGCCTTCACCACGGGAAGTGCGGCCGCGAGCTCCTGCGCGCGGCTGGTCACGCGGGCGCTCGCCGCGCGCGCCGCGCGGAGGTCGTGGCGGAGGCCCGCGGTCCGACGCCCGGCGATCGCCGCGAGCGGCAGCCACATCGCGAACAGGAGCAAGGCGAGCCGGGGGTCGAAGAGGGCGACGATCCCCGCCCCGAGCAGAAACCGTCCCATGGCCCCGAGCGGCGTCAGCACCAGCGCTTCGAGGAAGCGCGAGACCTGCGCCGCGTCCTGCATCATCCGGTAGACCGCGTCGCCGGCGGCGTGCTCGCGGTGGAACCGCAGCGACAGCGACTGTAGACGGTCGAGCAGGTCGAGACGCAGCCGTTGGTTGATTCGCTGCAGGATCCAGAGCTGGTAGGCGAAGATCGCGAGTCCCACCGGAATCCCCACGCCGAACGCGAAGGCCGCGAGGTAGAACCACCGGGTGAGGACCTCGTGGCGCTGCGGGCCGGAGAGGGCGGTGGCCGTGGAGAACGGGTCCAGCGGGAGCCGGAGGGCCTCGGCCTGGTCGGCGGTCAGCGGGCTGCCCAACAGGATCCGCGTCCACAGCACGTCGACGAGGAGCAGACCGACCGGGACGAGGACGACCGCCAGCCCGGAGAATGCGATCCCCATCGCCGCGAGGTGCCGGCCCATGGGCCGCAGGTAGCGCAGGCTCCGGCCCGCGACGGCGGCCATGCGGCGCATCGACATCTCCTGCGCCGCTGACGGATCCGGGGAGGCAGGCGGGGCGGGAGGCATGATGCGGCGCCGCCCGCGACACGGCGGCTGCGGTGGCGTAGCACGGCGGACCGACGCGAAGCGAGGCGCGTGCTCCGAGCGGGCGATTCCCGAGCTCGACCGGCGTGGCCGAGAGCTCCCGGCGCGCGTCGTGCAACCGGCGTCGGGGGAGCTCGGTTGCCTCCCCTCGCGCTCGTCGCGCGCGGTGAGGCGACCGTCCGGTGCGCGGCAGGAAGCCGAAGGCGTGGAGGCGCGCCCTCCGATCCGGCGGCTTCCGATCGAGAGGCTTCTCGACACGTCCGGGGGTCCAAGCTAGCGTCTGTCGGTCGTGAGGGTTCTCGAATCGCGGATCGATACGGGCTCGGGACGGTACGCGGAGAACCGCACCGCGTACGCCTCGATGCTGGAGACGCTTCGCGAGCGCCAGCGGTGGGCCATCGAGGGCGGTCCGGGACGGGCGAAGTCGATCGAGCGCCACCTTGCGCGTGGGAAGGTGCTCGTCCGCGACCGGATCGATCTCGTGATCGACGATGGCACGCCGTTCCTCGAGCTGTCGACCCTCTCGGGTTTCGGCCAGTACGACGACGCGGCGCCCGGAGCCGGGATCGTCACCGGCATCGGGGTCGTGCATGGTGTGCCGTACGTCTTCATCGCGAACGACGCGACCGTGAAGGGCGGATCGCTTCTGCCCGTGTCGATCAAGAAGCACGTGCGCGCACAGGACATCGCGCTCGAGAACGGGCTCGGCGTCATCTACCTGGTGGACTCCGGCGGCGCCTTCCTGCCGTTGCAGGACGACATCTTTCCCGACAAGGACCACTTCGGCGGAAGCTTCTACCGCCAGGCGCGCCTTTCCGCGTTCGGGCTGCCGCAGCTCTCGGTCGTGCTGGGAGGATGCACGGCCGGAGGGGCCTACGTGCCCGCGCTCAGTGACGAAGTCATCATGGTCGACGGGATCGGACGGATCTTCCTCGGCGGCCCCCCGATCGTGAAGGCGGCCCTCGGCGAGATCATCGAGCCGGACGATCTGGGCGGGGCCGTATTGCACACGCGTACGTCGGGCGTGAGCGACTACCTCGCGGCGACGGAGCGCGAGGCCTACGGCAAGCTGCGCGAGATCTGTGCGACGACGAATCAGCGGAGGATCACCGATCGCCAGGGGTGGGCCGACTTCGACGCGCCCGAGCCGCCGGCGTACGACCCGAGCGAGATCTACGGGATCATCAGCGCGGACGACCGGATCCCTTTCGAGGCCGTCGAGATCATCGCACGGCTGGTCGACGGCTCGCGGTTCTCCGCCTTCAAGCCGGAATGGGGCGAGTCGATCGTCTGTGGCTTCGCTCGCGTCTGGGGGCATCTCGTGGGCGTGATCGCGAACGACGGGATCATCTTCAGCGAGTCCGCGCTCAAGGCGACCCAGTTCATCGAGCTTTGCGAGCAGCGCCGGGTGCCGCTCCTGTTCCTGCAGAACACGTCGGGGTACATGGTCGGCCGCGATTCCGAGGCGGGCGGAATCGCGAAGAACGGTGCCAAGATGGTGAGTGCCGTCTCGAACGCGACCGTGCCGAAGTTCACGGTCTTGATCGGCGGCTCCTATGGCGCGGGCAACTACGGGATGTGTGGAAGAGGGTTCAATCCGCGCTTCTTGTTCGCATGGCCGAACTCACGCATTGCCACGATGGCCTCCGAGACCGCGCAGACCGTCCTCGTCGACATCCGCCTCGCGGGAATGAAGGGGCAGGACACCACGGAAGAGCAGCTCGCCGCGCTGCGCGCCGAGGTCGCCGAGCAGTACGACACGCAGTCGGACCCGTACTACGCGACGTCGCGGCTCTGGGACGACGGGTTGATCGATCCCGTGGATACGCGCGACGCGCTCGGCCTCTGTCTCGCTCTCGCGGCCCGGCAGGACGAGCCCGAGCGCGGGCCCGGCATCGTATATCGGATGTGAGCCCGTGCGGATCTTGGTCGCCAACCGCGGAGAGATCGCACGTCGCGTTCTCCGCACCGCGCACCGCCTCGGCCACGAGACCGTCGCGGCCTACGCGGATCCGGACCGGCATGCCCCGTTCGTCGAGGAGGCGACGGTCGCGACCCGGCTCGGTCCGGCCGATCTCGCCGCGTCGTACCTGTCGATCGAGGCGTTGCTGTCCGCCGCCGCGCGCACGGGCGCGACGGCGGTTCATCCCGGCTATGGATTCCTGTCCGAGAACGCGGTGTTTGCGCGCGCGGTCGTGGAGGCGGGCCTCGTCTGGGTCGGTCCCCACGCGGAGGCGATCGAGCGCATGGGGTCGAAGATCGAGGCTCGACGGCTGGCCGCGTCCGCCGGAGTGCCGACGATCCCCGGATTCGACGAATCGCAGGACCGCGAGGCGCTGGCCCTCGCTGCCGAGCGGATCGGGTACCCGGTTCTCGTGAAGGCGGCGGCGGGAGGGGGCGGCAAGGGCATCCGGATCGTCGAGGAGGCCGCGGAGTTCGACAAGGCGCTCGACGCGGCCAAGCGGGAGTCGAAGCGTGCGTTCGGTGACGACGCGATGATCGTCGAGCGCTACATCCAGCGTCCGCGCCACGTCGAGGTTCAGATCGTCGGTGATCGGCACGGCGGGGTCGTGGAGCTGGGTACGCGCGAGTGCTCGGTCCAGCGTCGCTATCAGAAGGTTCTGGAGGAGGCTCCGGCGCCGAACCTTCCCGATGCGACGAGGGCCGGACTCCGGGCCTCCGCGGCGGAGCTCGCGCGGAGCATCGGCTACGATTCGGCAGGAACCGTCGAGTATGTCGTCGACGCGGAGACGGGCGACTACTTCTTCCTCGAGATGAACACGCGTCTGCAGGTCGAGCATCCAGTGACCGAGTCGATCACCGGGCTCGATCTCGTCGAGCTGCAGATCCGGGTGGCATCGGGCGAGCGACTCCCGATCGCACAGGCGGACGTCTCGTTCGCGGGGCACGCCTTCGAGGCGCGAATCAACGCCGAAGATCCCGCCCGCGGGTTCGTGCCGCAGGTCGGCACGATCTCCGCGCTCCGCGTGCCACCCGGCGTTCGCTGGGACAGCGGCATCCGTGCGGGTTCGGAGATCACGCCGTACTACGATTCGATGGTCGCCAAGCTCGTCGTGGCCGGTCCCGATCGGGATTCCGCCCGCCGTCGCCTCGCGGTCGCGCTCGACGAGCTTCTGATCGCCGGCGTCACCACGAACGCGGGCTTTCATCGATGGTTGGTCGATCAATCGCCGGTGGTCGACGCCTCCGTGACGACGCGCTTCCTCGACGAGGTCGAGATCGGCGGGAAGAGCGAGCCGGACGGCGTGCTGGAGCCGGCGGCTCTCGCATGGACCCTCGCGCGCGGCGCCGACCGAGACGTCGGCCCCTGGGGCGCACTCGGGAGCTTTCGCACGACGCGGCACCGGCCCGCGCGGAGCGTGTTCCTCGAAGACCGGAGCGGCACCGTGCACGACGTCGGAGTCGTCGATGGACACGCGGAGTTCGGCTCGCACCTGGTCGTGTCCGGGGAGATCCGAAAGGCATGGCCGGTCGACGTCGATACGGCGGCGCGACGGGTCGCGATCGGCGAGCACGGCCATACGCACACCTTCCGGGTCGTGTCGCGAAGCGAGCGCTGGGCGCCCGCGGCCGAGGTCGGCCACGGATCGGCCGCCGCGATCGTGGCTCCCTTCCCGGCCGTGGTTGCGGAAGTGCGCGTGGCGCCGGGAGACGTGGTGAAGGCTGGAGACGTCGTGGTGGTGATCGAAGCGATGAAGATGCTCCACTCGCTCGCGGCCATCGGTCCGGGGCGGGTCGGTGAGGTGCGGGTCGCCGTCGGAGAGCAGATTGCGTCGAAGCAGGTACTCGTGACGTTCGACGAGGAGTCCGACGCCGCTTGATCGCGGCGAGGCGATCGTCGAGGATCGTGCTCATGATCACGAGCACGATGCAGGACCGGCCCCTCGGCATTCTCCCCCTGTTCCAGCATGGCCGTCGCGTCTTTGCGGACTCGAAGGTGCTGACGTGCCACGGCGACTCGCTGCAGGAGGCGAGCTTCGCCGAGGTCGGCGATCGCGCCGACAAGCTGGCCGCCGCGCTGCGCAGGCTCGGTGTGGGTGATGGAGACCGTGTGGGCACCTTCTGCTGGAACAACCAGCACCACCTGGAGGCCTACTTCGCGATTCCCTGCATGGGCGCGATTCTCCACACCCTCAACATTCGGCTCTTTCCCGAGCAGCTCGCCTACGTGATCAACCACGCCGAGGACAAAGTGATTCTCGTCGACGCGTCGATCGCGCCCTTGCTGGCGCGCGTGCGCGATCGCCTGACGACCGTCGAGCACATCATCACGGTCGGAGAGGGCGACACGTCCGGTCTGGGGGACACGCTCGAGCTCGAGGCCGTCCTCGCGGCCGAAGAGGCCGGGTACGAGTACCCGGAGATCGACGAACGGGCGGGAGCGGCGATGTGCTACACGAGCGGCACGACGGGCAACCCGAAGGGCGTGATGTACAGCCACCGCTCGTCGTATCTGCACTCGTTCGCGGTGGTCGGTGGTCATGCCTTCTCGCTCGACGAGCACGACCGCCTTCTCCTGATCGTCCCGATGTTCCACGCGAATGCGTGGGGGCTGCCGTACGCCGGCTGGATGGTCGGAGCGGACTTCGTGATGCCGCAGCAGTTCCTCCAGGCGGATCCGCTCGGTGCCCTGATCGAGCAGACGCGCCCCACGTTCTCCGGCGCCGTCCCGACCGTGCTGAACGACCTTCTTCACAACCGACCGACGACCGACATGTCGTCGCTCCGCCTCCTCGTCTGTGGAGGGAGCGCCGTGCCCGCGAGCCTCATGCGTGCCTACGACGAGACCTTCGGCGTCACGATCGTGCAGGGCTGGGGGATGACGGAGACGAGCCCCCTGGCTGCGGTCGCCTGGGTGCCGAAGGGTGTTCCAGCCGGCGAGGCGCTCACCTGGCGCGCGCGCACCGGCCGCGTCCTCCCTGGAGTCCAGATGCGCCTCTGCGACGACGACGGCAACGAGCTTCCGTGGGACGGGGAGGCGGTGGGCGAGATCGAGGTGGCGGGACCGTGGATCACCGGCTCGTACTACCGCGATGCCGCGGAGGAGAAGTTTCACGACGGATGGCTTCGGACGGGCGACGTCGGGACGATTCAGCCGAACGGCTTCGTGCACCTGAGCGACCGTGCAAAGGACGTCATCAAGTCCGGCGGCGAGTGGATCAGCTCGGTCGACCTCGAGAACACGCTGATGGCCCACGAGTCGGTGGTCGAAGCGGCCGTGATCGGCGTACCGGACGACCGTTGGGACGAGCGCCCGCTCGCGTGCGTGGTGCGAAAAGCGGGCAGCGCCGTGTCGGCGGCCGACCTCGGGACGTTCCTCGAAGGACGCGTCGCGAAGTGGTGGAAGCCCGAGCGCTGGGCGTTCATCGACGAGGTGCCGAAGACGAGCGTCGGCAAGTTCGACAAGAAGGTCCTGCGCGCGGCGTTTTCGGAAGGGAAGCTCGACGTCGAGGCCCTCGAGTAGGGCACGGCGCGCCTGATGCCGGAGGGTCAGCCGGCGGACGGTCGATGGACCGGCTTCTCGTAGGTGCCGAAGACCCAGTCGTAGAGCATCGTCAGCGTCGCGTAGTTGCCTTGCTTCATGTTGACGTGGTGGGCGGCGTGTACGCCCGTCACGTAGTTCAGCCACTTGTACGGCTGGTAGGGCAGGTTGGTGTAGACGTGATTGATCGTGTTGTGCTCGGTGAAGACGAGGGTCGCGATCGCGGCCGAGAACGCATGGACGGGTGCTCCGCCGGCCCATGCGACGATCGGGATCGAGAACAGGAAGAGGCCCAGGCCGATCGCGGTTTCCAGGGGGTGGACGTAGTACGCGTCGATGAAGGTCGGCTTCCGCGCCCGATGGTGGAGGGAGTGCACCTTGAGAAGGGCCTTGCCGTGGAACAGCGAGCGGTGGGTCCAGTAGTACATGAAGTCGAAGACGAGCAGGATCGCCGCGATGTCCACGACGTGGCGCCACAGGGGGCGCGAGTCGAGGCTCACGCACCACGGTAGGACGACCGCGTAGAAGGCCAGGTTCATGTACGTCCCGGTCTTCATGCTCGCTTCGCACCAGCTCTTGAACTCGGGGTCCTCCAGCTTCCGCCCGTCCTGCTCGTGGTTCAACCGACGTTGCTCCTCGAGGGCGGGAATCTTGAACACCGCCCAGTGGAAGAACTTCATCAAGGCGACGAGCGAGCCCACGAACACGAGGGCCGCGATCCAGTCGTACGTCATCCGTCCATCTCCCCGGAGAGCAGCATAGAGAGCGGCGGAGCGCGGGGCCAGCCGTGACTACTGGAGCGGGCCCTTGCAGTGTGAGCGCTCGCCGGTGTCTTTGCAGTCCCACCAGGTTTCCGCCTGGCAGATGATGCGCTCCTCCTCGAATCGGATCTCGAACGTGACCATGCGGCCATTCACCTGGCCGGCTTCGACTTTGTCGAGCAGCGCGCTCATCGGGGCGTCGCCCGGGAGCTCCAGGTTGAACCGGGTATAGTCGCGGTTCATCTTCAGCTTCATGAAGTCGGTGTTCGAGGCGTCGTGCTCCCAGCCACGATTGCCGCTTCGCTCGAAGTAGCTCAGGCTCCCCGGCAGGAACTCGCGCTCGAAGACGACTCCCTCTTCGGCGGTGCTCGCCTTTACGATGACTCGTTCCGTGCCGATGTCGACCACGAGATCGTCGCCGGGGTCGGCCACGGACGTGTCGATCGCCTCCATGCGGCCGTTGGCCTTGAGGCGGACGTTGCCGTCGAAATCGCGTGAGAACGACGGGTCGCGGAACATCTCGCAGTAGCGGTAGGCCGGCGGGGGAGGGGTCGTGCAGTCGTTGCTGCAGCCGTCGGCGTCGTCTCCGTCGCCGTCGTCGCACTCCTCACCCTGGTCGAGGATGCCGTCTCCACAGTAGCTGCAGTTGTCGCGACACACCCGGTCGGGGTTGCCGCCCCCGACCGGCGCGAGGACCATCCCGATCTCGCAGGACTCCCCGTTGCCCGTCTGGACGATGCCGTCACCGCAGGTCGGGGGCACGAGCGGGGGCAGCTCGCAGTCGTTGCTGCAGCCGTCGTCGTCGTTCTGGTTGCCGTCGTCGCACTGCTCGCCCGGATCGATGTTGCCATCCCCGCAGATCGGGTCCGCCGACGGCGGGGTGCAGCGGTTGCTACAGAAATCGTCGTCGCGGCGATTGCCGTCGTCGCAGATCTCGCCTTCGTCGAGGACCCCGTTTCCGCACGTGGGAGCG
>JAUIFY010000037.1 GCA_030430245.1 bacterium | reverse complement strand
CCCTTTGATCGTACGCCTGCCGAACGGCGCCCACGCGGGGACCGTCGTCGACCGCCCCGTGCGTTCGATCGACATCGCGCCGTCCATCCTCGAATGGCTCGGCCTGCCGCGGCCGGAAGGGTTCACCGGCGCGTCGCTCGGTGCCGCCATCGCCGCACCCGACGAGGACGGCGAGCCGCTGTTCGCCACGGCGACCCAGGCGCAATTCCCGACCCGGTACGCGATCCGAACCCGCGAGAAGAAGCTGATCGAGAGCATCGACTCCGGCTCTCGCGAACTCTACGACGTCGAGGGCGACCCAGACGAATCGACCAACGTCGCGCCGACGGCGCTCGACGCGGCCCGGCCTCTGGTACAGCGACTCGAGGACGCGCGCCGCATCCTCAGGGAGCGCGGCTATCAGGTCCGCGTCGCGGGTCCGGAATCCGGACGGGCGGAGGTCCGGATCGCCCTGCGAGGCCACCCGAAGAGCGGAACGTTTCTCACGCTCGACCGTCGGAGCGAAGGGACCCGCCCCAACGTGACGATCAGCACCGATGGGATGAACCTCCAAGCGACCGCGACGATCGGCGCCGAGGGGACCGGCCTCCGGTTCGACCGGCTCCCCGACCCTCGGAATCTCGGCCGAAAGGATCTCGTCCGGTTCGAGATCGAGGTCGACGGGAAGAAGATCCCGAGGGAGGCCATCGCGATCGGACCGACCGGGCGCACGCCGCGAACGGATCTCATCGACCTGCGGAACCGGAGCCTGGAGACGACCGAGGAGCCCGCGTGCCCCTCTCCCGGCGATGGTGTCCGGGTCTGCGTCTGGCGCTATCCGGGCGAGAAGTTCCTGGCGATCCCCGAGATCAAGGACCCGGCGGTGCGCGAGAAGCTCCGCGCCCTCGGCTACCTTCAATAGGTGGGTCACGTGGCGTTCTCCGGGCCCCAGCGCCGCGCTCCCCGCCGGCTCGTCGCCGCGGGTGGACTGCTCACGGCGCTGCTGATCTTCGAAGCCATCGCGCGGCTTCAGGGAGCCCCCGTGTGCGCGAACACCGAGGGCGTTCTGCTCCAGGCCGACCCCGAGGTTGGCTGGACGTTCACACCGGGCATGCGCATCACGCTCGCGGACTGCGGCGGAAGTGCCTGGGATGCGTTCGTCGCGACGAACGCGGCGGGCCTCGCCGACCAGCACTGGCCGCACGAGAAGCGCCCCGGCGACGTGCGGGTGCTCCTTCTCGGCAACCATGTCGCCGACGGCCTCGGCGTCGCTCGGGAGGACCGGCTGTCGGTCCGCGTCGCGCATCTGGCCGATCAGACCCGGGGCAGGCGTCTGTCCGTCGTGAACGCGACGATCCCCGGGTACGCGACCGCGCAGCAGCTTCGGTGGTTGGAGAAACGGGGGCTCGCGTACGGCCCGGACGTCGTCGTCCTCGTCCTCGATCCCGCGCACGACCTTGCCGCAAACCTCACCCACCCCCGCCCCCGCGTCGTCGAGGCGGACCTCCCTCCCACCTCGGGGCTCCTCGCGCTCTCGGGAGCGGCGCGATGGCTCACCGGACACCACGGCGTCTCCCCCAGCGCCCCGGTCGCGGTCGACCCGCCCCCGCCTCTGCGCGGCGACCGCGAGCGGTCGCGCGCGCTCGCGGTAACGCGACGGCTCGTGGGCGAGCTCGCGCGGGTGAGCCTCGACGCCGGCGCCGGCTTCGCCGTCCTGATCGCCCCGCCCTGCCCGCCCGCCCCGGACGACGGCGCCGCGTCCCTTTGCGCCGACCTCGACGACGTCGCGCCGTGCATCGACCCGACGCCGACCTTCGACGGCCTGCGCTCCACGAGCACGAAGCCCCTCGAGCTCTGTCTGGATGGATACGAGCGGTGGGGACGCGACGGACACTTCCTCGCGAGTCATGCCCTCTGGGATCTCTTGATCCGCGCCGAGGTCTGGCCGGCGGGAGTCGTGCGCGGACATCGGCTATGAGTCCGCCCGACGTACTCTCGTGGATCCAGTGGGAAGCCTGGGACTTCGCCATCGGCGCATGGGAGACCCGACACAGCCTCTTCATGCGCTTCGCGCTGTTCGGTGCCCTGCTCGCGGCGATCGTCGTCGCGGCGAGCGCGCTACCCACGCGCGCGCGGTCCTGGGTCCTGGTCGCGGCGTCCGTCTCGAGCATCGCCCTTCTGGGATCGCCACTGCTCGCGACCATCGCGCTCGCCTACTCGGTCGCGCTCTACGCCACCACGGAATACGTGCCCGGCCCGGCGGGTACCGCAGGCGCCTGGGGCCTTCTGGTCGCGCTGACCGCGTACCCCGCGCTCCTGCCCGCCGACATCCTGGTCGGGAACACGACGGACATGGCCGAGTTCTGGGCGTTCGCGACGAACGTGTGGTGGCTCCGTTGTGTCGCTTACGTCGTCGATCGCCGTGCACGCGGCACCCCGGTGCGTCGCATCGACGAGTTCCTCGCGTCGACGTTGTTCTTCCCGACGTTCGTGAACGGCCCCATCGAGACGACCGAGCAGCTGGCCGACCATCGCCGACGCGGCCCGATCGTCGACACGTGGGACGACCTCAGGAGCTACGCAGCGATTCTCCTGGCCTGCGCCGCCCGATTCGCGTGGGGTGTCGCGAAGGTGCTGGTCGCCACGTTCTACCTCGGCCAGGACAACGAGACGATCTTCGCGACCTCCGGGACGAGCGTCGGACACGTGCGGCTCTGGCTCTGGGCCGTCGAGCTGTACTTCACCTTCTACGTCATCTTCTCCGGCTGGACCGACGTGGCGATCTCGCTCGCACGCGTCGTCGGCTACGAGATCGGAGAGAACTTCGACGCCCCCTGGAAAGCGCGTTCCGTCGGTGAGTTCTGGCGCCGGTGGCACATCTCGTTCGGCCTCTGGCTGCGAAACTACGTGTACATCCCGCTCGGGGGAAACCGTCGCCACGCCGCCCTGAACGTCTGCGCGACGTTTCTCGTCAGCGCCCTCTGGCACGTGTGGGGAGCTCTCAAGGTGCTCGGCATCGAGGGCTATCCGCCGATCGCGTGGACCGGCTTCATCGTGTGGGGGCTGATGAACGCGTTCGGACAGATCGCGGCGCGACGTTGGAACGACCTCGCCAGCCTCGAACCCGTCCGGGCCATGATTCGCGACCACGTTCCGGCCGCGGTTCGCTCCCGCGCGAACCAGGCGATGGCCTTCGCCTTCGTGGCGACCGCCTGGATTCCGTTCTTCTTGCCGCCGTGGATCGACCCCGACGCGTTCTGGCGCATCTTCCGGCGCATGCTCTACTTGGCCTGACGATGGACGCACCGGACGACTTCGTCGCGCGCCAGGACGAGCACTTCGCCGACGCGGACACCACGCACTTCGCCTGGCAGACCGCCAGCGCCGGTTTCGCCGAGCGGGAGCGCGAATTCCTCGACGACCTGATCGGGGACGCGCGCCAGCCCCTCCTCGAGATCGGCTGCGGCGAAGGCGCGAACCTCTTCCACATCGAACGGCAGGGACGCCCGGCGGACGGCCTCACGACGGGGCTGGATCGCTCGATCGGGAAGCTGCGCTTCGCTGCGCGCGTCGTCCCCTCCACGAGCTACGTGTGCGGAGACGCGACGGCGCTCCCCTATGCCGACGACTCCTTCGAGACGGTGATCATCCGCGACGTCCTGCACCACCTTCCGACGCCGCGGGAGACCGTGGCCGAGGCCGCGCGGGTGCTCCGCCCGGGCGGCCGCTTCGTCCTCGCCGAGCCGAACGCCCGCAGCCCCCTGATCCGCCTGCAGATGGCTCTCGTCCCCGCCGAACGTGGGGCGAGCCGATCCCGCGTGCCGTGGCTCCGCGAGCTTCTGCGCGACCTCCCGCTCGAGGACCTGCGGTTCGCCATGGCGTCCCCGTGCCCGGTGGACCGGGTTCTGCTCCACCCGGACTTCGGCCTGCCCCGCCTGGGCCGATACGCCGCGGTCCTTCGTTCGTTGAGCGCCGCCGAGAGCGTCCTCGGACGGATCCTCGGCCGCGAGCGCTGGATGTGCATCGTCGTCCACGCGCGCGGCGCCAAAGATGTCTCTGGCAGCCGCCAGACCGATATGCGACCCTGACGGACTCTTCGACGCCCATGCGCACCCTCGTCATCACCCCGACGTACAACGAGCGAGAGAACATCGAGGGACTCGCCGAGGCCGTTCTCGCAGTCCCCGGCGAGCTCCACTATCTCATCGTCGACGACAACTCGCCGGACGGAACCGGAGCTCTCGCCGACGAGATCGCGGCGCGAGAGGAACGATTCCAGGTCCTCCACCGCGCCGGGAAGCTCGGCCTCGGCTCGGCGTATCGCGAAGCGTTCACACTCGCCCTCGAGCAGGGCTTCGACGCCGTGATCTCGATGGACGGGGACTGGTCCCACGACCCCAAGTACCTCCCGGATCTCGTCGCCGCGACCGCCGAGGCCGACCTCGTCATCGGCTCTCGCTACCTGAACGGGATCAGCGTCGTGAACTGGGAGCTCTCCCGACTGATCATGAGCACGGTCGCCAACACCTATGCGCGACTCGTCACCGGCATGCCCTTCCGCGACTGCACCAGCGGCTTCCAGTGCATCACCCGGCGAGCTCTCGAGTCCATCGGCCTCTCGGCCATCCAGACGAGCGGATACTCCTTCCTGATCGATCTGAAGTACCGCATCCTGGCGTCCGGCCTGCGCGGCGTCGAGGTCCCGATCGTGTTCACCGACCGCCGCGCGGGCACCTCGAAGATCTCCCGTCACGAGATCGCGCGCTCGATGGTCACCCCGTGGAAGATGCGCCTCGGACTCTGGGACAAGGGCTAGTCCACCTCCGGTGCGCTCTCGGCGGGATGCGCGCGGTAAAGATGTAAAAATGCACGGCGTTCGATCTCGTGCTGCGGGCGGCGATCGTGCGTCACCTCCAAAAATCGAGCCTTCCAGACGTAGGTCGAGAGGCGCTCGAGCCGGAGCCCCTGCGGGAGACGCGCCAACTCGCCCCGCGCCTCGTCGTCGCCCCCCTCGGGCCCCACGACCGCGCCCGCGACGACGAAGAGGGACTCCCGCGCTCGACTCGACAGATACTGCGCGAGCGCCTCGTCGTAGCCCGGATACCCCTCCTCGCGCAGGACGATCGCATGGCGCCCCTCCCCCAGCCAGAGCGCGGACCCGAGGTGGAGCCAGTCCAGAGGCTTCACGAGGACGACCGTGCTCCCTTCGGGGATGTCTTCGGCGAAGTCCGCGACGAACTCCCGCGCGCCGGACTGAAAGGGCACGCCGACCATCGGAGCGATCCCCCACGCACCGATCACGAGGGCGACGACGACGAGCACTCGCCCCGCAAGGCGTCCCAGACGCCCACCGAGCGGCGCACCGAACGCGCCGCGCGTCGCCGCGAGAGCGAGCACGGGCAAGGCCACCGTGACGAGACGCCGGGAGGCCCACACGTGCTCGGGACTCACGCGCCCGAACACCACCTGGTCGAGGGACTCGAGGATCAGGGCCAGCTCGAGACCGGGCAGCGCGAGGAGCGAGGGCAGCCCCAGGCAGAGGGCCCCCCACAGCGGCCAGGGGATGTACCAGAGCATCGCCGCCAACACGGGGAAGGCCGTCGGGAGTCCGCGCGAGTACAGCTGCCCCAACCAGACGACGGTGAGGACGATCAAGAGCGGCCGGAATCGCGAGCCGGGCGCTCGACGCTCGAGGCGCCACCCCCAGAAGAGAAGGCCCGCGACGACGAGGAGAAGGAGCACCGGGAGAACCCTCTCCAGGAGGACGCCGAGCAGGTACCCATCCCCCCGCACCAGCTTCGCGAGCACGAGAACGAGCTGCAGACCGAGACCCGCGGCCGTCTTGTAGATCCTGTTCCCGTAGTCCGTCGGCATCCACCACAGGTGGAACAGACCCTGAAGGCCGGTGGCCAGGAGCGGGACGACCGCCCCCGGAGGTAGCACCCAGCGCGCGGGCGGCGTGAAGACCCGCACGAGGAGTAGCGCGGGAATGAACACCCAGAACTGCTCGAGACGCGCGAAGGCCGCCACGCCGAGCGACAGTCCGGCGGCGAAACCCACCGCCCACCCGCCCCGGCGCGCCTTCACCGACGGAGATGCCTCGCCGGCGCGGCCTTGCCGGTCGAGACCCCACAGATCCATCGAGAGCCGCGCCAACGCGACGCCGGACCAAACCAGCGCCTGGGCCAGGATCTCGGGCATGAGGAACCGGCCGAACCAATGCTCCGGGAGCCACGTCGCGAGCAAGGCCACGGCGGCGACCGCGGCTCCGAGACCCGCGTCGCGCCACGCGATCAAGCCCACCGCCCACCAGGCGCTGAACGCGAAGAGGAGGCCGAGCGCCCGAGGACCGGCGTCGCCGAAGAACGACAACGCGAGCGCGATCCAGACCGAGAGCAGGTGCGAGAAGCTCGGATAGGCCGTCGTCTCGTCGAAGTCCGGGATCACCAGTCCGCCGGGAATGCGAACGAGAGACGTACGCTTGTCGGTGTGGCTCCCGCCGCTGAAGAGCGCGAGACGCGCCTGCGGGTCGACGATCTCCAACGTCGGATCCGGCACGCCCAGCCCGCCCTCCCGGGCGAGCCAGCGCCCCGCGGCCCGGTGTACGCTCGCATCCTGCGAGAGCAACGTCGTGTCGATCGCCGGCACGAGCGTCGTACAGAGCGCGAGCGCCAGGGCGGCGATCCAGATCGACTCTCGCGCCCGCGGACGCGACACACGCGCCGCGAGCCCGCCGACGACACACGCGAACACGAGACCGCCCGCGACCGAACCCGCCGCCGAGAACCGGCCCGCCTGCATGAGCGTCATGCCGACCCAGGAGGTGCCGGCGAGCCACGCCGCCCAGCAGACGAACGACAGCGGCATCCCGAAGCTCACGCCTCCGGCGCCACGCGCGCCGCGACCGCCACGACGTTGCCCCGGTCCGGCACGTCGAAACGCACGGTGCCGAGGCGGGACGCGGCGAGCCCCCGACACGCATTCCCGAGGAGCCCACCTCCGAGTGAGCGACCCAGCTGGTGGGCGAAGTTCCGCAGCGACACGCTCCGGCCGAGGTGCCCGACGGCGCAGGGTGCCGTGAACCCGTGGCACTCGAGGAACGACGTCAGGCTCGCGCGAGAGAAGTACGTCAGATGCTGAGGCGGGTCGTAGTAATACCAGCCACGGCCGCAGACCCGGGCGAGCAACGCCTCGAAGTCCCCCGTCTCGATGACGAGCAACCCGTCCGGGCGGAGCCAACGCCGAATGTTCCGCAACGCGACGCTCGGATCGACGAGGTGCTCGATCACGTCCATCAGCGTCACGACGTCGAAGCTCCCGGGCTCGATGGCGGCATCCTCGACCGTCGCCTCGACCATCGCCACGCCGAGCTCCCGGCGCGCCCACGCGACACATGCGGAGGCCGGCTCGAGGCCCGTCGCTTCGAAGCCGTGATCCCGCGCGGCCTCCAGCAGGAGCCCGTAGGCCGCTCCGACGTCCAGAAGGCGTCGCCCCCGCGCGTGTGGCGCGAGCCACCGGACGCGGCGAGCGAAGTTCTCGACGATCAGCTCGCGGTCACGCAGATAGGCCGGATAGCCACCGAAGCTGTTCCCGTCGAAGTATCCCTCGTCGTAGACCAGGCCCGGCACGTCGTCGGCGACGAAGCGGCACCCGCAGGCATCGCACGCCGCGAAGCGGTACCCGCGCTTCGAGAACAGCGAACGACCCGGCTCGCCGCACACGCGGCAGAGAAGCTGGGCGCGCTCGGGTGGGGCGTAGTCGCGCGCCGCCTCCATCCGTCCGTTCCGTCAGCGATCGCCGGAGGCGCGGGGCAGCTCCTCCGACGCGGCGGCAACCGTCGGCCGGTGGGCCACGCTGATGACCGAGAGCCCGAACGGCAGGTTGAGCTTGCGCTCCAGGCGATACAGCGGGACCAGGCGGTCGGCCACGCGGGCCTGCATCCCCGGCACGCTGTTGCGCTTGAGCAAGCGGCCGTTCAGGTACCAGCCGACCGTCGACAGCGCGTTGACGAAGAACAGCTCGCTCGTCTCGAACCCGACTCCGGCCAGCAGCTGGGCCAGCGCGTCCTTCTCGTAGCGCCGGTAGTGGCCGATCGCCTGATCGATCTCGCCGTAGAGGGCTCCGTGCGCAGGCACGAGCAGGACGAGACGCCCGCCGGGCTCGAGCAGGTCGTAGAGCCGCTCGAGGGCCGCACGATCGTCCCGAATGTGCTCGAGGACGTTGAGGCAGATGACCGTGTCGTATTTCTGGCGGGCCACCGCCTCCGGCGGTGGCTGCGAGAGATCGTACACGTTCACGTTGTGCTCGAACCGCCGCTCGAGAAGGTGCAGGTACTGGGCATCCACGTCGGTCGCCAGCGTCCGATCGCGATCGCGCAGGAACTGCGTGATCGTGCCGGTGCCGGCTCCGACCTCGAGGACTCTCTGACCGACGAAGGGTCGGATCTGCTCGAACAGGAACGAGTTGTACCGATCCAGGGCCGCCATTCGGCGCAGCGTGGCGTGGAGAGGGTCCGTGGACTCCCGATCGTCGGTGAATGCACACCGGAACATCGTCCATACGGCGGAGACCGCGTCCTTCCAGCCGATCTTCTTTCCTTCGCTGTACGATCGACCGCTGTACGAGATCGGGACCTCGTAGATTCGCGCGCGCAGCCGGGCCAGCTTGGCCGTCATCTCCGGCTCGATACCGAATCGGTTCGACTTCAGAACCATGGCGCGGACCATCTCCTTGCGCATGGCCTTGTAGCCCGTCTCCATGTCGGTGAGGTTCAGGTCGCACAGCATGTTGGACAGGGTCGTCAGCATCTTGTTGCCGAGCGAATGCCAGAAGAAGAGGACCCGCCGCGGATAGCCGGCGAATCGGCTGCCGTAGACCGCATCGGCGCGACCATCGCGCAGCGGCCGGAGGAGCTGCGGGTAGTCGTCGGGATCGTATTCGAGATCGGCGTCCTGGGTGAGAAACACGTCGCGGTCGGCAACCTCGAAGCCGGTCCGGAGCGCCGCTCCCTTGCCCTGGTTCACGGTGTGGAACCTCACGACGATCTCCGGCAGCGGCCCGTCGCGCGCCGACCGGAGCTCGGGCCATCCCTGCGCCTCCGCCCGCCGAAGCACGTCGGTCGTCCCATCCTCCGAACAGTCGTCGACGATGACGAGCTGATCGACCTCGGGCCGGCGCACGACCCGCTGCAGGATCTCCCAGAGGGTCGCTCGCTCGTTGTAGACCGGAACGATCACACTGAGCGTCAATCCGGAGCTCGGTTGGCTGTCGGAAGCCTCACTCATGGACTCGGGGACCCTATCTTGCTTGCGACGTACGGCAGGTCAAGAACTCACCTCGGCGCGTCGCGCGAACGCCACGAGGTCGATCCACTGCGGTGGCTCCTCGTCCGCGATCGAGAAATCTTCCGGCGAAAGCCGTACGAGGTCTCCGTCCTTCGCCGCGACACGACTCCGCACCAGTAGCGCGAGCCGTGCGAAGACGAACTTGACGAACGCCTCCGGCAGCAGGTTCCGCAAGCCCAGCGGATCGAGCCGCAGGATGCGCTGCGCTTGCTCGCCGCGCGCTTGCTCGAAGGCGTAGACACGCTCCGTCCCGATGATGCCCTTGACGTCGACCGTGTCGAAGAAGGGCTGCAGCGTTCGTCCCAGCTCGTCCGCGACGTACTCGTGGACGTGGTACGGGTTCTCCGAGACGCTCGCGAGCCGATTCGGCGTGGTCAAGATGAGCGTGCCGCCGGGCCGCAGACAGGCCGCCGCCGCCTGCAGGAACGGGCGCGGGTCGTCCAGATGCTCCAGGACCTGGAAGTTCGTGACGACGTCGAACTCGCCGGGGTTCTCGCGCGCCAGCTCGAGCAGGTCGATCTTGCGGAACTCGAGATTCTCGACACCCGCGTTTCGCTCGCGCGCGAATCCGATCGCCACCTCGTCGTAGTCGACGCCGACGACCGCGGCCGCGTGACGGGCCATCATTCCCGCGCCGTAGCCTTCGCCACAACCGGCCTCGAGGACCTTCTTGCCCGCCACGAGCGGGCCGATGATGTGATAGGCCGCGAGGTGGCGCGCCATGTCCGGGGCAAACCGTGCATCCTCGGCGGAGAGACGCTCTCCCGTATAGCCTTCGGGCACGGACCAACGTTCGGCGGTCTTGGCGGGATCCGTCACGATGTACCTCCTGGTTCGACGCCGGTGCGCCGCACGAGCGGGCGCCGACCCATGTGCTCGCCCGCCCACTGCGCGGCCCGACGAACGGCGGGCTCGGGATCGGCTCCGGCGATCTTCAGAGCTTCCTTGGCCTCGGGGACACCGAGGTACGGGATCATCCACGTCACCGTCTCCCGTTCCTCGACCGTGCCGACGCGCAAGGTCTCGAGCAGCGCGTCGACCATCTGCTCACGCGGGACGACGTCGGGGTCGAGGAGCAGCGACGGAACGTACTGCCCCGCGAGCGTCCCGGTATTGAGCGCGTCGAGCATGGTACGCAGATGCTCGTCGCGGCCGAGCTCCACGAGGGAAAGAGCCGCGATCATGCGCCACCAGGTCGTCTCGCGATCGCTCTCGAAGTGCTCGAGGTCGTCGGCCAGGTCCTGCCGCCCCTCATGGGCCGCGGCGATCGCCGCGAGGGGACCGATCCGCTGTCGCTCGACGAAGTCGTCGACCAACGCGACCATCTCCTCGCTCGGCAGCTCTTCCGGCAGGTCCCACAGTGATCCCTCGGGGGGGTCGTAGAGCCGGAACCGGTCGGCCAGCTTGCGCGCGAGGACGTAGTTGATCGAGCGCGCCGCCTCCCAGCGGATCCGTCCGGTGCTCTCGAGAAACACCTGTTGGAGATACGGCAGTGCGCGTGTGTCCGCATACTCTCCGAGCGCGCGCACGAAGAGCAGGCGCGAGCGCCGATCGGGGGCGACCACGGCCTCGACCGCCTCGAGCCCCCCGGGGGCGCGCTCCGCGACCGACTGAAACGCGTACGCCCACACTCCGCGGACACCACGATCCACGTCGGCGAGACGCCCCCCGGTGCCGCGCAGATCGTCGATCGTTCCTCCAAGGGCGACGCGACGCGCGGCCCGTGCCTCCTCCCGGAAGCGACCTCGCGCGAACGCGGTCGACGGGCCCCGCCCCTCCCCGGTCATCCGGGGCTCGGCCCAGGCGGGATCGCTCTCGGCCAGGTCCCGCCGCGCCAGGACGTCGAAGCGGCCGAAGCGGCGTACGAGCACGTAGTTCTCCAGAACGAAGTCGCGCAAGATGAAGTAGTAGGCGGGCGCCGCCGAGAAGTAGCCGAGTCGGTCGTTCAGCGTCACGACGAGCGGCGGCGCCACCTCGGCGATGCGTGCCACCATCTCAGCCTCGTCGGCATGCGACGGACGGCCCGCGAAGAAGTAGTCGTGCGGAACGGGTGTCTCTCGACCGGTCAGGAACGATACGATTCCGAGCGCCGGGAACGTGACGATCGACTCGCCGGCGCGAGTCGACGTCGTGACGAAGCGGGCCGCGGCCGAGAGCTCGCGCAGATCGTGATCGCGATCCCGCTCGATCTCGATCGGCATCGACGAGAAGTGGAGACGCGTCATGTCCCGCACCGCGAGATCCCCGTCGAGGTCGATCCGAGCGTCGGCGAACGGCACCGCGCGCGCGGCGAGGCCGATGACCACCGGCACGACCGCGACGATCCGGATCGCCGCCCAGACCCTGCCGTGGGGGATGTCCGGGACCTCGGGGTCGCCGACCGTTCGCCACCAATACCGCTCCACCCGATACAGCGCGCCCGCTCCGAGCACGAGAGCCGACGGCATCGAGATCACGACGTGCATGAAGTCGATACGGGGATACAGCTGTAAGAACAGGAACAGCCCGTAGACGACGAGGGCGAGGACGACACCGAGCTCGGTCGGCATCGCACCGTCGGCGGAGGTCTGAAAGGCTCCGGGCCCCCGTAGCCGATCGAGAACCACGACGACGCTGCCGGCGAGAAGCAACGGGATCACGAAGTAGCTCACGTTCTCGAGCTGCATCGCGATGGACAGCACGAACCCTTCGGGCGCGAGTCCGAAGACGGCGAGCGCCGCGATCCCGGCGACCACGCCGACTCCCACGACGGCGCCGACGGCCCGCAGCGAAATCCACCCCTCGGCGATCGCCCTCGGCAGGATCCAGGCCGCGGCCAGGCCGCCGAGGACGGCGACCGTCCAGCCGCTCACGTCCGGGTAGTACAGGAGGTAGATCCGCTCGACACCCGCCCCCAGCAGCAGAACCTCACGTCCGAAGCGCTCGAGACCCAGGAGCGGCAAGAAGTACGCGAGCCACGCGCCGACGACCACCACGAAGCCGAGGAGCAAGACGCCCACGTCGCGGAAGCCGTCCGCGACGGGTCGGACGCCCCGGCCTTCGGCGTGCGCGCGATGACGCAGCCAGGCCGCACCCGCGATCAGCACGAGGATCGGAACCCCGAGAAACGCGAACTGCTCCGTGAAGACGTCGAACGTGAGAACGGCGAAGACGGCGCCGAAGGCGACCGCGAGGAGCGAGCCTTCGAGCCACGCCCCGAGTCGGCCCGCGAGCGGGCCCATGGTGAGGAGCCGCGTCAGCACGACCGCACCGAGAGCGAGAACGCCGGTATTGGGCTTGAACGAGAACGCGAGCCCCGCCAACGCTCCGGCGACCCCGAGCCAGGAACGCTTGCCCGTTTCCACGGCCTTGACGGAAGCGAGCTCGGCGGCGAGCCACGCGGTCACGCCGTACCAGGCGGGGTACGGGATGTTGAACGAAGCGAACTGCCCCGCGAAGAAGGGCAGGAAGAGCGCATAGGTCAGCGCCGCGCCGGCCGACTCCAGAGGCGGAGCGACACGCAACGCCAGCCGAAACGTGAGCAGCACGGCCGCCGTGTTCACGACGACGAGGAAGAGCCGAAGCGGCAGGACCGAGACGCCGAAGACGTCCAGGAGCGCGGCGTTGAGATAGAACATCGCCGGCGTGTAGCCCGTGTGGAAATCGATGTAGGGCAGCTCGCCGCGGTAGGTGCGCAGGATCTGGTAGAGGATCGTGCCCTCGTCGTCGAGGTTCACGCCGTAGCGGACGAAGGTCAGGTAGAGCCCTGCCGTGAACGATCCAAGGAGAGCGGTCGCGACGAGCCGACGCGGGACGACGTAGTCGGGGCCGGTCGTCACGCGCCCCCCACGGGCCGCACCCGCGCGAGAAAGTCACGAACCACGGGAACGGGCTGCCGGCCCGCCACGGCCCGGGCGACTTCGGCGAAGGCCGCCGCCACCTCGTCCCACCGGAACCGCTCTGCCCATCCCCGCGCACCGGCCGCCAGCCGGTCGCGCAGGCAGGAGTCCGACAGGACCCGGACCAGTCCGTCGGCCAGTGCGGGCGCGTCGCCCCGGGGGACGAGCAGGCCGGTCTCTCCGGAGCGGACCGAGTCCCGCAGCCCGGGAACCTCGGTGGCGACCACCGGAGTCCCGCAGGCGTTGGCCTCGAGAACCGTGAGCCCCCACCCCTCCTTGTGGGACGGCTGCACGACCACGGCCGCCCGCCGTAACCAGTCGATCTTGGCGTCCTCACTCACGAATCCTTCGAAGGATACGCTCGCGTTCAAGCGGTCGCTACTCGCTCTTCGACGCATCTCGCCCTCGGCCGTTCCGGCGCCGACGAGGACGAGACGGGCCCGCGGCCGCTCCGCCAGCACCCGTGGCCAGGCGTCCAGAAGGACGTCGACGCCCTTGTAGTACTCGACGCGGCCGACGAACACGACGAGATCGTCTTCCGCCCGCACCTCGCCGGGGGAGTACCGGTCGTGATCGAGCCCGTTCGGGATGACGACGATGCGGTCTCGAGGCAGGCCGCGGCGGACGAGGTCGTCCCGCGTGCTCGGAGACACCGCGACGAAGGGCCAGCGTCGGTACACCAGAGGCAGGAGCGCCTCGGTCGCCGCGACGTACGTCGCGATCGGAACCGAGACCTGCCGGAACGCGCTCAGCCCGAACAGGTGGTGTACGAGGGCCAGGTGCGGAAGACCGGGCAGGTAGAACGACGAGAAGAACAGGAGCTTGCAGAGATTTTCGACGACGAGGTCGTACGGGGCCGCCGCGACCTCGGCACGCGCCCGTCGGGGCAACATCGCGTAGTAGGAGAAGCCGCGGTCGCCGAAGCGAACGTACCGCACGCCGTCGCGGACCTCCTCGTCGGCGCCGCCCTCGTACGCCGCGCAGAGCACCGTCATCTCGATCCCGTGATCCGCGACGAGCCGTCGCGCGATCTCGTCGAGATGCACCTCGACTCCGCCCGCGAGCGGGTGCGTCAGATCCCGCTCGTTGAGCATCAGGATCCGCACGGTTCCTCAGAGTCGGCCGAGGGCCCGCCGGAACTTCAGCTCCCAGACGATCCAGAGCGCTTCGAGTCCGATCCGCTTCGACATCTTCGAGATACCGACCTCACGGTCCATGAAGATGATCGGCACCTCGAGGATCCTCGCCCCCTTGCACCAGGCGCGATACGTCATCTCGATCTGGAACGAGTAGCCGTTCGACCGCACCTGATCGAGATCGATCGACTCGAGCGCGGTGCGGCGCCAGCACTTGAACCCACCCGTGGTGTCGCGCACCGGGAGCCCCGTCAGCATGCGGACGTAGGAGTTCCCGAAGTAGCTCAACAGCAGTCTCTCGATGGGCCAACGCACGACCGTGATTCCATCGAGGTATCGCGAGCCGAGGACGACGTCGTGATCGCGCGTGCCCTCGAAGAGCTCGGGCAGCGACGAGATCGGATGGGAGAAATCGGCGTCCATCTGGACGATGAGCTCGCCCCCGATCTCGAGCGCCTTCTTGAACCCCGAGCGGTACGCGGGGCCAATGCCCTCCTTCTGCTCGCGACGCACCACGTGAACCCGGCCGCGCTCCCGACCGATCTCTTCGGCCAAGTCGGCGGTGCCATCGGGTGACTGGTCGTCGACGACGACGACCTCCAGCCCGGGGTCGAAATCCAACAGCTCGGGCAGCAACTTCTCGATGTTGCCCCGCTCGTTGTACGTGGGGATGACGACGACTTTCTCGGGCACGGGAGCTTGCGATCTCGGTGGGTTTCGTTGGCGGCGAACCCGGGTCCGGCCGGCGGGAATCGGGCGGGCGGGACAGATGGCTCGGGATCTCGGGTGAACTGTCTCCCCTAGCAGACCGCGGCGGCCAAAGGGAACCTCAATCCGCAGCCACGGCGCGCCGCAGGCGGTCGACGTCGGCCCGCCCCACCCCGCGCCCGGCGACGGCGAGACCTCCGAACGCGACCACCAGCCCCAGAGCTCGGGCCGGCGCCGGTCCCGGCACCAGGGACGCCCCCGCCAGCAGCGCGACCGCCAGGGCCACGAGCGGCAGCGCGCCGTGCACGCAGGGCCGGATCCACTCCCTCGTGCCGGGGAGGAGGTAGAGCGCCAGGTGGTTCGCGACACTCGCGAGCACCGCGCCAGCGGCCGCTCCGAGGAGCCCGAACGACGAGACGAGGACGAGCTGGAGTCCGACTTGCAACACCGCCGAGACCGCATTCAGGCCGAAGAGGACCCTCTGTCGCCCGAGGGCCACCAGGAGGTTCGTATAGAGAGTGCCGAGGGACGCCAGGAGTGCGAACCAGGTGAGGAGGACCAGGGCCGTGCCCGCCGCCCGGAACGGCTCCCCGAACAGGATCGCCAACACGTCGGGTGCGAGCTCGCTCAGGGCAAGGGCGACTCCGAGGAGCACCGCGGCGAGGACCTTCGCCGCGACGCGCGAGAGGTCGAGCAGGGCGTCGTGATTCGTTGCGGCGAGCCGCGCCAGGATCGGAAAGACCGCCAGCATCAAACCGTCCGCCACCAGGTTCAACGCCTCGGCGAGTCGCATGGCGGACGAGAAGTACCCGACGTCGACCGGCCCGCGGTAGGACATCAGGAGGACCGGGGCGATGCGAAGCCCCACCATGATCACGAAGAAGTTCGCTCCGACCGGCCATGCGTCGATGGCGAGCGCGCGCAACCGACCGGGATCCGCGGCGAGTCGGAACCGAAAGGTTCCGCGAACGGCGAAGCCGGCCAGGACGAAGCCGGCCAGGTGCGCGGTCGCGATGGCCGCGAACACCCACGGCAGCGTCGCCGCCCGCCAGAGGGCGGCGCCGACCAGGACGAACAAGAGCCCGTTCGTCGCCACCGCCAGCTGGAGCACCCGATCCAGGCGCTGCTCCGCCCGCAGGAGGGCGCGAAACCCGGGCTGCGACGCGAACAGCAAGCCCGCGGCGCCGATCGCCACGAGAGGACGGATCTCGGGCTTGCCAGGCGCCGCGACCGGCGTGAGCGCGACGGCGATCGTCGCACTCGTCGCGGCCAGCGAGATCCGCATCGCGAGCGCGTTCGAGAGCCACGCGCCGCGCTGCTCGGGCTCCTGCGAGAGCCGCCGCAGAAGCGTCGTCTCGAGACCCATGTCCGCCAGGATCTGGAACAGCGTCAGGTAGGCGATCACGAACGAGTAGCGCCCGTAATCGTCCGGCCCGAGCGTTCGAGCCAGCGCGACGACCAGGACCAATGCCGACGCTTTCTCGACCACGAGCGTGAGCAGCCCGAAGGCACCTCCCTTCGCGAGCGGACGAATCGACATCAGTCGAGCTCCAACTCGGCCCGCGGCAGAGGGCGCCCACGCAGCGCATCGAGCGCGCCCCGAATCTTGAGAAGCACCCCGCGCTGCTCTCCGGACATCGTGCGCCGGACGAGCTGGAACGGCAGGCTCGACACGAAGAACAGCGTGAACTTGAGCCGCTGGGCGAGGGAGCCGTGGGTGCGAACGAAGCGCACCATGTTGCGCGCCGCGAGATACTGCTTGCGGCTGACGTACCGTCCGCCCCCGGAGCTCGACTCGCCGCCGTGGACGACCACGGCCGCCGGCGCGTAGACGATCCGCAGGCCGCGAGCGCGCGCCCGCGCGCACCAATCGACCTCCTCGTGGTAGGCGAAGTAGTCCTCGTCGAAGAGACCCACCGCGTCCACGCCCTCCCGCGTCAGGAGAAGGGCACAGCCGGAGACCCACGGCACGTCGCGTCGGTCGCCGTACGCGGGGCCATCCACGGCGTCTTGGCCCACCAACCGCACGAGGCTCTGCCGGTAGGTGATCTCTCCCCACGCCATCCAGAGACGAGTCGGGTCGGCGCGGCTGCGGATCCGAGCGCCCACCGCGGCGATGCCATCCCCCGAGCGAGCGGCGTCGAGCAGCGCCTTCAACGCGCCCGGCTCGAGGGTCGCGTCGTTGTTCAGGACCAGAACGTGGTCCGCTCCCGCGGCGCGTGCGGCCCGCAGCCCCACGTTGTTGCCTCCCGCGTACCCGAGATTCCGCTCGTTCCGCAGCACCACCAACGTCGGGAACCGCGCCCGGGCCTCGGCAGTGACCGGCTCCCGGGAGGCGTTGTCGACCAGAAACACCTCGGGCGACGCGTCGCGCTGCGAGAAGACGGAGTCGAGGCATGCGAGGGTTTCCTCCCCTCCGTTCCAGTCCAGCACGACGACGGCGACCTTGCGACTGCACTCCATGACGGACGCTCAGCGGCGAAGGTGCACGATACACCCCTCGACCTCGGCCGCCGGAGCATATGCACCGCGGAGGTGATCGCCAAGGCGGGCGAAGTAGGCGGGTGCCTCCGAGAACGCTTCCACGTGCGGGGGGCACGTGATCGCCACCGGCGGCGCCACCTCCTCCAGCCGTGCGATGGCCCTCGCCTCGCCCGCACGCCCCGGTCGGCCGGGCACGAAGTAGAGGTAGTAGTAGGGCTGCGGGCGCGCTGCGAGAAACCCGATGCCGGCGATGTCGGGAAAGCCGAACACGGCCTCACCGGGCCGGGAGCGTGCCCCGACCTCGGTCACGAGCTTGGCCGCGCGGTCGTAGTGGCTCGTGTGACGAGCGACCACCTCGACCGGAGCGCGGGCCCCCAACGCGAGCGTCTCCGCTCCCTCCGAGACCCGAGGAATCCACGCCGGCGCCGCGCGTCCGACCGCGAGCACCAGAGCGGCGAAGAGTGCGGCCCAGGCCACCGCCCCGGGCCCGCCCGTCGCCTCGCGCCACGCCCGCTCGTATCGCCGCCAAACCAGTGCGGCGCCCAGAGCGAGGGGCGCGCCGCCCATCGCCACGTGAATGGAATCGGGCCGCGGAAAGAGCTGCAGCGAATAGACCGCGAGAAACGCGAGCGCCGCCCGCTCGCGCGGCCAACGCGCCAACGCCGCACCGTCGATCAGTCCGAGGACGAGGACGATCGGGCCGAGCCACAGCAGAACGTTCTCGGCGGCGAGACGCGCGCCCAGCGCGCCGCCGAGGAGCGCGACGACGACGCCCGTCGTCACCAAGACGAACGGCAGGAGCCGGCCCCGACCTCGGACGGTCCAGGCGACGACCGCTCCGAGGGCGAGCGCGACCGTCGGGAGCGCGGGCGGTTCGAACGCCAGCAGATACGCATCCACCACGCTGCCATCGAGGAGGAGCACCTGCCGCAGCACGCCCTCGGTCCCGATTCGCCGAGCCAGCGGCACGAGCCACGTCCCGACGACCACGACGAACCCCGCGGCGAGGGCACCGAGCTGCCGGAGAGCGGCGTCGCCGTCCTCGAAGGCGGGAGCGGTCCGCCACGCCGCGAGCGCGACCGGGACGAGGAGCGCGATCGCGTACCCGTACCCGAATCCCGGAGCGAGCAGCACCGCCGTGGCCACGACGGCCCCGAGACGGAGAGCGGCCGACAGGAGGCGGTCGAGCGGTCGCCGGGGAGACCACGACGGCGACAGCGCCAACGCGGCCCCGGCGAGCACGAGAAGTCCGGAATTCGGCTTGACCGAGAAGGCGACACCGGCGAGCGCCCCCGAGGCGAAGAGGACCAGGTCCCGTCGCCGGATCCGACGAGCCGAGACGCGCGACACCATGACCTGTACGGCCAACGCCGCGGGTGCGGCCAGCCAACCCGGATAGGGGATGTTGAACGGGGCTCCCGTGCGCAGGGAGACGGGCAGAAAGAACGCGACGAAGAGCGCCGCCACGGCACTGGCGAGCTGCGGGCCAGCCCACGCGCGAACGCTCGCGAAGAGCCCGCCGACGAGAACGGCCTGGAGGATCACGCCGAACGTCCGGATCGCGACGATCGTCCCGCCGCCGAGGTCGAACAGCCAGGCTTCGAAGGCGAAGTACAGCGGCGTGTATCCCGTCTCGAAGTCGACGTACGGCCGTGCGCCCGACGCGACGCGCTCGATCTGCGCGAGCTGCGTGCCCTCGTCGATCAGATCGAAGCCGTAGAGCCGGAACGGCCAGAGAAACGCCCCGCAGAGAACCGCCACGACGAACGCCTCGGCCGCCAGTCGGGCGGCCGACACCTCCCACGACTCAATCGGCTTGAGCCGCACGATAGACCTCGACCGACGCGCGCGCGGCGCGTTCCCACGAGAGCTCCGACGCGCGCTCGAGTGCCGCGGTCGCCTTGGCGCGGCGGAACGCCTCGTCCCGCAGAAGACGCTCCAACGCGTCCGCCACCTCGACCGGATCCGGGGACGGCACCAGGAGCCCGCCTTCTCCGACGACCTCCGGCACGGACGTGACTGCGACTCCCACGACCGGGGTTCCGCAGGCCATGGACTCGGCGAACGTCAAGCCAAAGCCCTCGTAGCTCGAGGGACTCACCATCACGTCCGCCGCTCCGAGGAGGTCGACGAGATCGGGTGCCGCGAGCTCTCCGACGACCTGCACGAAGTCCGGCGGACTCTCGAGCCAGGCGGGCTCGTATCCCGGGCGCCGCCGTCCCGCCACGACGAACGTGACGTCCAGCCCCTCTCGCACGAGGCGCCGGCAGGCTTCGATCGCGACGTCGATCCGCTTGCGCGGCTGCGACGTTCCGACGTAGGCGAGGAGGCGCCGCCCGCCCTCCACCCCGTATCGTCGCCTCACCTCGTCGCGCCGCCCCTCGTCGTGGATCGGTCGGAAGATCGAGCCGATGCCGTGCGGCACGACGGTGATCCGCTCGCGCGGAATGTCGAGCCGGGCGACGACGTCGCTCGCGGCATGCTCCGACACGCAGATCACGCGATCGGCCATCCGTGCGGCGTGGCGAAGGTGCACGTACAGCTGCAGGCGCTGCGGCAGCGAAAAGGTCTCCGGCTCCGCATAGACCGCGAGGTCGTGGATCGTCACGACCTGGCGCACCCCTTTCGGAGGACCGAGGAGCGGCAACGCGTGCTTCGATCCGTGGTACACGTCGAAGGCGCCGCGGCCGAGCGCGCGGGGCACCGCGACGTTGTCCCACCACGGCTGCGCCCACGGCGACGCGAGTGGGATCTCCACCGTCGGAACGTCGATCGAAGCGAAGGCGTCCGGCCGATCGCTCAGAACGGTGAGCTCGAGCCCCGGATCGTCCAGGGCGCGCATCGCACGGACGAGCTCGACGACGTACGTGGCAGGCCCACCCGTGACGCCCGCCACCGCCCCGACCGCCACCCGCAGCGCGCTCACGGGCTCCCCCCGGCGAGCGCGCCCAGGATCCCGGCCAGTCGCCGGGCGCGAACGTCCGGCCCCGCGACCCGCGCCGCGGCGACACGCCCGGCATCGCCGATGGCCTCCCGCGTCGCGGGCTCGACGTCCGCGAGCTCGCGCAGCTTGCGCGCGAGAGCCTGCGGACTCGGCTCGATCGCCACGATCGATTCGTCGGGCCGGAAGACCTCACGGATCGCCGGCGTGTCGGCCGTCACGATGGGGCGTCCCACCTGGGCGGCCTGGTACACCTTGTTGGGCACCACCATCCGGGCCTTCTCGCTCGAGCCGAAGACACCCAGGACGACGTCGGCCGAGGCGATCTTCGCGGGAAGATCCTCGTAGGCGAGCCAGTCCCGCCGCCGGACGTGGGGGAGCCCGTCGCAGAGGACATCGACCCGCGCCCGCTCGGGCCCACTGCCGATGAGCTCGAAGAGGATGCCCTCGTCGGACGACAGGAGCCGCGCCGCCTCCGCGACGACGTCGTAGCCATGCAACGGAAGATAGGACCCGTACCCGAGGACCCGAAGTCGGCATGCGGGATCGGCGCCGCCGCGCTCCCCGGCCGGGGCGGAGAAGAGCGCCTCGGCACCCAGATGGTGCACGGCGATCCGCTCGGGGGAGATCCCGAGACGGCGAACGAGGTACTCCGCATGGGCGGCGGTGTCCGCGAGCACGACGTCGGCCGCCTGGAGGCTCCACCGATCGAGGCGTGCGAAGAGACGCCCCGCCGGCGAGCGGGCTCCGTACTGCGCCCGGTCGTCGACCAGAGTCTCGGTGATGGTGACGAGCGGAGCGAAGAGGACGCGTCGCCCGCGCGCGAGAGCGCGCGCCAGGAGGACGTCGAGCTGACCATTGAAGCCCGTGACGACGAGGCTCGCGCCTCTCGCTTCGGTCGGGAACCGTCGCGAGAGCCGCCACATGGCCCCGACCCACCGCGTCCCCAGGCGCGCGAGCGCGGCCGGCGCGAAGTACGAGGCATGCTTGTCTCTCGTCTCTTCCCAGAGCGGCTCGTGACACGAGCGCAGCTCGATTCCCGCACGCCTCAGGTCGTCGGCGAGCAACGCATTGGCGGCATGCTTGGCGTTGAACGTGCCGAAGAAGACGGCGATCACCGCGGCGTGGCGCCCCGACCGACCTGCGCGGGGGCCGGCGCCGGTTCGGCCTCGTCGGGACTGTGATAGCCCGGCTCCAGATCCGGCGTCGCGCCCAAGCGAAGCTCCATTTTCCGAACGCGAAGCAACGTGTCCTCGGTGAGGGAGCGGCTCGACGCGATGAGATCGGCGATGAGGCCCATCAAGACCGTCTGCACACCGATGATGGTGAGAGCCGCGGCGAGGATCAGGGACTGGATGAGCCCCTGCGGTCCGTACAGGAAGCTGTACAGGATGAAGCGCGCGCCGAGCAGGACACCGCCGAAGACCATCAGGCCCCCGAGCGTCCAGAACACGCGGATCGGCTCGTACAACGAGTAGATCCGCACCAGGGTGACGAACGACCGCCGCAGGTAGTTCGGAATGCTCCGGAAGAGCCGCGATGGACGTGTCTTCCGGGTGCGCACCGGCACGTGCGCGACGGCGAGCTGCTTCTTCCCCGCCTGCACGAGCGTCTCGAGCGTGTACGTGAAATCCGAGATCACGTTCAGCCGCAGTGCGGCGCGCCGATCGAACGCCCGGAACCCGCTCGCCGCGTCGGGAACCGTCGTGCCGGAGAGCCCGCGGACGACCCAGCTCCCGTAGAACTGAAGGACGCGCTTCGAAGGCGAGAAATGCTCGAGCTCCGCCGGGCCCCGATCCCCGACGACCATGTCGGCCCTTCCGTCGAGAATCGGCTGCACGAGCGCCGGAATGTCCCGCGCCTCGTATTGATTGTCGGCGTCGGTGTTGACGATTATATCCGCTCCCAGCTTGAGCGCAGCATCGACACCCGCCGAGAAGGCCCGCGCGAGACCCTGGTTCTGCGGGAACCGAACGATGTGGTCCACCCCGAGTCGTCGCGCCACCTCGGCCGTGCCATCGTTGGAGCCGTCGTCAATGACCAGGAACTCGACTTCGTCCACGCCCGGAAAGCTACGGGGAAGCGCTTCGATGGTCTCGGGAAGCGTCTCCGCCTCGTTCAGGCACGGGATCTGGATGATGAGCTTGGGCATGGAACTCCGAAGACCTGAGCGCGCTCCGTTGCTCGCACGCCGGTCGAGACATTGTCAACGAAAGTTCCGGTTCGTGCCAGCGAGACGCCAGGGCGCCTGCGCCCTCGGCTGCGCGATGGCTCTGCTCCTCACGGTCTCGGCGACGGCTCTCGCCACGGACCAGGCCGAGCGGAACGCCGGGCTGGGACCGACCGCGAAGGTCCTGTTCCTCCGCGTGGACTTCCCGAACGAGACATCCACGAAGGTCCGGAGCGATTTCACCAACGGCGGGGGGACCGGCCTGATCGACCGCCTCGCGTCGTACTACGCCGAGGTGTCGCGGGGACGGTTCGGGATCGAGGCCGTACTCAGCACGAAGGTCTACCAGCTCCCGCGCCGCAAGCGCGCGTACGTCAGTCGGCCGACGCTGATGATCGACGACGCCCTTCGCCTCGCGGCCCGCCCGTCCCCCGAGGGAGAGCGCGAGCTGCTCGAGGAGATCGACCCCGACGTCGTCTTCGTGTTCTTCGCCGGCCCCGGAGCCGAGTCCGACATCAAGCGCCAACGCCCGGGTCTGCCCTGGTCGAACGCGGTGAGCGGAGCGCTCCCCACCCCCATCTCGACCTGGAGCGGGCCCCGCGGGGTCATCGTGGGAGACGAGCCGATGCATGAGCTCTCACCGTTTGGCGTCATGGCGCACGAGTTCGGCCACATCCTCGGCTTGCCGGAGCTCTACGCGCCGAACAAGCGCCACGAGGGCATCGGAATCTGGGGCTTGATGGGCCAGGGCACGTGGGTCGGGATGGGCAACCAGCCGCCCCACCTGTCGGCGTGGTCGAAGCTGCGGCTCGGCTGGGTGGACCCGATCGTCGTCGAGTCGTCGCAGACGATCACGCTCCCGGCGGTCGAAGAGAAGGGCGTCGTGGTCAAGATCTACGCGAAGAAGGGCGCCGATCCACACGAGTACTTCTTGATCGAGAACCGCCGAAGAGTGGGTGCGGACCGACGCGCGCCCGGCGAGGGCCTGCTCATCTGGCACGTCGACGACTCACGCACGAGCTTCCGGCGTTCGCAGGACGTGCCCACTCACAAGCACCTCGATCTCCTGACGGCCGACACCTGGCCTTCCGATCTCGACGTCGGCCACACCAGCGGCGGGAATCGCGGCGACGACGGAGATCCCTTCCGCGATCGCGCCCTCGCCGTGGGCCCCGACACGGAGCCCGGCACCGGCGCCTACGACGGCACTCGCGGACGCTTCTCGATCCGCAACGTGTCCCCGGCCGCGCCCACCATGACCTTCGACGTCGAGTTCGACGACCAGGGCGCGACCGGCACTCCGACACCGGACTAGAACCAGCCTGCGGCGCTCAACACTTGAGCGCGGACTTCTTCCTCTTCTTCTTCCGCGCGGGCGGGCGCTTTCGACCGAGGGTCTTCATCGACCGTTCGATGTCGTCGAGCAGATTCGAAGCGAGATCGCGACTGAATCCCTCCCGACACACGACCCGAAGAACGGAGATGTCCTCGACGTCGGGCGGCATCGTGTAGGCCGGCACGAGCCATCCGCTCTCCCGCAGCTTGTCGGAGAGATCGTAGACCGTCCACGACCGGGCGTTCTTCAGGCGAAACGCGAACACCGGAATGTCGCGGCCGTCGCTCAGGAGCTCGAAGGGCCCCATCTTCGCGATCTCGGATGACAGGTACGTCGCTACGTCTTGCGACGCCTGCTGCACGCGCCGATACCCGTCCGAGCCCAGGCGCAGGAAGTTGTAGTACTGCGCGATGATCTGATTGCCGGGACGAGAGAAGTTCAGCGTGAACGTCGGGAAGTCCCCACCGAGGTAGTTCACGTGGAAGACCAGATCGTCCGGCAGCTCGTCGGCGTCCCGCCAGACGACCCACCCGACGCCCGGGTAGACCAGTCCATACTTGTGCCCGGACACGTTGATCGACTTCACCAGCGGCAGGCGGAAGTCCCACTTCAACTTCGGCTGAAGGAACGGCGCGACGAACCCCCCGCTCGCCGCATCGATGTGCATCGGGACCTCGAGCCCCGTCTTCTTCTTCAGGCCGACGAGCGCGTCGTGCACCTCCCCGATGGGCTCGTACGCACCGGTGTACGTCACGCCGAGGATCCCCACGACTCCGATCGTGTTCTCGTCGACCTGCTTCAGGACCTCCTCGGCATTGATGGTGTACCGACCCGGCGCCATCTTGATGTAGCGAGGCTCGACCTCCCAGTAGCGACAGAACTTCTCCCACACGACCTGCACGTTATTGCCCAGCACGAGGTTCGGGCGGTCGGTCGACTCCTTCGCCTTCTTCCGACGCTCCTTCCACTTCCACTTCAACGCCATACCCGCGAGCATCACCGCCTCGCTCGAACCCAGCGCCGACGCCCCGACGCCGTTCTCCGGCGCATGGAACAGCTTCGACACCATGTTCACGCAGCGCTCCTCGATGCGGGCCGCGGCCGGGTACTCGTCCTTGTCGATGATGTTCTTGTCGAAGCACTCGGTCATGAGCCGCTCGGCCTGCGGCTCCATCCACGTCGTCACGAACGTCGCCAGGTTCAGCCGGGCGTTCCCGTCGAGCATCAGCTCGTCGTGAATCAGATCGTACGCCTCGTCCGCCGCCATCCCGGCCTTCGGGAGCCGATCCTTCGGCACCGCCCCCGACAGCTCCCGCCGCGCGTACGCGGGAACCAACGCCTCGGCCTCGCGCGCCGAGCGCACCTTCTTCACTCCGTACAGCATCCCACTCCTCCTCCCAGCATCCGAAGACGAATCAGTGCGACCCTACCACGAAGATCCCCGCCGGCACGAACGCCGGGAGACGCCGAGCCAGCTCAGCGCGTGAGCGGACGGTACTTGATGCGATGCGGCTGGTCCGCGTCTGCGCCGAGACGCCGCTTCCGGTCCGCCTCGTAGTCCTGGTAGTTGCCGGCGAACCACTCGACGTGGCTGTCGCCCTCGAACGCGAGCATGTGCGTCGCGATCCGATCCAGGAACCACCGGTCGTGGCTGATCACGACCGCGCAACCGGCGAACTCCAGCAGTGCCTCCTCCAGCGCCCGCAGCGTGTCGACGTCCAGATCGTTCGTCGGCTCGTCGAGCAGCAGCACGTTGCCGCCCCGCTGGAGGAGCTTCGCCAGATGCACCCGATTGCGCTCACCGCCCGACAGGTCGCCCACGCGCTTTTGCTGATCCTGCCCGCGGAAGTTGAACTGCCCCACGTAGGCCCGGGACGCCATCTCGCGCGTCCCCACCATCAGGCGATCCGCACCACCCGAGATCTCCTCCCAGACGTTCTTGTCCGGATCGAGCGCGTCGCGCGCCTGGTCGACGTAGGCAAGATCGACCGACTCGCCGATCGCGAGCGTGCCCGAGTCCGGCGTCTCCGCGCCGGTCAACATCTTGAAGAGCGTGCTCTTCCCCGCCCCGTTCGGGCCGATGACGCCCACGATCCCCCCCGGAGGCAGCGAGAAGCTCAAGTCGTCGATCAACAACCGATCGCCGAACGCCTTCGACACCCCCTTCGCGTCGATCACCTGACTCCCCAGTCGTCGACCCGCGGGGATGTAGATCTCTCCCTTCGACTCCTGCGAGCGGCCGGCCTCGCTCGCCATCTTCTCGTAGGCCTGCAGGCGCGCCTTGCCCTTCGCCTGCCGCGCGCGCGGAGCCATTCGCACCCATTCGAGCTCCCGCGCGAGCGTCCGCTGACGCGCCGTCTCCTGCTTCTCTTCGAGAGCGAGCCGCTGCTGCTTCTGCTCGAGCCAGGACGAGTAGTTCCCTTCCCAGGGGATCCCGCGCCCGCGGTCGAGCTCGAGGATCCAGCCCGCCACGTTGTCGAGGAAGTACCGGTCGTGGGTGACGGCGACGACGGTCCCCGGGTACTCCGCGAGGAAGCGCTCCAGCCAGGCCACCGACTCGGCGTCCAGGTGGTTCGTCGGCTCGTCGAGCAACAGCATGTCGGGCGATTGCAGCAGCAGCCGACAGAGCGCGATGCGGCGCTTCTCGCCGCCCGAGAGGTGCGCGGCGTTCTCGTCGCCGTCCGGACAGCGCAGCGCCTCCATCGCCATCTCGACCTTGCTGTCGAGCTCCCAG
Source organism: bacterium (assembly GCA_030430245.1). Classification (GTDB taxonomy): domain Bacteria; phylum Desulfobacterota; class Binatia; order UBA12015; family UBA12015; genus VGTG01. The sequence continues at coordinate 4,051 of JAUIFY010000037.1, read as the reverse complement.
GCGCCGGCCGCGTCGATCTTCTCCTGGAGGGCGCCCTGCTCGTCCAGCAGCTTCTGCATCTCGTCGTCGTCCGAGATCTCGCCGAACTGCATCGAGATCTCCTCGAACCGGGTGAGGAGCGCCTTCGTGTCCGCCATCCCCTCCTCGACGACCTCCCGGACCGTCTTCTTCGGGTCGACCTCCGGCTCCTGCGGGAGGTAGCCGATTCGGGTTCCCTCGGCGGGGCGGGCCTCCCCGGAGAACTCCGTGTCGACGCCCGCCATGATGCGCAACACCGTGCTCTTTCCCGCACCGTTCAGGCCCAGGACGCCGATCTTGGCGCCGTAGTAGAACGACAGCGACACGCCGTCGACGATGGTCTTGTTGGGAGGCACGACCTTCTTCAGGTCGTGCATCGTGAAGATGAAGCTCTGCGCCACGGATCCTCCAGATCGTTCCCGGCGCCACGAAATCTTGTCGGACCACGCCGGGTTGGGGTAGGCTCGGACCGTACCAGACGGGTGCCCCGCGCGCCCGGGATCGCGAGACTGGGAGGACGACCGGATGGATCCGGAGGTCACACGCGCCGTGTCGGAAGACGGCTCGACCCGAGCCGCCGCGGCCGTTCTACATCGCATCTTCGCCAAGGCCGAACCCGGCATTCAATACCGACTCTGGAACGGCTCGGTCGGACGGGTCGGCTCGCCCGACGGTTCGTTCACGATCGTGATCCGCGATCCGGAGACCTTCGTCCGCGCGTTCTCGACCACGGACACGAAGGTGCTCGCCGAAGCCTTCGTCGAGAACCGGATCGACGTCGAGGGGGACCTGTTCCACTGTCTCCGGATCGGAAACCAGCTCGACGATACCCACCTGGGCTGGCGCGACCGGCTCGCGATCTGGCGCGATCTGAGGCGGGTGGCCACGTGACGGACGTGCTCGTCGTGGGAGGTGGGCCCGGCGGCTCGACCGCGGCCTGGAACCTCGCCCGCGCCGGATGCTCCGTCACACTCCTGGACGCGGCGCGCTTTCCGCGCGTGAAGCTCTGCGCCGGCTGGGTCACTCCGGCCGTCTGGCGCGCTCTCGAGATGGATCCGGCCGACTACCCCCGCACCCTGCAACCGTTTCGCGAAGCGTCGCTCGAGCTCGACGGCGACCGCCACGAGACCCGGTGGCCGGATACGGCGAGCTACGGCATCCTCCGGCGCGAGTTCGACGAGCTTCTCCTTCGCCGGGCCGAGCAGGCCGGGGCCGTGGTCCGCGAGGAGACCCGCGTGCAGGAGATCGCGCGCGACGGCGCGGAGGTGTGCGTCCGAACGAACCGCGGCGACGAGATCCGCGCCCCGATCGTGATCGGCGCGGGTGGCCACAACTGCCCGGTCGCGCGCGCTTTCGGCGACGTCTCGCCCGGCGAGGCCGTCGTGGTGACCCGCGAGAGCGAGACGCGCCTGGGCGCGGACCGCTTGCGGGAGCTCACGCCACACCACGGAACGCCGGAGCTCTTCGCCGAGCCGGACTTCAAAGGATACGGCTGGTACTTCACGAAGGGCGACTACCTGAATCTCGGCATCGGCTGCATCGGCTCGGGACGCGATCTGCACCGACGCTGCGACGATCTCCTGTCGCGGCTCCGCGCGGACGGTCGCCTCCGAGGAGACCTGCCCCTCGAGCCGTTCCGTGGACACGCGTACGCCGTCCACGTGCAGGAGCCACGGACCGTCGCCGGGGATGGCTTTCTCCTGGTGGGCGACGCCGCCGGTCTCGCGCGCGCAGTGAGCGGCGAAGGCATCGGCCCCGCAGTCGAGAGCGCGCGTCTGGCCTCGGAGGTCCTCGCGCGGGGCGGCGCACCCGGCGAGTACGCGGCGCACCTGGCCGCCCGATTCGGCGACGGACGCTCCTCGGCGCTCGGCCGGCTCGCCCAGCGCCTGCCCGCCTGGGCCAGCGCCGGGCTCGCACGAACGGTCTGCCGCACGGGCGTCTTTCGCAAGAAGCTCATCTTCGAGGGCGCCTTCGGCATGGGATGAGATCGAACGGGAGGATTCGTCCATGGCGCGAAATCGTCGAAGCATCGACAAGGCAGCGATCGAGCACCACTACGATCTATCGAACGAGTTCTACGAGCTGTTTCTCGACCCGTGGATGCTCTACACGTGCGCGTACTACCGGACGCCGGACGGAGACCTGGAGCAGGCCCAGCTCGACAAGATGGACCTGGTCTGCCGCAAGCTCCGGCTGCGGCGCGGCGAGCGCCTCCTCGACATCGGCTGCGGCTGGGGCAGCCTGGCCCTCTGGGCGGCGAAGCACTACGGCGTGGAGGCTTTCGGCGTCACCCTCTCGGCCGAGCAAGCCCGGTACGCCCGCGCCTGGATCGAGCGCGAGGGGCTCGCCGACGTCTGCCGCGTCGAGCACCGGGACTACCGCGACGTCGACCGCGAAGATCCCTTCGACAAGATCGCGGCGATCGGAATCATCGAGCACGTGGGCGTCGCGAACTATCCCGCGTACTTCGCGGAGGTCCGCGACCTCCTGAAGCCGGGCGGCCTGTTCCTCAACCACGGCATCACGCGGCACCGCCACTGGAGATGGACCCCGCAGTGGCAATTCCTGATCGAGAACGTCTTCCCGAACGGCGAGCTCATGCACGTCAGCTACATCAACGAGCGGATGGAAGAGCAGGATCTGGAGATCATCGACGTGGAGAGCCTCCGCGGCCACTACGCCCGGACCTGCCGGCATTGGGCCGAGAGGCTTCGCTCCAACGAGAAGCATGCCATCGAGCTGGTGGGAGAGCGCGCGTACCGGACGTGGCTCCTGTACCTGACCTCGTCCTCCGTGAACTTCGAGGAGGGCTCGATCAACCTTTATCAGACGCTCGCCAGCCGGCCGGATCCCGCGACGCGGACCGTGCCGACCACGCGCGAGGAGCTCTACACGGTCGATCGCTCGGCCGCGCGCCTCCGCGCCCTGGCCTGATAACGGCGCGGAGCCGTCGTCAGATCGGGTAGAGGAAGCGGTGGCAGTGGCCGCAGGTCGCGATCGTCTTCGTCTCCTTGCGAATTCTCTGCGCCTGCTGAGAGGGCAACTTCACCGAGCAGCCCTGGCACACACCGCCTTCGAACGTGACGAGCGCCGGGCCGCCCCGCTTGCGTAGACGGTCGTAGTGCTGCAGGACGCGCCGTGACACGAGGGCGCGAATGTCCTCGAGCCGCCGCTTGAGCTCGGTCTTGCCCTTCTTCGCGCCCTCGAGCATGTCGTTGTACAGCTCGAGCCGCGCCAGGAGGAAGAGCTCCGCTCCGGCGATCCCGTCGGCGTCGAGCGCGTCGATCCCGGCCTTCTTCCCGACCGCCGCCTTCACCGCGGCCACGGTCTCGCCGGCACCGGCGCTCAGGACCTCGAGCATCGACGCCGCGTCGCCCGCATCGATGAGCTGTTGGACGCGATCGGACTCGTGGAGGGCGCGGACGACCCCCGCCACGAAATTCAGGTACGCGCTCTGCTTCGCCGGCGGATACAGCATGAGGAAGACGAGATGCACGCGACGATCGTCCACCGCCCGGAAATCGACACCCTTCTTGCTGACGGCCATGGCACAGACGAGATCGTCGAGACCGGCGACGCGCGCGTGCGGTAGCGCGATGCCGTGCCCCAGAGCCGTCGACTCGAGCGACTCCCGACTGACGATCTGCTCCAGCACCGGCCCTCGGAGCGACTTGTTCTTCCCCGAGAGCAGCGCCTCGCTCATCTCCCGAAGCACGTCGACCTTGGTCGTCGCCTTCAGGGTCGGAAGAACGGCCCGCTTGGGCAGGTGTTTGATCAGCTCCATCCCTCTTCCTCTCGATACGCCACGAAGTTCCTCCCCACGCACGGGGACTCTCTGCGTAGCGTAACGACCGGGGAGGCCGCGCCCAACTCTCGCGGCACGGGGCGACGCCCCGGGGGTCAGCGAAGCGCGGCGCGGGCCGCGTCGATCGCGACGCCGCGATCGATGCGCGCGCCCGCGGCCGCGAGAACGCATTCGAGGGAGCCCAGGAGTCGAAGGACCTTGTCCGGCCTCGAGGAGTGGCCCATGAGC
>JAUIFY010000363.1 GCA_030430245.1 bacterium | reverse complement strand
GACGGCACGACCACCCGAGCCACGTACGACCCGACCGGCAAGGTGCCGGCGTCGAAGACCGACCAGGAGGGCCGGGTCACGACCCTGGAGTACGACCCGCTCCGGCGCCTTCTGCGGGCGATCGACGCCGACGGCGGCATCACCTCCCACGCCTACGACGAAGCCGGGAACCGTACCCGGCAGACCGACGCGCTGGGGCAGACCGTCACGATCGAATACGATGCCCTCGGCAGGGTGACTCGGCGCACGCTGCCGCTCGGCCAGAGCGAGACGTTCACCTACGACCCGGCCGGGAACGTCGCCACCAAGACCGACGCGAACGGCGCGACCACGACCTACGTGCACGACGCCGACGGTCGGCTCGTCCGCAAGACCTTCGAGGACGGGAGCTCCGTCGACTACGAGTACTCCCCGGCGGGACGGCGCCTGCGAGCGGGGTCCTCCACGTTCACCTACGACTCCCGGGGCCGGATGCTCACGGAGGTGAAGGGCAGCGGTGAGACGCTGACCTACACCTACGACGCCGCGGGCAACCGTACTTCGATGAGCACTTCGGCCGGCACGACGAGCTACGTCTACGACGCGCTCAACCGACTCGTCGAGGTCGCAGACGCCGCGGGGACGACGCGGTACACGTACGACGCGGTGGGGAACCGCGAGACCGAGGCCTATCCCAACGGCGTTCTCACGGAGTACGTATACGACGACCTGAACCGGCTGGTCCGTCAGACCACGACGGACGCCGGCGGAGGTCTCCTGGCCTCGTACGTCTACACCCTGGCGCCGACGGGCAACCGGATCGGCGTGGTCGAGTCCGGGCCGGCGACCGAGGGTCGGACCGTCACCTACGACTACGACGCGCTTCTACGGCTCACGGAGGAGAACGTCGAGAGGAGCGGTACGGCAGACGACCGCGTCGTCTCCTACGTCTACGACGCCGTCGGCAACCGCTTGCGAAAGACGGAGTCCCTCTTCGGCGAGACGATCACCGTCGACTACGTCTACGACGCGAACAACCGACTCCTGAGCGAAACCCGCGTCATCACGATCGCCGGTCTTCAGGACCGTACCGAGCCCCGACTCGCCCTGGCGGGCTTCGCGCTCTCGCCGGTCTTCGGCTTGTTCCTCACCGCGCCGATCGCCATCCGGGGACGGCGTCGGGGACGCGGCAAGAGGGCAACGCGCCGCACCATGTTCCGCGGCATTCTCGTCGTGGTGGTCGCAACGGCGACCGCACTGGGTCCGGGGATCGCACACGCCATCATCCTCGACGCCATGTTCCCGAGCGCGGCCCTGGCCCAGCCGGGCGGGCCCACCGTCACGACCTACGCCTACGACGACAACGGTAACACCCGATCGAAGGCACGGGGCGTGTCGACCGACACGTTCACGTACGACTTCGAGAACCGGCTCGTCGCCGCGGACGTCTCGCTCGGTTCACAGCCCGGCCCGGTGACCTACGACTACGACGCCGACGGTGTGCGCGAGAGCAAGACCGCGGGCGGAGTCATGACGGAGTACGTGGCGGACAAGAACCGCCAGTTCGCACAGGTGATCCTGGAGCGCGCCGGCTCCGACACGACGTCCTACACCTTCGGCGACGACCGCATCAGCCAGACGGACGGCGCGGACACCCATTACTACCAACGGGACGGCCACGGCTCGACGCGCGCGCTCACGGACGCGACGGGCGCGGTGTCCGACACCTACGCGTTCGACGCCTTCGGCGAGCTCCTGGCGCAGGAGGGATCGACCCGAAACGAATTCCTCTACACGGGAGAGCAGCTCGACCCGAACCTCGGCTTCTACTATCTGCGGGCGCGCTACTACTCGCCCGGCGCGGGCCGCTTCGTCTCGGCCGACCCGTTCCAGGGATCCATCTTCGACCCGGTCTCGCTGCACCGCTACCTCTACGCGCACGCGGATCCGGTGAACAACCTGGATCCGTCGGGGCTCGCGATCAATCCGACGGTCATCGCGGTCCTGACCGGCATCGCGATGTTCGGGATCTTCTACTTCGGACTGGACTTCGGGTTCTGGGAGTCCCTCTTCATCGCGGTCGCTTCGGCGATCCTCGCCTATTACATGTCGGCTTGGATCGCGAGGCTCGCTAGCCGGCCCCCGCCCCCGTCGCCACCCGGCGGAGGCGCCCCGATCCAACCGATCCAGCCGACGGCACCCCCGGTGGCGCAAGCGCCCCTCGCGCCACCCGCCGTCGGCGGTGCCGGAGGCGGCGCGACGGCGTCCGGGACGAACATCACCGCCCTCATCGAGGGACTGCAGGAAACCTACCGAGGCGGTTCGTCGGTGATCCTCCTGATCATGGGTCTCGGCTCCATGCTGGACGACGAGGGGCTCACGCCCGCGTCGAGCCCGGCCGAGGTCGGCGCGGCGGGGCAGAGCGCCCTCGGCCGGATCCCCGGTCTCGCAGCCCTGCTCGAGCCTGGCGCGCCCAAGAGGGATCTCCTTCTCTCGGCCATGATCAACGCGACCACGACCTACGGCGCCTTGAGTCCGGATCCGCAGACGCAGCGATCCGCGGAGATGGCGAGCCTGCTGCTGGCCCAGCAACTCGGCTGACGGCGCGTCGATCGCCGATGCGATCGATGATGTGCGTGATCGCACCGTCCGGGGTGATCCGGAACGCGTCGTTGCCGAGTGCTCCGGCCACGAAGACGTTCCCGGAGCCGTCGGTGGCCAGGCCCCGAGCCCCATGGGGGCCGTTCGTGCCATCTCCGGTGGAGCCGATGATCTGGGTGATCTGGACCTGCGCGGGCGAGACGAGAGCAACCAACAGCGCGAGGGCGGCAACCGACGGGGGTGCGCAGATGGCCCTCGTTGGGTGGCGGCGATGGGAGGCGTCTGCGATTCCTCGAGCGAAGAGAGATCTGGACGCCGACGATTCGTAGGGTATCCCATCCAGACGTAGCCCCCCGAGAACCGTGATGGACGTGAAGCCCGAGAGCTCCGCGCCGCAGCCGCGCCGGACCGCAGCGTCGACGGCGACCCGCGGCGGTCGAGCGTCGAGGCGGCGCCTGGCCTGGACCCTGTCCGCGCTCGCCAGCCTGCTGCTCATCGGCGGTCTCGCCACGATCAAGATCATGCAGGTGCGGGCGGCCATCGCCTACGGCGAGAGCTTCCCCGAGCCGGCGGAGGCCGTGGTCCAGGCCGTAGCCGAGCGCCGGTGGATCGCGCCTACCGCGACCGCGATCGGCGAGGTGCAGGCGAAGAGCGTCGTCGAGCTGCGGGTCGAGCGCAGTGGCGTCGTCGACGCGGTTCGCTTTCGATCGGGCGATGAGGTGGCTGCCGGAGCGCTGCTGGTTCAGGTGGACGTCGCGGAGGAGCAGGCGGAGCTCGGAGCGGCGCGGGTCGAGGCCCGCCGCGCCGAGCGGGAGGCCCGCCGGCAGACGAGGCTCGGCGCCGAGGGGGTGAGCACGCCGAGCCGACTCGACGAGGTCGAGGCGGAGGCGGCCACGGCACGCGCGCGGGTCGCGACGCTGGAGAACGAGATCCGCCGCAAGACGATCCGCGCCCCGTTCGCCGGACGCGTCGGTATCACCGATCTCAAACCCGGCCAGTACGTGTCCGAGGGCGACCTCGTGACTCGCCTCGTCGGCCTCGACGACGAGATGTACGTCGACTTCGCGCTTCCCCAGGCAGCGGCCCTCGAGTTCGACGCGACGGCGCCGGTGAGCGTCTCGGTCGGTGAGACGACGATCGAGGGGCAGGTCGTGGCTCGCGAGCCGGCCATCGACACCGCGTCGCGAAGTCTCTCCTTCCGCGCAGTGATCCCGAAATCGGACCGGGAGCTTCCGGCCGGCAGTCTCGTCACGGTCACCGCACCGATCGGAACGCCTCGCGCCGAGGTCGTGATCCCGCGAACCGCATTGGTGCGCAGTCCGTACGGCGACACGGTCTACCGCATCGAGGAAGCGGACGGAGAGACTCGCGCGCGGGCCGTCCTCGTGGAGGCCGGCGACATCCTCGGAGAGGGGGAAGTCGTGATCCACGCCGGGTTGGAGCCCGGCGTGCGCATCGCGGCCGACGGCGTCTTCAAGTTGCGTGACGGATCTCTCGTCCGCTCGGTCGAGAGGGGTTCGCCCGAGGGAGCACCCCCGGGGACGCCGACCGCGGAAGCCGACCGATGAGCTCGAGGGGCGCAGACGAACGCGCTCTGACCGAGGAAGCCTCCGCGTCGATGGCGCACTCGCCCGTCGACGTCTTCGTGCGTCGCCCGGTGCTGGCGAGCGTCGTGAGCCTCTTCATCCTGCTTCTCGGAATCCGTGCGGCGTTCGAGCTGCCCGTCCAGCAGTATCCCCGAATCGACGCGTCGAGCCTCGTCATCACGACGGTGTTCGTCGGAGCTTCCGCCGCCGACGTCAAGGGCTTCGTCACGGAGCCGATCGAGCGCGCCGTCTCCGCCGTGCCCGACATCGACTACGTGGACAGCACGACCACCGCCGGTGTCTCCGTGGTCACGGTCTGGCTGGAGTACGACGCCGATCCCGCCGAAGCGCTCTCTCAGGTCTCCGCGCAACTCGACGCCATCTCTTCCGATCTCCCCGAGGAAACCGAGCCGCCGGCGATCGAAGTGCGTCGGGCCGATCGTCCCCAGGCGACCTTCTACGTCGCCGTGACGTCCGATCAGCGGAGTCGCGCCGAGATCACCGAGTTTCTCACCCGCGAAGTGCAGCCGATGCTGTCTTCCCTCCCCGGTGTCCAGCGGATCGGCCTCGAAGGCGCTCGCCCCCCGGCGATGCGCGTCTGGCTCGATCCCATTCAGCTGGCGGGATTCAACATCGGTGCCGGAGAGATCGCGGCCGCTCTGGCCCGCAACAACCTGGTGGCGCCCATCGGGTCGGCCGAGAACGCCGACATCGAAACGGATCTCCGGGCCGACACGGTGCTGCAGCGGCCCGAGGACTTCGAGCGCATCGTGGTGAAGCGCGACAACGGCGCCACGGTGCGTCTCTCCGACGTCGCACGCGTCGAGCTCGGGGCCGAGGAAGTGGACCTCGACGTGCGCCTCGACACGAAGGAGGCGGTCTACCTATCCGTCTGGCCCGCGGTCGGAGCCAACGAGCTCGACCTCGCCACCGCGCTGTACGATGCCCTGGAGAGGGCGCGCGCAGCGGCCCCACCCGACATCGACATCGAAACGGCATACGACGGCACGCTCTACACCAAGGACGCTCTCGCCGAGATCGTCAAGACCCTCGTCGAGACCATCCTCATCGTGGGCGCGGTGGTGGTGCTCTTCTTGGGATCGCTTCGAACCGCGCTCGTTCCTCTGGTCGCCATCCCGCCCCGTCTCCTCGGCGCCGTGGCGGCGATGTCGGCGATGGGG
>JAUIFY010000362.1 GCA_030430245.1 bacterium | reverse complement strand
CCCCAGCGCGAGCGCCAGCAGATTCAGCAGCAGGACGACGACGATCGCCCGGCGATGGTTCAGCCGATCCCCCGACGCCATCCGCTCGCGTTCGCAAAGCAGCGCGACGGTGTCAAACGCCTTCGACCGGGACCGCACCCGCCGCGGGAGGGGTCTTCGACCGACACCCTCCCGCGACGGACGGCCTCTCGAGCTCCCACCAGAACGAGCGAGCTGCCACCCTCGCCCGACTCATCCTCAGCGCGGCCACCTGAGCCCGAGAGCTTGAAACCGAGGCAAGTAGTACCCGGGGTCTCGCGCGACGAGCTCGACGATCTCTTCATCGCCGAGCGCGCCGTAGGCAACCCGCGCCTCTTCATCCAACTGTTCGAGCCGAGAGACAGATCGGCTCTCTCCACCCTGTGCCGTCGGTTGCATTCGCGCGAAAAGGCACATTTGGAAGGGCAAATGCAATTCACAGCCTGTGGAAAACCTTCCGCAGCTTGTCCACAGCCATCAAGCAGAAACAAATGTCACGCGCAGACTTCGTCCCTGACGCACACCGGGCGCCGACACCTCGTCGCGCGTGCGAGATGCTTCCGACTAGGTCTCGTCGGGCGGGTCGCTCTTCGCCTCCTCCGTCTCCGCGCCAGCACCGCCGTCCTTCATCCCGGCCTTCTCGAACGCGCCGAAGAAGCCGTGCTCGTGAAGACCGAACCCGACGTTGCCGTCGTACTCGAACCGCGCCACGTGATCGACGAGCGCGTACTGCCCGAGCGCGGAGATCTCCTGATTCGACATGTCGAGCCCCTGCACCACGAGCGGCCCCTGGTACATGCCGTGGCGCCAGTCCTCCTCCATGCCATAGCCCGTCCCGACCGCGACGAAGCAATGCGTGAGCGGCTCGGCCGAGACCTCGAACGCGCCCCCCGGAGCGTCCGGAAACGCGATCGTCGAACGCTTCACCATCCGCGATCCCGGCTCCATGGAGTGACGCCACTCGGGACGCCCGAGCCATTCCGGCTCGCGCTTCGGATCGTTCCAGATCCGCACGGCCTCCTCGAGCGGCCGCTCCCCGTCGTCGGTCTCGTTCAGGATGTACAGGATCGAGTGATCCTCGAACTGCATCGGCGAGTAGTTCCACATGCCGGTCATCTGGCCCTCGCCGCCGCGAATCCCCGGTGCCTCCGGCTCACCGACGGGCCGGACCCCCCACGAACGATCGCGGGTGCCCTTCCAGCGGTCGCGCGTCACCTCGAACGACTCGTCGCCGACCCTCAGCGTTCCCTCCCAGGTGCCCGTCTGCGCGAAGCGGCACGTGTCGAACAGAACGCGACCGTGCTTGCGGATGTACTGTCGCGGCTCTTCGAACGCCGGGATCGACCCCTTCCACACGACGTCCGCCTCGATCCCGTGTTCGTTGGGCTCCACGACGAAGCGCAACTCGTGGAGCGGCTCGATGACCTCGATCCGGATCGGCCCTACCGAGAGGTCGGCGCGATCACCCAGCTCCTTCGAACACCGGAGAACACGATGGTGGTCGGCACGCCGGACGACGGCGAACGCATCCTGCACACCGAGGTTCGGGTACTGCCCCATGCCCATGATCATCATGAGCTCGTCACTCGAGCCATGAAGGTTGAAGTAGTACCGATCGTAGAAGTTGCGATCGCTCGTGCCCGCATGACGCACCGGCTCGGCGACCTGATGTACCGGAAAATCGTCCCAAGAGGAGATCATGGAACATCCGGTATCGGATGCTCGCGCCGGGGTCGAGCAAGGTTCCGGACCACCCCGTTCCGTCGGCTCTTCGCCTCTGATAGCACGGGGGGGGCGGACTACAGACAGGAGACCGATGTCCACCCCTTCGACGATCGAGAGCTTCGATCCCGTCCGCTTCGATGCGAGGCGTGTTCGGACGTTCATGCTCGTGGGCCTGGCGGCCTGGGGGGTCTTCGGTGCCCAGTACGCGATCCAGGGGTACTGGCGAACCGTGGCAGTCGACCTGACGGCCGCCCTCGCGCTGCTCGCCCTGCGGTCCCTGGCCGCGTCGGACGACGCGCGCCGAGTCCGATGGGCGGCCCACATCGCGCTCGGACTGATGACCGTGGCCATCGTCGTCGCCGCGCTACTCTCCGGCGGCTCCGGCTCACTCTCGATCTGGTACCTGATCACGATTCCCCTCGCCGCGGCGTATCTCCTCTCGACGGGCGCCGCACTCGCGTGGGGGGCGACCTCGGTCGCGGCGATGGGGGTCGTCCAGGCACTCCACGGGACCGTGCCTCTACCCACCGAGTTCATCCTCTCCGGGACCGAGCTGTTCGTCGGACGGGCCGGACTCGTCGCCTGCATCGTGGCGTTCGCTCTGATCGCGCGGCGTGCGATGGCGAGACAGCTCGACGCCCTCACCGCGCGGGGCGAGACGATCGAGGCCCAGGCGCGGGAGCTTCGGGCCGCCCGCGACGAGGCCGTGCGCGCCGCCGCGATGAAGGACGAGTTCCTCGCGACCGTCAGCCACGAGATCCGTACGCCGATGAACGGCATCATCGGCATGACCGACTTGCTGCTCCAGAGCGAACTCGACGAGGAACAGCGCGACTTCGCGACGAGCGCGCGCCAGTCGGCCGACGGACTTCTCGAGATCCTGGTCGACATGCTCGACATCTCGAGCTTGCGGCGGGAGCACGCTCCGATCGAGACCCGGGAGTTCGATCTTGCCGACACCGTGTCGCAGACCGCGGCACCACACGTTCAACGGGCTGCAGCAAAGGGCCTGCGCTTCCAACTGACCATGGCCCCCGGGCTTCCCCGATCCGTGCGCGGAGACCAGCGACGAGTCGCTCGGGTCGTCGACGCCGTCGTCGACAACGCCGTCAAGTTCACCGACTCCGGCGAGATCCGCGTTTCGCTCGAGGCCACGCCCCGTGCCGATCGGAAGCTCGACCTCACCTTCGTGGTTCGCGACACGGGCATCGGCATCCCCGACGAGCGAAAGGGCGTCATCTTCGAGGCGTTCGCGCAGGCCGATGGATCCTCGACTCGCGCGCACGGAGGGTCGGGGCTGGGCCTCGCGGTCGCGCGAGAGATCCTCGACCACCTCGGAGGCGAGATCCGGATGGACTCGGAAGCCGGCCGCGGCACCACGTTCACCGTGCAGGTCCCGATGGAGCCGGCCGCCCTCACGATCTCCCCCGAGACACCGGCAGCGATCTCGAGGACCGCGGAGGTACGTCCGACGCCGGGACGTCCTCGACTGCGGGTCGTCGGTGCGGCGGCCGCCGAGCTTCCGGTTCTCATCGCGGAGGACAACCCCGCCAACCAGATGATCGCGACGCGCCTCCTGCAGAAGCTCGGCTACGCGACCGAAGTCGTCGAGAACGGGCGCGAGGCCGTCGCTGCCGTCGAGACGCGGACCTTCGCCCTGGTCTTCATGGATTGCCAGATGCCGGAGATGGACGGCTACGAGGCCACGCGAAGAATCCGGAAGCTCGAAGGGGAGCGCGGCGAGGTCCCCATCGTGGCCCTCACCGCGAACGCCGCGCCCGGCGACCGGGAGCGCTGCCTCCACGCCGGCATGGACGAGTACCTCTCCAAGCCCGTTCGCCTACCGGACCTCCAGCGCGTCGTTTCGCAGTGGATCGGCCCGGCCCCGAAACGGGCCGACGCGGCGAGCTGACCCGGCCCTTGTCACGCGGCGCTGCGATCGCGAAGCTCCAGTCCCGTGGCAAAGAAACAACCGGTCTACCGCGTTCGGTTCCTGAACGAAGGCAAGATCTTCGAGCTCTACGCAAAGCAGGTCACCCAGGGGACCCTCTTCGGCTTCGTCGAGATCTCGGGACTCCTGTGGGGCCGGAAGTCCGAGCTCATCGTGGATCCGACGGAGCAGGACCTGAAGAACGAGTTCGCCGGCGTGAGCCGCATCCACGTCCCGATGCACGCGATCGTCCGCGTGGACGAGGTGGAAAAGAGCGGCGGCGGCAAGATCATCTCCCTCAAGCCGGGCAACGACGCCGCGAAGCCGTCTTCGATCCCGATCTACACGCCCACCGACAAGGGAACGTAGCTCCGGTGCCGGCGCCCTGAGAAGAACGCCCCCGTCCGCTCTCGTTCACGCCTCGACGCGCACCCAGCGGGGAAGAAAGACGTCGCCCACGGGGGCGAACACAACGCGCACCGCCTCCCCGATCTCGATCGTCCCGGGATCGATCTCGCCGATCGAGCCCTCCGGACCGGTGACGAGGTTGCCGACCAGGCGGAGGGTCGGATCCTCGTCGAGCGCCACGAGGATCACGTTGTACGGCGCGACCTCGGCGTAGGCCGGGAGGAGCGGCGGATGCGGGACGACGAAGGACCAGATCGTGCCGCGGCCCGAGAGGCGCTCCCATCCGCTCGCGAGCGACCGGCAGCCGGGGCACATCGGGCGCGGAGGCATGCGGCGCCGACCGCAGTCCGAGCACCGCTGCACGCGGAGCTCGCCGTCGGCCGTGGCGCTCCAGAAGGGCGCGTTCTCCGGGTCCTCGGGGTTCGGAAGCAAAAATCCGGTCTCCGCCATCGTCGTCACCCCCGAAGCAGCAGAGCGCTCGTCGGCACGCCCTCGCCGCTCGTCACCATCGAGCACCGCGCATCCGCCACCTGACACGTCGACGTCCCGCGGATCTGACGGACGCCCTCCAGGACGAGATTGAAGCCGTGAACGTACGCCTCGGACATCCCGCCCCCCGACGTGTTCGTCGGCAACCGACCGTCGGGCCACTCGAGCGCTCCGTCCTCCGTGAACGCTGCGCCCTCCCCGCGGCCGCAGAAGCCGTACCCCTCGAGAGAGAGAGGAATGAGAGGACTGAACGCGTCGTACAGCTGCGCGACGGGGACGTCCTTCGGCTTGAAGTCGCTTCGCTCCCAGAGGAGGCGCGCACAGGCGTAGGACGGGCCGAGCAGCGGATCGTCGTTGAAGTAGTTCGTCATCACCTGGTGCTGCTGCGGCAGTTCGGGGATTTGCGCAAATGGATTACAAAAGCTGCAAGAGAGCATAAATCACAGCTGCTAGACCAGCCGTTGCCGGCACAGTGACCACCCACGCCATCGCGATCGACCAGAGGAAACGCCGGCGCACCAGATAGCGGCTGCGCCGGGCATTGCGGCTGTTGAAGGCGTCGGTCGCCGTTGCGTTGAGCTTGTGTCCTGGGCGCAGCTTCCGCCGGTTCGGATTTTCGAGGTATTCGCGCAGGAAGCCGACACCGAATACGGCGCCGACGGCGATATGCGTCGAGCTCACCGGCAGGCCGAGCGAGGTGGCGATGAGGACGGTGATGGCGGCGGAAAGCGCCACGCAATAGGCCCGCGTCGAATTCAGCCGGGTGATCTGCTCGCCGACCACCTT
>JAUIFY010000361.1 GCA_030430245.1 bacterium | reverse complement strand
AGCCCCACACCACCGTAGAGCTTGGCCAGATCGGGCGGCATGCGCCTCGTGCCCAGAAGCACGTCGACGAGGATCAGGACGTCGCCGTAGTTCGAGTTCGAGTCGGCCGGGTCCTTCTCGTGATGCGCCCAGTGCAGCTCGGGCGTCGCGAGGACCCAGTTCAGCACGCCCGACCGCATGTGGATGTTCGAGTGCTGCACGTAGCCATTGGTGGCCGTGAACACCGCGTAGAGGGCGAACACGTCGGGAGGAATCCCGAGAAACCACAAGACCGACAGGCGTCCGCCATAGGTAAAGAACGCCTGAAACGGGTGCTTGCGGCCGACGAGCATGAAGTACATTCGCGGCGAGCTGTGATGCACGGAGTGCCAGCGAAAGAACCTGGACTCGTGCAGAAAGCGGTGGATCGAGTAGGACGCGATCTCCGCGGCGACCAGGGCGAACGCGAGCTGGCCCAGGAGCGGCCAGCCGTTCGGCCAGAGGGAGCCTCCGAGAAAGCGGCTCACGTGCTCGGACGCCGCCACCACGGCACTGAAGAACAGGATCCGGAAGAGCGCCGCCGGGATCGTGTTGGTCAGCACCATGTGCAGCACGTCCGCCCGAAGCTCGCCGCCGTCGAGCTTCCACTCCGGCGTCTCGGGCACGAGCACTTCGACCACGCCGCAGAGGACCGCGAAGGCGATCCCGTTGATGGCGACCGCGCTCCCGGGCTCGACGCCCGCGTCGAGCAGCCGAAGGGTCGCCCACACGCACCCTACGAGTGACGCCGGATAGAATCCGTACGTCACGATCCCCCGCGCGATCGAGCCCGCCCGAGATGTCACGACGCCGCCACTCTGTCGAGCGCGTGGCCCTTCGACTTCGGCATCGTCCGGAGCCTCGCATTTCGGTCGCGCGCAAGCCAGCGTCGCGACGGTTCGCTCGGAGGCTCGACAGATGCCGCTCCGTCGTGGGACAAGACGGATGCGCCCTGCCGTCATGAATTCACTCGTGGGAATGCGACTCCTCGCCACCGCCCTCCTCGGCGCGGCAGTCCTCACGGTCAGCGCGTGCGGCGACGCCTCCTCCCCCCCGACGTCGGCCCAGGCGCCCTCCTCCGCGTGCGCCGACCACGACCCTCTCCGACGTGCCTTCTTCGGGGATCTCCACGTGCATACGGCATTCTCGTTCGACGTGCCGGTGTTCGGGGTCGGTGCGACGCCACGCGACGCCTACCGCTTCGCGCGAGGAGAGCCGCGGATCGTGGCGGGCGCGACGACTGCCCTCGAACGCCCCCTCGACTTCGCCGCCGTGACGGATCACGCGGAGTTCCTGGCCGAGGTCGACGCCTGCGCCGATCCCGCGTCGCCCACCTTCGAGTCGGCCTCCTGCCGGATCTTCCGCACCGGCGGGCTCGCCGGTCAGTCCGTCTTCGGCACGCAAACCGTGCTGCCATCCCCGGCGCGCGACCCCTCGGTCTGCGGGGACGACGGCGCCGTCTGCCGCGAGTACGGCTCGAGCGTCTGGCGACGCATCGTGGACGCGGCCGAAGAGGCGCACGACCGAAGCGACGGGTGCGAGTTCACGAGCCTCGTCGCCTACGAGTACACCGCGAACACCGGCGCGAGCTCGCAGCATCGCAACGTCATCTTCGCCAGCGCGAACGTGCCCGCTCCGATCTCCTACGTCGAGGAGCCGACCGCCTTCGGCCTCTGGCAGGCACTCGAAGACCGCTGCACGAACGCCATCGAGGGCTGCGACGTGCTGGCGATCCCACACAACACGAACCAGAGCAACGGCAACGCGTTCCGCACCGAGTACCCTCAGGCGACGAGTCTCGACGACGAGCGCGGGCAGGCGGCCCTGCGCGCCCGTCTCGAGCCGCTTCTCGAGATCTTCCAACACAAGGCCGACTCCGAGTGTCGCACCGAGTTCTCCGCTGCCGCCGGAACGGCCGACGAGCTCTGCTCGTTCGAGAAGCTCCGTCGCGGGACCATCGAGGACTGTGGCGACGGCACCGGCGCCGGCGGAACCGCCAACGCCGGTTGCGTCTCGCGCCGCGATTTCCTGCGCGGAATCCTTCTCGCCGGCCTCGAGGAAGAGTCGCGGCTCGGCGTGAATCCGTTCGCCGTAGGCGTCGTCGCGAGCACGGACACCCATCTGGGCACGCCCGGCGCGGTCGAGGAAGACGCGTTCCGCGGACACCGAGGCAACGTCGACGACGAGCCCCTGGAGCGGCTTCAGAAGAACGGCAACCGCGCCGGGACCCAATTCAACCCGGGCGGGCTCGCCGGAGTCTGGGCCGAAGAGAACTCACGCGCGAGCCTCTTCGCCGCACTCCGTCGTCGCGAGACCTTCGCGACGACCGGCCCCCGCATCACGGTTCGCTTCTTCGGAGCCTGGGAGCTGCCTGCGGATCTGTGCGCAAACCCGAACCTCGTCTCCGTGGCCTACCGCGAGGGAGTTCCGATGGGCGCCGTCCTCCCCCCGCCCTCCATCGAGGGACGAGTGCCGACCTTCGTCGTCGCCGCACAGCGCGACCCCGGCACGGACCGGCGTCCGGGCACCGCGCTCGAACGCATCCAGATCGTGAAGGGCTGGCTCGATGAAGACGGCGTCCACGAACGCTTCTACGACGTGGCGGGTGATCCGGACCCAAGCGCGTCCGTCGACACGAACACGTGCATCCCGTCCGGGCGCGGGGCCGACGGCCTCTGCGGGGTGTGGAGGGACCCCGACCACCGGCCCGGCGAGCGCGCCTTCTATTACGCCCGCGTGCTCGAGAATCCCTCGTGCCGCTGGACGACGTACGAGTGCAACCGACTCCCACCGGCCGACCGTCCACCGACGTGCTCGGATCCGACCGAGCCGAAGACGATCCGGGAGCGAGCGTGGACGTCCCCGATCTGGCTCGGCCCGCAATCGGCTCCGGTGGGGGGCTCCTGACGCACGCGCCCTACTTCCGCCACTCCGCTGGATCGCGCCCGAGCTCCTCGAGGCGCTCGACGACCTGCTGCGGAGGGGGAGGCAGCTCGCCGCGACGCAGCGCGGCGACGTGCTCCCCGTCTTCCGCCCATACGTGGCAGGTGTTGAGGTTCCCGGCGAACATGCGATCGCGCTGGGCCGTGCTCGGCGCCTCTCCCGCGATCTCGGCCTGGCGCTTGCGACGCATGTTGACCGACCACATCGTCTGGACGACGGCCGGCGCCATCGCCTGAAGCAGCGCGGTCGTGTGCGTGCAGCCGCGCGGCCCGCCGAACAGCTCGCGCACCTTGTGCGTGAACCCACGCGCGATCGGCAAGCCGACCAACTTCTCGTAATGCGGCGCGATGTGCGGGCACGTCGACGCGGGGTGTGTCTCGAAGAGCACTTCGACCGACGAGATCGTGAGATCGGGGAGACCGATCCGCAGCTCGACGTGCATCTCGTGGATGTCGAGCGTGTTCGGGTCGCCCGCGATGTAGAGCCCCGGCGGCTTGGTGTCGCGAACGGCTCCTCGCGCCAACAGCTCCGAATCCGACACGTAGTAGACCTTCGTCTCGTACTGCCGGGTGTGCAGGAGCTCGAGGCCCTCGTCCTCGGGAAGAAGATCCGACATCCTTCTTGGCTAGCGCCCCGGAGAGCCCCGTTCCAGCTCGAGTACGCGGCCCCAAAGAGGATGTCGACGCGTCACCCCTCGTAGAGCCCGTGCCGGCGATGCCAGGCCTCGAGCGACTCCTGCGGGTACGTCTCGAACCTCTCGTCGCCGGAGCCCGCGTCGACCGGCACCCACGCCGGCTTCGACCGCAGGAAGACGTGCGAGTGCGTGGGCGCGATCGGCAGCGGCGTATCGACGCTGCTCGCAACCGGGTGGATCAGATCCGGCCAGCGGTCGTGGCGCGCCCAGAGGTGCGAGCCACACTCGCCGCAGAAGTGGCGTGCGTGGCCGCTCGGACGCGGCACGGGGTCCTTCTCGCGCTGGATCGTCGCGCGGTAGGTCTTCACGTGCGTCTCGCCCTCGACGCGCAACCCGTCGGCCCTCGCGAGGAGATTGATCATGAAACCGCCGCTTCCCGTCTTCCGACAGAACGTGCAGTAGCAGCGCAGGAACGGGACGGGACCGTCGGCCTCACACGAGTACCGGACGCGACCGCAGCTACAGGAGCCCTCGATCTTCATGGCACCAGTGTAGGCTGCCCCGCCGCGCACGCGAAATCGGCCGGTCCAGCCCAGCCGGCACTCCGCCGGCCGGGCCTCGCACGGAGGCCCGGGAACGCCGGCCGCATCGTCGGATACGTGCGTTCGAAGCCCGCTGGGCTAGAACCCCCTGGGCAAAACCAGGTATGGGGGATTCATGAGCAAAGAAAGACGGACCACCTCCGGCCGCGGCCGGCTCTACGACGACGTGACCCAGACGATCGGGGACACGCCGTGCATCAAGATCGGCTCTCTCGCTCCCGACGGCGTCGACGTCTACGTCAAGGCCGAGTTCTTCAACCCGGCCGCCTCCGTGAAGGACCGACTCGCGATCAGCATCATCGAGGAGGCCGAGCGCAGCGGAACGCTGAAGCCCGGACAGACCGTCGTCGAGGCGACGAGTGGCAACACGGGAATCGGGCTCGCGATGGTCTGCGCCGCGAAGGGCTACCCGCTCGTCGTGACGATGGCCGACAGCTTCTCGATCGAGCGTCGCAAGCTGATGCGCTTCCTCGGTGCCAAGGTCATCCTCACGCCGCGCGCCGAGAAGGGCATCGGGATGTACAAGAAGGCGGTCGAGCTCGCCGAGAAGCACGGATGGTTCCTCGCGCGGCAGTTCGAGACGGAGGCGAACGCGCTCATCCACGAGAACACGACCGCTCGCGAGATCCTCGCCGACTTCGAGGGCCGCCGACTCGACTACTACGTGACCGGCTACGGAACCGGCGGCACCGCGACGGGCGTCGCCCGCGTGCTGCGCAAGGAGCGGCCGGACACGAAGATCATCCTGACCGAGCCGGCGAACGCCGCGATCGTGGGCAGCGGCAACCCGCAGGAGCGCACCGCGGACGGGTCGCCCGCCGTCACCCATCCCGCCTGGGAGCCGCACCCGATCCAGGGCTGGACGCCGGACTTCATCCCCCTCGTTCTGCAGGAGGCGATCGACGGCAAGTACTTCGACGAGCTCATCCCGATCGCCGGTGCGACCTCGATCGAATGGTCTCGGAAGCTGGCGCGGAAGGAAGGCATCTTCACCGGAATCTCGGGCGGGGGGACGTTCGGAATCGCCATGCAGATCGCGGAGAAGGCAGACCAAGGATCGACCGTGCTCTGCATGCTGCCCGACACCGGCGAGCGCTATCTCTCCTCGCCCCTGTTCGAAGGGATCGAGGAGGACATGGCGGGCGACGAGATCGAGATCTC
>JAUIFY010000360.1 GCA_030430245.1 bacterium | reverse complement strand
CGCTCATCGCGCGCATCATCGAGCTGCGGCGCTCGCCCGATTGGAATCGCGCGCAGTCGATGCTCGTCGGCCGAGGAGTCCCCCTCGCCAACGAGGCCATCGCAATCCTGAACGAGCTCGTCGAGAGCCAGGAAGCCGCGATGAAGACCACGGGGGAGCGGATGCTCGTGCAAGCGAGCACGATGCGCTCGCTCGTCCTCGCGACGGTGGCCGTCGGGGTGTTTCTCGGAGGGCTTCTCGCCTACGTCATTCCCCGACGCATGACGCGATCGATCGACGAGCTGGTCGTCACCGCCGGCGCGCTCGCCGCCGGCGACACCGAACGCCGGGCGGACGTGAAGAGCGGCGACGAGCTGGGCGATCTGGGCGCCGCGTTGAACGAGGCGGTGCGACTCGTCACGGATCGCACCGAGAAGCTCGAAGCGGCCCGCGAGGAGGCCGAATCGGCCGCCAAGCACAAGTCCGAGTTCCTCGCCTGCATGAGCCACGAGATCCGGACGCCGATGAACGGAGTCATCGGCATGACCGGACTTCTTCTCGACACACCACTCACGAAGGAGCAGACGGGCTTCACCGAGACGATCCGTGCGAGTGGCGAACAGCTTCTCACGATCATCAACGACATCCTCGACTACTCGAAGATCGAGGCCGGCCGCATCGAGCTCGAGCAGCAGCCCTTCGACCTCCACCTCGCAGTCGCGGAATCAGTCGACCTCTTGGCTCTCAAGGCCGGCGAGAAGGGGCTCGAGCTCACCTACTCGTTCGGCGACGGCGTCCCCCGCGGAATCGTGGGCGACGTGACGCGCCTACGACAGATCCTCGTGAACCTCCTGTCGAACGCGGTCAAGTTCACCGAGAAGGGCGAAGTCGAGGTCAAGGTGCAGCTCCTCCACCGCGAGGGCGCGCGTTGCCAGCTACAGATCTCGGTACGGGACACCGGCATCGGCATCCCCGAGGATCGCCGGAATCGACTCTTCCAGTCCTTCAGCCAGGTGGATGCCTCGACGACGCGGAAATACGGCGGCACCGGTCTGGGCCTCGTCATCTCGAAGCGGTTCAGCGAGCTGATGGGCGGGAGCATGTGGGTGGACAGCGCGCCCGGCGACGGCTCCACATTCCACTTCACGCTCTTCGCCGACGAGCCGGCGAACTTCGAAATCCACCAGTTCACCGAGCCCGCGGCTCTCGAGGGGCGTCGCGTTCTGATCGTCGACGACAACGAGACCAACCGCTTCATCCTGACCCGCCAAACCGCCTCCTGGGGCATGGAGGCGACCGCGGCCGCGAGCGGGCCCGAGGCGCTGGAGAGGCTCGACCGAGCGGAGCCCTACGATCTCGTCATCCTGGACATGCAGATGCCGGAGATGGACGGCATCGAGCTCGCGCGGGAGATCCGCAAGCGTCCGGCGCTCGAGAGGATGCCCCTGCTCCTTCTCAGCTCGGCGGCGACGGCGGTCCCCCGCGAGAGCCTGACGAAGACCGGCGATGCGGGCCTCGCTCTCTTCTCCGCGATCCTCACCAAGCCGACGCGCCCCGATCAGCTCCGCGCCGCCCTGGCGACGATCTACACGGGGCAGGACGCACAACCCGAGCGACGCTCCTCGCAGATCGACTCCGGTCTCGCCGACCGCATGCCGCTCCGCATCCTGCTCGCCGAGGACAACCAGATCAACCAGAAGGTCGCCCTCAAGATGCTCGAGAAGATGGGCTACCGGGCCGACCTCGCCGCGAACGGTCTCGAGGTGCTCCAGGCGATCGAACGCCAGCCCTACGACGTCATCCTGATGGACGTGCAGATGCCGGAGATGGACGGACTCGAAGCGAGCCGCCAGATCCGCGCCCGTCTTCCCCAGGAGCTCCGCCCCCGCATCGTGGCCATGACCGCGAATGCGATGGACGAGGACCGCGACACCTGTCTCGCGGCCGGCATGGACGACTACGTGAGCAAGCCGGTGGCGCCGCGGTTCCTCGCAGCCGCCCTCGCACGCTGTGGAGGCACACCGCAGAAATCGACCGCGGACGCGCCGCGGAGCACCGCGGCTCCGTCCAACGTCCGCACCTGAGCCGCGGGCGCTTCATCCCGAGCACCGAATGCGGGTAGGCTCCGCGGATGACACGCCGTCGCCGGATCCGCGGGGTCCTGTGGGTCTCTCTGGTGCTGATCGCTGCTCTCGCATGGGCGATCGCGAACTTCGACCGGTTGATGCCGGCACTCCTGCGCCTCGACCCGGAGATGCGCGCGGCACCCCACTACACCGACCCCGAGGCCGCTGGGCCGGATTTCCTCGTGCAGGGGGAGTACGCGGCCGACGGCTCTCCGTTCGCCGTGCAGGTGATCGCACGCGGCGAACGGCGGTTCGACGCCCGCCTCTACCACGGCGGCCTTCCGGGCGCGGGCTGGAACGGCGCGACGCCGATCACGCTCCGCGGCACGCGCGCCGGCGACGTCACGACCCTGCGGGGTCGGGCGGAGGCACGCATCGAGGGCGGTTCGATGGTCCTCACCACGCCCGACGGGATCCGCGACGTCTTGCCACGCGTCGAGCGCGAGAGCCCGACCCTCGGAGCGACGCCACCCGACGATGCCATCGTCCTGTTCGGCCACGGCACGAACGCGTTCGATGGGTCGGTCGACGACGCCGGCCGGTTGATGCAGGGAGCACTCAGCCGAGACCGCTTCCGCGACTTCGAGCTGCACGTGGAGTTCCGCACTCCCTTCGAGCCGCACCTGGTCGACCAGAAGCGCGGCAACAGCGGCGTGTATCTCCAGAAGCGATACGAGATCCAGGTTCTCGACAGCTTCGGGCTCGACGGTGCTCACGACGAGTGCGGTGGCCTCTACCAGCAGCACCGCCCGCTCGTGAACATGGCGCTTCCTCCCCTCGCCTGGCAGACGTACGACATCGACTTCCGGGCCGCGCGGTTCGACGAGGCGGGAGGGAAGTCCGAGCCCGCGCGGGTGACGGTCCGACACAACGGAGTCGTGATCCACGACGACGTGGAGCTGGCGGGTCCGACGGGCCTCGGCGCTCCCGAGACCCCCGAACCGGGGCCGATCTTCCTGCAGGATCACGGAAACCCCGTCCGCTACCGGAACGTCTGGCTGCGACCGAAGACGTGACGCGCGAGGCCCCGGCCCGTCGACGCTGCGAGAAACCCGTGCTAGGGCCAACACGCGTGCGGACGCACCGGCTTCCATCGTTCCCGTGCACGGCGCTCGTGGCGCTCCTCGCGGCGTGTAGCCCCCCCAGGCCCACCACCGTTCTCGAGCCCGTGGTCCGGCTGACCGAGCACGGCGCGGCCCTACCGCAGTCGAACGTGCCCGTGCGATGCGCGATCGGCAACGAATTCCGGCCCGCGTTCGGTTGTCCCCCGTTTCTCCTGCTCGGAGCGACCGCGAAGCCCGGCCAGAACAGCACGCGGCGCATCGTGATCGAGGCGGGCGTGCCCAGCCACGCACGGGGCAAGCAGCTCGTCGCGATCCCCAGCGTGCGCCTCGGGGTGAGCTACCTTCCCGAGCCGCTTCCGTTGCGGGTGATCCCGGAAGCGTCGAACACACTCTCCTTCAACCTGAAGTACGACTCCACGAAGCTGACCGAGCACAGCCGCGTGCAGGTCCTGGCCCACGTCCTGGAGCCGACCCGGCGCACGTTCTCGACCCGGCACGTTCGGATCCCGCCGGACGCCGTGCTCTCGGTCGGCCTCGCGATCGCGGACTTCGCCGAAGAGGCCGAGGCCGGGCCGACCGAGTTCGCGATCACCGCGACATGGGAGGGGGGCGAGAGGGAGCTCCTCCGCGAAACCCTGCCCGCCAGCGAGGGGGGCCGGTGGCACGACCGCCGCGTCGATCTCTCGGACCTGGGCGATCGCGAGGCGAAGTTCACGTTCACCTCGGTTGCGACCGGCGCCAAGGAGTTCCCCGAGAGCTCCGTGGCGTTTCCCGTCTGGGGAGCACCGCAGATTCTCGCGTCCCGTCCGCGGGGCGACCGTCGCAACGTCCTCTTGATCTCGCTCGACACGGTGCGCGCCGACTTCCTCGGAGCGGAGTACAACGGCACGCCCATCTCCCCCTGGTTCGATCGGCTCTCCCAGGAAGGGTCGCGATTCACGCAAGCCGTCTCGACCTACCCATCGACGTCGGCGTCGCACATGAGCCTCTTCACCGCGCTCTACCCTGCCCGCCACAGGGTCCGATTCGCGACTCACCAGCTCGACCACGGCATCAAGACCCTCCCCCAGCTGCTCGCCAAGGCCGGATACGAGACCGCAGCCGTCACCGAGAACGCGATGATCCTCGCCGGGTCGGGATTCGCCCGCGGATTCGACTCGTACCGGGAGCACAAGGGAAGCTTGAAAGTGACGGGTTCGGTGGACGCGACGTTTGCCGACGGCGTTGCGTGGCTCGAGCGACACCCGCGGGAGCTCTTCTTCCTGTTCCTCCACACCTACGAGGCTCACTCGCCCTACGCCCCGAAGCCCGAGGCCCTGGCGGCGATCCCCCCGCCCGACGCGTCGAAGATCGACAAGCACGAGGCTCGGTGGGAAGCGACGCGTCGAGCGTACGCGGCGGAGGTGCACTACACCGACGGCGCGTTGCGACGGCTCTTCTCCGAGCTCGAACGCCTCGACGTCCTCGAGGACACGCTCGTGGTCATCACCGCGGACCACGGCGACGAGTTCGGCGAGCACGGACGCCTGGGACACGCGAAGTCCGTGTACGACGAGGTGCTTCGAGTGCCGCTCCTCTTCTGGGATCCGGGCCGCATTCCCGCGGGACACGTGGTCGAGGATCAGGTGTCGCTCGTCGACGTGACCCCGACGATCCTCGATCTGGTCGGACTCGCACCACCCAGCCGCGTTCCCGGCAGAAGCCTCGTCACCGCGCTTGCGGGCGGACCGTTGGAAGGGAACGAGGTTCGGTTCGCCGAGGGGACCCACAAGGGCGTGAGGATGGTCACGGCGCGCACCTCCACGACGAAGTGGATCTGGCTCGACGACGGGTCCGAGATGAAGGCCTTCGACCTCACGAAGGACCCGGGCGAGCAGGCGCCACTCGCGTACCCGGAGCTCCTCGAGGAGGGACAGGCCTTCATCGATGCATACCTCGCGCAAGACTCCGAGAGAGAGAGAGACGAGACGTCGGACGCCGACGAGAGCGGGAGCGGTCCCGCCGCGCAGGAAGAACGAGTTCTCGACGAGGCGACGCGCCAGAAGCTCGAAGCACTGGGGTATCTCGAATGACCAAGCTCACGACGAAGGAGATGGCCCGGTTCGTGGCCCGGGGATTCCTACGATTCGACGGCATCGTGCCGGCCGACGTGAACGAGCGCGTGATCGAGGAGCTCGACGCGCTCAGTCGCGACCGCTGGAGCACCGACG
>JAUIFY010000359.1 GCA_030430245.1 bacterium | reverse complement strand
TACCTGCTCGTCGACGAAGGCCTCTCGGGGGTCGACGCGCTCTTCGAGAGCTTCGAGCGCACCCGCGGTCACGGCTGGACGATCCTCGGTCTCACCCTCTGCCGCCTGGTGTTGTTCGGCATCGGCTCGCTGACCTTCGGGTTGGCCGTCGTTCCCGGTGCGGTGTGGAGCGATCTGGCGCTCGCGAGCCTCTACGAGCGGGTGCGGCGTGAGCCGCGGTTCGACTTCGACTGACCGACCCCACTCCGCCCGGGCCGGTCGGGTCGGACCGCCGATGCGGCCCCGCGTGATCTGGCGAGCCGCGCACGTTAGTGATCTCGGGCGTGAAGCGCGACGAGATGCTGGCCGCCCTGGACGGCGAGCCGTTCGACGTCCTCGTGATCGGGGGTGGGGCGAGCGGGCTCGGGGTCGCCGTGGACGCGCAGACACGCGGGTATCGGACTCTCCTGCTCGAGAAGCACGACTTCGCCAAGGGGACCTCCAGTCGGAGTACGAAGCTCGTGCACGGCGGCGTGCGGTACTTGCAGCAGGGCAACGTCTCCCTCGTTTTCGAGGCGCTGCGTGAGCGCGGGCTGCTCTGCCGCAATGCGCCGCATCTCGTGAGAGACCTCGGCTTCGTCGTTCCGCGGTACAAGTGGTGGGAGGGGCCGTTCTACGGCGTCGGGCTGAAGGTCTACGACCGCCTGGCGGGCAAGCTCAACATCGCGCGCTCGCGGGTCCTCGATCGCAAGGAGACGATCGCCCGCATCCCGAACGTCGAGACGGAGAACCTGCTCGGCGGTGTGATCTATCACGACGCGCAGTTCGACGATGCGCGAATGGCGTTCACGCTCGCGCGCACCGCCGCCGACCACGGGGCGATCGTTCTCAACTACTTCGCGGTCGTCGGCCTGATGAAGGAGAACGACGCGGTCGTGGGCGTCCGTGCCGTCGATCGGGAGACGGGTCGCGAGCTGGAGATCCGCGCGAGGGTCGTCGTGAACGCGACCGGCATCTTCGCCGACGAGGTCCGCAAGATGGACGTCCCCGCGAGCGAGGCCACGCTCGCGCCGAGCCAGGGGGTGCATCTCGTGCTCGACCGCGCGTTTCAGCCGAGTGACACCGCGCTGATGGTTCCACATACCGACGACGGGCGAGTGTTGTTCGTGATTCCCTGGCACGGTCGCGTTCTCGTCGGGACGACGGACACCGCCGTCGAGGAGCCGGCGATCGAGCCCCGACCGCTCCCCCAGGAAGTCGACTTCATCCTGCGGAACGCGGGCCGCTATCTCGAGCGCGATCCGCGTGAGGACGACGTGCTGAGCTACTTCGCCGGGCTGCGGCCGTTGTTCCGCGGGGGAGGAGAGCGGGGGGGCACGAAGTCGATCTCCCGCGAGCACTCCGTCATCGTCTCGGACTCCGGGCTCGTGACGCTGGTCGGCGGGAAGTGGACGACCTATCGAAAGATGGCGGAGGACACGGTGGACGACGCCGCGCTCGAGGCGGAGCTGCCGGAGAGCCCCTGCATCACCGAGAATCTCCGGCTGCACGGCTGGATGGCCCGGGACGATCCGGATCGCCCCCACGAGGGCCACATGGAGATGTATGGGTCGGACGCGGACGACGTGACGGCCCTCGTCGACGGCCGTCCGGATCTCGGCGCGGAGGTTCACCCGCACCTCCCGTACGACCGGGCGCAGATCGTATGGGCGGCGCGTCACGAGATGGCGCGCACGGTGGACGACGTGCTCTCCAGGCGTACCCGGAGTCTCTTGCTCGACGCTCGAGCGGCCATCGAGGCGGCGCCCGACGTGGCGCGCCTTCTGGCCGACGAGCTCGACCGCGACGACGTCTGGGTCGAGGAGCAGGTGGCCGAATTTCGCGAGATGGCGCGGGGCTATCTGCCGCCGACCTCGGGTTGAGCGGGGGCGTCGGGGCGGTTCGCCGCGCCCCTATAGGGACGTACCACTTGCCCGGCGCGCGCGGGAATGCGAGCGGTACGGGTCCGCCCTTCGTTTCGATGCCATGCTCCGTGTCGCGCCGACAGTGAGGAACCCGTGATCGACGGCAAACGTGTCTGCGTCGTGTTGCCGGCC
Source organism: bacterium (assembly GCA_030430245.1). Classification (GTDB taxonomy): domain Bacteria; phylum Desulfobacterota; class Binatia; order UBA12015; family UBA12015; genus VGTG01. Next base: position 3,355 of record JAUIFY010000359.1, on the reverse strand, counting down.
TACAACGCGGCAAAGACGCTCGAGCAGACCGTGGCCGACGTGCCCCGGGAAGCCGTCGACGATTTCGTGGTCGTCGACGATCAGTCGAGCGACGATACGGTTGCCGTCGCGCGGAATCTCGGTCTGCACGTCATCGTGCACCCGCGGAACCGCGGGTACGGCGGCAACCAGAAGACGTGCTACACCGAAGCGCTGAACCGGGGGGCCGACATCGTGGTGATGGTCCACCCGGATTACCAGTACCAGCCCAAGCTCGTGCCCGCGCTCGCTTCGTGCATCTCGAGCGGGCTCTTCGACGTCGCGCTGGGGTCCCGCATCCTGGGCGGCGACGCCATTCGCGGCGGGATGCCGGTCTACAAGTACGTCGCGAATCGGTTTCTCACGCTCGCCGAGAACCTGATCCTCGGGCAGAAGCTCTCGGAGTACCACACGGGCTACCGTGCGTTCTCTCGGGAGCTGCTGCTGCGGCTCCCGCTCGAGGAGAACGACGACGACTTCATCTTCGACAACCAGATGCTCGTGCAGGCCGTCGAGTTCGGATTCAAGATCGCCGAGGTGACGTGTCCGACGCGGTATGCACCGGATTCGTCGTCCATCAACTTCGCGCGGAGCAGCAAGTACGGGCTGGGCGTCTTGAAGATGGCGACTCTCGCTCGTCTGAAGAGGATGGGACTCGCCCGGCCGCGGTTCCTCGAAGAAGGAGGCCGCCGCCTGGCCGTCGAGGCGTTGCGCTCCGAGACGGCGGTCGGCGACGAGGTGCGCTCCGGGTGACGGTTCTTCGTCGGCCGACACCCCGCTGACGCGAAGCCCGTGCAGCACAGCAGTGCGGACTCGCCCAGGTAGGTGCGACGTTTCGCCCCGGGGCCCGCGCGAGACACCGGTCGACTCGCCGATCCGGATCGGGGTACGGTCGTTGCAGGGAGCGATCCTGGGAGGGACTGTGCATGGGGGGTCTGCGCCTGTTCGTCGTCCTGGCCGTCTGGCTCGGGATCGGGTCGTCTGCGGCATTCGCGGTGGGCTACGACATCGTCTACGTCCGGCAGCCGCGCTTCGGCGACGACACGAACACCACGTGGCCGGAGGTGTCCCATCCAGCGGCGATCGATCCGGGCGCAGACCTCATGCTTCTCCACCCGGACGGGAGCGAAGAGCTTCTCGTCGCCGGAGGAAACGGTGCGGTCACGGACCCCTTCGTCTCGTTCGATGGGGAATGGGTCTACTACAGCCTCTTCCCCGACATGCGGCAGCCGGCCATCAACTACCAGCGGGGCCTGCCGTATCAGGGCGCGGACATCTACCGGATCCACGTGCAGAGCCGGCAGATCGAGCAGTTGACCTTCGGCGAGTTCACGCCGAATACGGGCGCCGGCAACTTCGACGAGTCCGACCCGGTGAGCCCGGGATCGCAGTACGACCGACTCGGATACGGCATCCTGAATCTCGGGCCGGTACCGGTCGCTGGCGGCAAGATCGCGTTCACGAGCAATCGAAACGGCTTCGCCCCACCAAAGGGGTACACGCGCCCGACGATGCAGATCTTCGTGATGGACGAGGACGGCTCGAACGTCACGCCGATCGCGCCCATGACGATCTCGAGCGCGCTTCATCCGACGCCTCTCCGCGATGGACGGCTCATGTTCTCCTCGCACGAGGATCAGGGGCTTCGCGACCGACGGCTCTGGGGAATCTGGAGCATCTGGCCCGATGGCCGGCAGTGGGAGCCGGTCGTCAGCGCCTTTCGCCCCGCCCAGGCGTTCCACTTCATGACGCAGCTCGCGAACGAAGACATCGTCGTCGTCGACTACTACAACTTGAACAACAACGGCTTCGGCGCCCTGTACCGCCTTCCGGTGCGGCCACCGCCCGGCGAGCCGCCGTTCCACGGCGCGTTCCCTTCCGAGAACCCGCCCATCGAGCAGACGGTCGGTGGCGGGTACTCGTATCCGTTCCGGATGCCCTTCACGCCGAAGGGCATGTACTCGATCACGCCGTTCACGCACGGCAACGACGAGGCCGCTCCGGTGGGTGGAGACGGCGTGCGTGTGGGTAAGTTCACTCATCCGTCCGCCGCGCCCGGCGGCGATCTCCTGGTGGTGTGGACGCCGGGGCCGGCGAACGACCTCAATCGACCGACGACGATCCCGTACTACGACTCCGGCATCTACGTCGTTCCGAACGGCGACCCCGTCACGTCGCCGGACCAGCTCGTCTTGGTGAAGAACGATCCGGCGTTCAACGAGGCGTGGCCACGCGCGGTCGTTCCGTACGCTGCGGTGCACGGCGTGGGGGAGCCCGACGAGCTCCCGTGGCTTCCGAACGACGGAAGTGCGCACCCGGCCCTGCCGCCGGGCACGCCCTACGGGCTCGTGGGGACGTCGACCTTCTACAAGCGCGAGAGCTTCCCGGGGCTCGTGAAGAGCTGGTCGAACACGTTCGACGGCCTGGATGCGTTCAACACGAGTGAGAACGGCCAGAGCGGCAACTGGGGTACGCAGGGCTCGGACGCGGGCCGGTACTCGAATGCGGACATCTGGGCGGTTCGCGTGCTCGCCATGGAGCCGGGCACCCACCGGAGCTATGGGCCGCACGGCGGTCCGAGCGGCAACCAGCTGTTCCATAGCCACGCGTCCGAGCGGCTTCGGATTCTTGGTGAGATCCCGCTTCGCAAGTGGAACCCGGACGGGAGTCCGGTCCTCGACGCCGAGGGGAACCCCGACACGAGCTTCCTCGCGCGCATCCCGGCCGACACGCCGTTCACGTTCCAGACTCTCGATCGTCGAGGCCTCGTGCTGAACATGGCGCAGACCTGGCACCAGGTTCGGCCGGGCGAGGCGCGTTACGACTGCGGCGGCTGTCATGCGCACAGCCAGCAGCCGCTCGACTTCCACTCGACGGCAGCGGGCCAGCCCGGCTACTCCGTGGTGGACCTGAGCCGAGAGACCCCGCTCCTCACGGAGGACGGGTCCGGGAATCCCGCATTGCGGGTCGAATCGATGGGCACGGTCGACGTGGAGTTTCTGCGTGACATCCGCCCGTTGCTGCAGCGCAGCTGTGTCCCCTGCCACACGCAGAGCAACCCGAATCCGCCGGGCGCCCTCGTGCTCGACGATCTGAGTTCGCACGACGGGCTTCCCGGCGACTACGCGCGGCTCGCGGCCGATTCCGATCCGGACTTCGGCTACATGCCGCTGGTCGGTTGGCAGGGGAATCCGCTCTGGCGGCAGACGAACGCCAGCCGGTACGTCCGGAAGTTCCAAGGTCGCCGAAGCCTCCTCCTCTGGAAGGTCTTCGGGGAGAGGCTCGACGGATGGACGAATGCGGATCATCCCACCGAATCGATCCCGGGCGACGCGTC
>JAUIFY010000036.1 GCA_030430245.1 bacterium | reverse complement strand
AGGTCGCGTGAACGTCGTCCGTCTTCTGACAACCTCATGAGTTTCCTGCGTGGCCTGTCAGCGGCTCGCATTCTGCCCTCAGTATCCGGTTCCACACTGTTCTCTACCAACTTGACCTTTTCGGGAATTTCCAGGATGAAAAGAAGAAATCAAATCGATCACGAACGAGGATTTACACTCATTGAACTCCTGGTCGTGATCGCCATCATTGCAATTCTGATATCACTGCTCCTTCCCGCAGTGCAGCAGGCGCGCGAGGCCGCTCGACGCACACAGTGTAAAAACAACCTGAAGCAGATTGGCCTCGCCCTGCACAACTACCACGATGTGAGTCTCGGATTCCCGCCCGGCGCGCTTTTCGGCGACGACAGCTATGGCTGGGGAACTTTCATTCTGCCGTACCTCGATCAGGCGAACCTCTACAACACGCTCAATCCCGGGCCCGCGGCGATGCCCTCGCTCGCGAGGGCGCTGCACGCCTCGAGCTTGGTCTTCGACGAAGCCCACGCTTCCAGAGCGGGCCGCACGACCGGCTCGAGATGATCGCGCCAGCCCTGGCGTGTCGCGAAGCGGGGATCGTCGAGCCACTCCGGGTGGCCGATCGTGCGGGCGAGGATCGCGAGGTGGTGCTCGCGAATCGCCTGCACGACGAAGTAGCCATCGGTGGCCGCGAAGCTGTCGAAGACGCCGGGGACCTCGCGCCTTCCGCGGACGCCCATCGACCAGAAGCACGGAGGGATGTCGGCCATCGCGAGCATCGCGTCGAACATCGCCACGTCCACGTATTGCCCGAGCCCGGTCCTCTCCCGCTCGCGCAGAGCGGCGAGCATCCCGATCGTCGCGAACAGCGAGGTGCCGATGTCTCCGAGCGCGCCGGCCGGGCCGACCCGCGGCGGCTCGTCCTCGCGACGGCTGTACTCGTAGAGGCCCCCCATCGCTTCGGCGATCGGCGCGTAGGCGGCCCAGTCTCGGTACGGAGAATCGAGGAGGTTCCCGAATCCCGAGACGGAGACGTAGACGAGCCCGGGTTGGAGGGGCGCGAGGTCTTCGTACGCGAGGCCCAGACGCTTCATGACGCCCGGCTTGAAGTTCTCGCCGACGACGTCGAAGCGCGGCACGAGGCGCTTGATCAGGTCTGCTCCGTCGCGCTTCTTCAGGTCGATCGCGAGGCTCTTCTTGTTGAGAGCGTTGCGAAGATACGTCGCACCGACCTCGTTGCCGTCGACGTCCTCGAGCGCGGGCAGAGCACCGCGGCCCGAGTCGCCCGTGATCGGGTGCTCGACCTTCACGACCTCCGCGCCCATGTGCCCCAGAAGCTGGGTCGCGAACGGGAGGGCCTGCATCTGCTCGATCGCGAGGACCCGGATCCCGGCCAGTGGCCCCTTGCCGTGGGGGCCGGTCGTCGGTGGCTCTCGTCGTCGTTCGGACATGGGCGAAACCTCCTCGGACGCACCTACCGAGTCGGTCTGCGTGTTGTCCACCGGACTTGTTCCCGGCGCTCTCGATTGCCAAGTTGCGCACGGGCCGCCGCGCCCGAGACTCCCTTCAGGCAGCTCCGTGAGACGCGACCACCGACCGTATTGGATGATGCGGGTGACCCTCGCCCTGCAGCGCTTCTATACGAAGCATCTTCTGCGTCCCCAGGTCGACGAGATGGGCGAGGGCTGCGAGGTGAAGAAGCCCTGGTACGTCCGCATCGATGGACCCGGCATTCGGATGGGCCGCTTCGTGCACCTCTCCGCGTCGTGGGGCCGTCCCATTGAGCTGTGCACGTTCTCGACCGAGTCGGGCACCGGCGATCTGATCATCGGCGACCACTGCCTGCTCTCACCGGGCGTGCGGATCTCGGCCGCCACGCGGGTCGAGATCGGCGACGACTGCATGCTGGCGTCGGGCGTCTACTTGACGGACGCGGACTGGCACGACGTCCACGACCGAACCCGGGCACCCGGCCGGTCGGCACCGATCGTCCTGGAGGAGAACGTCTGGATCGGCGACGGTACCATCGTGTGCAAAGGCGTTCGGATCGGGGCCAACACCGTGGTCGGTGCGGGCTCGGTCGTGGTCCAGGACCTGCCCCCCAACTCGATCGCCGCCGGGAATCCGGCCCGGGTGGTGCGACCTCTCGGCGACGAGGAGAAGCTCGTCACGCGAGCGGCACTCTTCCAGAGCTCGGCAACCGAGGTCGAGCGCAAGAACGCCTTCCTGCGGTTCTACACGCTCTGTGGAAACACGTTCGGAGGCTGGCTGCGGGCCCGGTTCTTCCCGACGGCGAGCGACTGATCGACCTGACTCCGGTCATGCTCGACCCGCGGAGGAGCGTCGAACGGCCGTTCGATGCGCCGTCCTTCATCATTGATCAATCGTTTCGTAACGAGATCGACACAATCGGCCGGTAGCTCAATGGCTCTGGTGCTTTCTTGCGCACCATGGGGATCGAGAGGGGGCCCCACTGGATGCACATCGCCAAGGATCTTCGGCGCATCTTCGCCTGCGCCCTGACGCTATCGCTCGCCTTCGGCGCCCTGCCGCCCACCGCGCTCGCGACCGACGACGCCGTCCAGGCGCAGCTCGACGAGATGCGCAAGATGCTCGAGCGGCAGAACGAGATCATCCAGAAGCAGAGTGAGATGATCGAGCGGCTCGAGCGCCGGCTCGACCAGCAAGAAGGCGTGGCTCCCGTCTCGGCGCCGGCGCCGCAGAAGAAGGCTCCGGCCGTAGCCCCCGCGCCGACGAAGAAGGCTCCGGCTCCGGCCCCCGCCCCCGCCCCCGTGCCGGTCGCCGCGCCGGCCGAGAAGGCCCCCGAGGAGCCGATCTTCCCACCCGTGCACGAAGAAGATCCGATCCCGCCGATCTCTCCCGACCAGCCCGCCCTCCTCGAGGCGCGGGAAGAGGGCATCACGCCGGAGCTCGAGGACGAGGAGGATTTCGAGAGCTTCAAGGTCGGCTACGAGAAGGGCTTCGTCCTGGAAGGCGGACAGCCGGAGGAGAACACGGCCTTCCTGATGCGGATCAACGCCCGCATCCAGTTCCGGTACACGTTGTTCGACCGCACGAAGGACGAGTGGATCGATGGTACGGGCGAGGCACGTCCGATCCAGAACCGGAGCGAGTTCGAGGTCGAGCGGGCGCGCCTCACCTTCTCGGGCTACGCGATCTCGCCCAAGCTCCAGTACTTCATCAATCTCGACGGCGATACGGACGACAACCACCGCATCGTGCTTCACGACATGTGGTTCAACTACGAGTTCAACCGGTACTTCGACCTGCACATCGGCAAGGCGATGATTCCGGGCAGCCGCGACTGGCTGAACGGCTCGACGCGCACGCGCTTCGTCGATCGTTCGCTCACGACGACCTTCTTCCGGCCCGATCGTTCGGTGGGCATGTTCACGACCGGCGAGCCGCTCGACAATTGGTACTACGAGGTCATGATCGCGAACGGCATCGCTACCAGCGATCTCGAGTTCGGCGACGTCGACAAGAACTTCGCGTACTCGATGACGACCTTCTGGGATCCGTGGGGCAACTACGGGAAGGGGTACGTCGACCTCGAGTGGCACGAGGATCTCGCCGCTCTCGTGGGTACCTCGTTCACGTACGCGCAGGTTCAGGGGACCGACGTGGCGGGTCTGCCCGTCCAGGAGTTCTTCGCCTTGCGGCTGGCTAACGGGTCTCTGGTCGTGCAGGACGGGTTGTTCGCTCCGGACGTGAGGGTCAGCAACCTCGATTTCTACCTCTGGGCGATCGACGGTGCCGTCAAGTGGAAGGGCTTCAGTGCGAACACCGAGCTGTTCTACCGCTGGCTCAACGATCTGAAGGGCAATGGCCCGGTCCCGGTGAGCACGATCTACAACTACGGGCTGTACTACGAGATGGGCTACATGTTCATCCCGGAGCGCTTCGACTTCAACGTCCGCACGTCGCAGATCCTCGGCGACTTCGGGTACGCGGCGGAGTACGCGGGCGGCTTCAACTACTACGTGCTCGGAACGCAGAACATCAAGCTCTCCACGGACCTCACGAGGGTCGTCAACAGCCCGACCAGCAACTCCGGTCCGAACTACCGACCCGGCGACAACGGGTGGATGTGGCGCGTGCAGATGCAGGTCGCGTTCTGACGCGGCTGCGGCGGGCCGCGAGAGGAGGGCCCCGCGTGCCGGAGAGTGTGCGGGGGGTCTTCCGTCGGACCTAGGTCCAGTCCGCGCGTGGAGGATGGATCTTCATGTCCTCCGCCTCCCAGTAGGTACGGAGCGCCGTCACCTTGCCGGCGTCGTTCACGCGGTAGGTGAACACGCCGTAGATCTGCGTGACGAGTCCGTCCGGAAACTGGATCGTGAGCGTTCCGACGTTCGCGCACTCGTTCCCCGAGCAGATCGAGCTCTGCAGATTGAAGAGCGGACGGCCGAGCGCGATGTTCGTGTCCCAGAACTTCTCGATCGCCGCTCGTCCCTTGTGTCCCTCGCCGGTGGGGTCGAGCGCGGAGACGCCGACGGGATCCTGGACGATCGCATCGTCGGCGAAGTTGTCGAGCCACGCCTGCTTGTCGCCCCGCGCGACCGCGTCGATCGAACGCCAGGAGGCGAGGCGGGCGGGATGCTCGGAATCGGGGCCGGGGAGCTCTGCCATGAGCTTCCATCGCCTACCGGGGGATCCCGAGCAAGGGTGGCCCGGACGGGACGCGGGCTCGTCGGATCGCCCGATCCGACGAGCCCGCTCGAGCGGCGCTCCGGACCAGAGCCCTTGACCGCCCGCCCGTTCTCGCTAGGAACAGAGCGTTCGACGCACGAACACACCACCAACGGCCCGCATCCAAGCGAGAGGGAGGAATCGAAATGGGAACCACGTTCGGCCCGCCGGCCCACATGACCGCTTTTTCGGACGTCGATGAGCGCTGGGGACCGCTGGCCAAGCTCGCCGGACAGTGGGCCGGCGACAAGGGTCGCGACTTCTCGTACTCGTACGATCACAAGAAGGACAGCGAGAACCTCTACCGCGAGGAGGTCACCTTCGACCCCTTCGGGCCGGTGGACAACGGCTCGCAGCAGCTCTTCGCGCTCGACTACCGCATGAAGGCCTGGCGTCTCGGTGCCGAGGACTTCTTCCACATGGAGGTCGGCTACTGGCAGTTCGAGCCGGCGACCGGGAAGATCTACCGCTGCTTCATGGTGCCCCGCACCACGACCATCATCGCCGAGGGCACCACGACGGCCGACGCGACCGCCTTCAAGATGTCCGCGAAGCAGGGCTCGGGGACCAACGGCATCCTCTCGAATTCGTACCTCTTCGACGGAGCCGCCCGCTGCACCGGCTTCGAGGTCGAGATCGACCTCTCCGGCGGCAAGTACGCCTACAAGGAGGACACGATCCTGCAGATGGCCACGCACGGCGGCGCCGAGATGCACCACACCGACGAAAACACCCTCGAACGCGTCGCCTGAGAGGGGACGTTCGTTACGGTTTCGCATTCGTTACCTTTTCCGTCCGTCTTCCAGGGGCGCTCACTTCGGTGGGCGCCCCTTTTCGTGCCCGCCGGGGGCCTCGGCCATCGTCCCGGTGCCTTGCGCCTCGCCAGTCTCTTGCGCCTCGTTCGAGACCCGTGCTCTCCTTCCGTCTGCCGTGCCCAGCGAGGAGACCAGGATCGACGAGGATAGGCGCCTCTCGCACGGCGGTCGGGGTGTTCTCGACGGCCGGCGGCGTTCGAGCGTTCGCCGGAGTCTGGCCGCCGTGCTCCCTCTCGTGCCGGGCCTGCTGCTCCTCGCGCAGCTCGGCTGCTCGGACGCCCCGGGGGTCTCGGGTGGTCCCGCCGCTCCCGGGGGACCCCCACGGGAGTACGATCCGCACCCGGAGCCGCCCACGATCCTGCGAGACGTCTCGATGGTCGCGGACGACGACTCCTGGAATCACCCGTTCGTGCCGGGGCACCGCACGAGTGCCGACGGGCGGGTCGCGATTCGGGTGCAGGGCGGGCCGCCGGGAGGCGAGCGGCTCTCGACCACGCTCTCCTTCTTTCTCTTCGTTCCCGAACGCCTGCGCCATCCCGTGTTGCCCGGGCCCGCGGGAGTCGAGATCCTCGGCGACCCGGCTCCGTTCGACGTCGTCTTCCCTCCGGCGCTCGACCCGGAGGTCCAGACGCTCGGCCATCACGCGATCTGTGATCCGACCGAGGAGTTCCCCGTCGAGGGGGAGTCCACGAATCCGTACGTGTGCGGCGACGACCTCGCGAGCGATTGCTACGACCTCGTCGTCGTGAGCTCGACGGCGTCGAGATCGCTCGAGGTCCAGATCTGGGGCACGCCGGTGACGATCGAAGTGACGGCCCCGAAGACCGCGAACGCGCGAATCGTTCGCGCCGAGCTCGGCGAGCCGGTTCTCGGCGGCGTGATCCCGGCGTCGCCCGAGCTGACCGAGCCGGCCGTCACGACGGACGGCCGATTGCTCACGGGGCGCCTGGGGCGGGTTCCGCGCGCGTGGACCAATCCCAACACCGGAGAGACATTGCGCCGGGCGTATGACCTCGCCTACGCGGTGCTCCCCGCCGGGTCCGAGCCGTGCGACGTGACCGGGTGGACCGAGTTCCATCCGATGAGCCACGCTCCGTTCGACCCCGATCTGCAGGGGCGCTACGGCATCGCCGCGTATCCCTTCCGCGACACCGAGGGACGTCCGATTCCGGATGGGGAAGACCTGGGCGGGACCTATCCCTGGGTCGACCGCGAGGGGGCGAACGTCTTCATGGCCGGCGTCGTCGGTCGCATCGCCGAGCAGTCCGAGACGCTGTATCCGCGGCGCTGCGTCGTTCCCGGCTGCGAGAGCCTCGAAGAGAATCTCGACTGGGACCGCGGCTTCATGGCCGCCGGTCTCTGGACCCACGGGAAGTTGGTTCATCTCGACGGCCTCATCAACAACCTGGACTGGACGGTCGGCGTCGCTCCGGATGCGCACTGGATGGTCGACCTCTACCGCGACGCCAGCGGCGAGCCCGTGCCGATCCGCTTCGGAGCGGGGCGTTTCATCGGCGAGAACCGCGGTGGCGCGTACCCGCCGGGCTACACGCACAATCCGAACATCCTCGACTCGCTCCAGAATCTGCCGAACCACGCCGAGATGGCGCGCCCGGTCACACCGCGAGACGTCGTCTGGCTGATGAGCACGGGGGTGGCCACCGACGAGATCGTCTTCGACGACTTCCTGGATCCCGAGGCCTTCATCGTGTCGAACATGCAGGCGTCGATCACGCAGCACTACGGCGAGGACGGTGCATCTCTGTCGATTCCGAAGCACTGGAACGGGCAGGTGCGTACGTTCGATGCGGACGTGACCCTGCTTCAGATCAACGTCGTGCCGGCGACCTTGCACCCGGACGAGGCCGAAGAGATCCACATCCAGAACGCGGCGACCTCTCTCACGCTCGACGTCCCGGCGTACGGCGTCGTCGACGCGGGTACCGGCCGGGCCGAGCCCGTCGCCCTCGGCGGGATTCACGGACGGGGCTTCTGGCTCGCCGGTGTGAACGCGATCCGCTATCGCGTTCCGCCCCAGCCACGCGACGTGGTCGAGAGGGATTGGTACGTCGGCATCTTCGTCGACGGTCGGGCGACCGACGGAGCTTCGCGCTCGCTGCTCACGTTTCCCGATGGCAGCGCGATCCGGCTGATCGACGACACCGTCGTGCAATACGTCCTCGACGGCGAGGAGAGGCATCGGGTCGACCTGCCGCCGAGTCGAGGTTGGCGCCACCTGGGCGTCCGCGTGCGGGATGCGAATCGCGAGATCACACTGCTCCACGATGGATTCGGCCTCGACCGCCATCGCACCGAAGAGCCGCTCTTCCGGGTGGTCGAAGGCGATCTCGTGGTGGGGAGCACCGGCCCGCACGACGCCGGCGTGCGAGGCTGGATCGACGACTTCCACGTGCTCGCCCACGACGTGAACGTCGAGGTCGCGTGCAACCACGCCGACGGCACGTTGATCGAAGTCCACGACGACGAAGACTGGGCGGAAGTCGGCGCGCGCCATCCGAGGTGGGCGCATGAGGAGGTCGCGGCGGCGGCCGGAGCCGGAGCGGCGGGTATGTTCGCGTGCTTCCACGACTACCGAGACGACTACGCGGCGCATCTCGGCAACGTACCGCTGGGTGCGACGTCGCTTCGCGAGGCGATCAACTTCCCCGAGGGCCCGCTCCGCTCCGGGATGCCCCGGCCCGATTCGACGTCCAACGAGTTCTGTCGCACGTGCCACACCCCCGCGAGCTTCGGAGGTCTGACGCTCGAGGCGCTCGAGCTCCGTGCCGACGTTCCCGCCGACGACGATCCGAGGCGACAGCCGCTCCAACCGTTGCGTCGCGTCTTCGGAAACGTCCCGGCCGGGTGGATTCCGCCCGACGCGATCCGTCCCGGCGGTCCGACGGAAGCGGTCCAGGCGCCGCCGGAGGGCATCGTCGTCGACGCCTGGATTCTACCGCCTTCGGGTTGACGGATGTCAGCCGACGAGCAGATTCACTTCGGCGGCTTTCGCCTGGATCGCGCAGACGAACGGGTCTGGCACGACGAGGCCCCGGTCGCCCTGGCGAGCAAGGCGTTCGCGGTCCTCGCGTTCCTGGTCGACCGGCCCAATCGGCTGGTGACGAAGCAGGAGCTCCTCGATGCGGTCTGGCCGGACACCTACGTGTCCGACGCTGTCCTGAAGGTCGCGGTCGCCGAGATTCGTCGTGCTCTCGACGATGACGCGCAGTCGCCGCGCTTCATCCAGACCGTGCATCGCCGCGGGTACCGGTTCATCGCCGAGGTGAGTGTCGCCGGTGGGGCTCGCGTGCCGCGGCGGGAGCCGACCCAGATCACGCCGCTCGCCACGGCCGAGCTCGTCGGGCGAGAGGAGTCTCTGGCCGAGCTCGATCGGCACCTCGCGGCGGCTCGTCGGGGCGAGCGGAGCGCCGTCTTCGTCACGGGGGACGCGGGCATCGGCAAGACCGCCCTCGTCGACGCCTTCGCCGAGCACTGCGCACGGGAGGGGCTCTCCGTGGTGCACGGCCAGTCCCGTGAGAGCTACGGAGAGGGGGAAGCCTATCTTCCGATTCTCGAGGCGATCGGTTCACTCTGTCGCGGTGAGCTCGCCGATACGGTGATGCCGATCCTGCGTCGGTACGCGCCCTCCTGGCTCGTTCAGATGCCGTGGGTCACGGAAGAAGGCCTGCGCGAGGAGTTGGAGCGCGCGGCCCGCGGCGCACAGCGCGAGCGCATGCTCCGCGAGATCGCGGAGGCCCTGGAGGCGATCGCGCGCGAGAGTCCACTTCTCGTCGTTCTGGAAGACCTGCACTGGAGCGACGCGTCGACTCTGGACGTGTTCTCGACGCTCGCGCAACGACAGGCGCCCGCGGCCCTGCTCCTCGTCGGGACGTACCGGGCGGTCGACGCCGCGATCGCGGATCATCCGGTGCGAGAGCTGAAGCAGCATCTCGTCACGCGCGGCCTCTGCACGGAGATCGGCGTCGGCCAGCTCTCGGCGACCGACGTCGCCGCCTTCCTGCAGCGACGGCTCGGCCACGAGGCTCCGGACGATCTGAGTGCTCTGATGCACCGACGGACCGAAGGAAATCCGCTCTTCATCGTGAGCTTCTTCTCGAACCTGATCGCCCAGGAGTGTCTCCGACGAGAGGACGATCGTTGGGAGCTCGCGCGTCCCGTCAGCGAGATCGAAGCGCTGCTGCCCGACGAGCTTCGGGACATCCTCGAGCGGCAGGTCGACCGGGTCGAGGCGGAGGCCCTGCCGCTCCTCGAGTGCGCGAGCGTCGTCGGACGCGACTTCGATACACGGACGGTCGCCGCCGCGCTCGAGCGGGATCGTGCGGCGACGGAGTCGACCCTCGAAGAGCTCGGCCGCCGGGGAGACGTCCTTCGTCCTCTCGGCGTGCTGCGGGCGGACGACGGGGGCCTCTTCGGGCACTATCAGTTCAGTCACGTTCTCCATCAGCACGCTCTGTACGACCGGCTCGGACCGATGCGGCGCGCGGACCTCCACCGGCGCGTTGCCGAGCAGCTGGCCGTGGCGAACGCGGGGCCGGCGCGGCTCGCGCACCATTACCGGGCGGCCGGCCTCGACGAGCAGGCGATCGACCACTTCGAGCGCGCGGGCCAGCAGGCGCTGGCGCGTCGTGCGAACCGCGAGGCGGTACGCGACTTTGGAGCCGCCCTCGAGCTGCTCGAGAGCCAACCCGCCTCTCCGGAGCGCGAGCAGAGCGAGCTGGCACTTCGCATCGCGATCGGACCGGCGATGGGCTCGGTGATCGGTCCTGGCTCCCCTCGGGTCGCCGAGAACTACCGCATCGCGAGCGAGCTCTGTCGGCACGCCGAGCGCACGGACGCGGGCCTCGTCGTGATCCCGGTCCTCTTCGGTCTCTTCATCTTCTACCTCGCCCGCGCGCGCTTCGAGGATGCCGGGGAGGTCGCCGAACGCCTGCGACGGATCTCGGAGAAGGGGCGTGAGCCCTTCCTGCTTCAGAGCGCCTACCTCGTGAGCGGCGCGGCCGATCTGTACCGCGGGCGGCTCGGGGACGCAGCAGAGTGGATCGACCGGACCCTCGAGCTGTCGGATCCCGACGTCCCTCTGGTCTTCGGTCATCCGATTCCGAGCCTCGCGTGCGCGTACGCGGGGTACCTTCGCTACCTCCACGGGCGACCCGACGACGTGAGGGATTTCGTACGGCGCGCGATCGATGGCGGAGAGCGCGGCGGCGATCCCTACAATCTCCTGATTCTCTTGCAGCTCGCGGCCGGTCTCCAGCGTTGGCAACGCGACGTCGTAGCGACGCGGGAGCTCGCGGATCGGTTGCTCGGGATCGCGGAAGAGCAGGGCTTCGATCCTTGGCGGCCGGTCGCCGGGTGGTTCCATGGATGGGCGCTCGCGGAAGAGGGAGAAGCGGAGTCGGGGATTCGGGCGATGCGCGAGAGTCTCGATCGGTACCAGGAGAGCGGCACCGAGACGGCGCGCACCATGTACGTCGCGGGAACCGCGGAGGCGTGTCTTCTGGCCGGGCGCATCGACGAGGGGCTCGAGCTCGTCGAGGAAGGTTTGGGCCAGGTCGGGCGAACCGACGAGCGCTTCGTCGAAGCGGAGCTCCATCGTCTGCGCGCCGCTCTGTGGATCGCCGCGTGGCCCAAGCGCCCTCGCGCGAAGCAACGAGACGAGGCCTTGGCGGAGGTTCGGCGTGCGCTCGAGATCGCGCGCTCGCAGGGCGCGCGCGTGTGGGAGCTGCGGAGTGCGCTCACGTGGCACGATCTCGGTCGACGCGTCGGTGAGGAGGACCATGCCGCGGCGTCGCTGAAGGACCTGGTCGACTCGTTCTCCCCGGACGCCTCGTGGCCCGAGCTGGACGAGGCGCGACGGCGCGTCTCGCGGGCGTAGTGTCAGCGGGATGCGGTCGCGAGAACGTTCCGCAGAATCGTCTCGCAGGAAGGCTCGTGAAGGGCGTGGTGCGCGAGCGCCGGGTCGGATCCGCAGCGGATCGAGGCCCCGGGGCGAAGTCGAATCGTCGGACCGCTCCCCTGTCGGCATGGCCAGCGACGCCGCCATGGCTCCTGCGAGCTCCACGGTCATCCGGTCGATTCCGTGGCGTCTCCGGCGAGGACGGCGCCGCGTTTCGGCCGATCAATCCTCCAGACCGAGCGACCTCCGCGCGGCGGAATTCCCCGCCGCCCACGGCTCGGATCCAGGAGAATCGACCCATGCGGAACCGGATTCAGATCAAGGACGTCGTCGTCGGAGTGGCCTCGGGCGCCGCACTGCTCTTCGCGGTCTCCGACGTGTCGGCTCAGGGATTCCACCGGGGACGCTCCGGCGCGGTCCATGCGCAGGGTGGGGTGACGACCGGCAGCGTGAAGGGAGTTCGGGGGGCCGCGGGCAACGGGGCGGTCCGGGCGAGCGGCGCCACGACCGACGGTGAGGGCAACGCCTCGGGTGGCCGTGCCGCTGCCGTGAGGGGCCCCGGAGGCGTGGCGGGTGCGCGGGGAGGGACATGGTCGCGATCTGCCGACGGAACGGTGGCGCACGAGAGCGGCGCGGCGCTCGCTGGCTCCAACGGGACCGTGACCGCCCAGGGCGCGGTCTCGAAGGACGCGGGCGGCGGGTATGCCGCGAGCCGCAACACGACCGCGACGGCGAGCTCGGGGGCGATGTACGAGGGCTCCACCTCGGCGAGCAACGGCCAGATCGAGCACACGGGAACGTGTCGCGACGCTGAGGGCAGCGAGGTTTCCTGCAGATGAGATCGAGGCCGGGGGACGGGCCTGCGGCTCGTCCCCGCGCCTCCCGGCCGCGGTGCATTCCCTATAGACTTATTTGACAAATAAACTTAGGAAAAAAAATATTTAGTCGTATTGACTCAAAAGATGGGTGTCTGGAAACTCATGTGTGTCGGCTCGAAAAGGGCCGCATCCCGCCTGTCGCAGCCGTCCTGGCTCGGCAACGCCGAACACACTGGAGGTTCCCACCATGCGCACCCATCGACTCGACCCGATCCCCTTCTTCGGGGTCGCAACGTTGCTTCTCCTCCTCGCCGTCCCCGACGGCGCTCCGGCCGCGATCGTCGGCAGGCTCGAGGCCCCGACCCGTTTCGCGTCGCAGGTCTCCAACGTCCAGGGCTGGGCGTTCACGACGACGCCGGGCGCCGAGTTGATCCAGCCGTTCGACGTGCTCATCGATGGCGTGGCCATCCAGCAGGTCCCCTGCTGCTCCGATCGCGGCGACGTCCAGGCGGCCCACGCGGATGCGCCGCTGCAGACCGGCTTCTCGGGAGTCGTGAACTGGTCGCGGGAGGCGCTGGACACCGACGGAGCGGTCGTCCTCTCCGTGATCGTGCGGGACACGGCGGGTGGGGAGCTCGTCCTCGAAGAGACACTCGACCTGTACGCCGTCGCGAGCTTCCCGTTCAGTCGGAGCGTCGCCTTCGCCCAGAGGGAGCTCCCCGACGTCCTCCTCGCCGATGGCCCCGATGTCCCGATCGTGATCGATCGTGCGGACATCGAGTCTCGATGCGCTCTCTCCAACGTGATTCTCCCGGGGGGGCATCCCACCGCCCGGCTCTCCTGCCGCGGCCTCACGGCCACGAAGGGCGACGGTTCCGACGTCGAGGTCTGTGACGGCGAGATCCGCTTCCTGTGGGACAGGGCGTCGCAGGGCTTCAAGCAGTCGAGTGATTGCGAAGAGGTCGACCGCTGGACGGACCACGGAGACGGTACGGCGACCGACAACGAGACCGGGCTGATGTGGGAGCTCAAGACCGGCGAGGTGGGCGATCCGGTCGAATGCCCGGTGACCGGCGGACCCGAGGGCTGTGCCGATCCGCGCGACGTCGACAATCGCTACCAATGGTCGCCCGGCATTCCGTACCTCCCCAACGGATCGGCGTTCCTTCGCTTCCTCGCGCAGCTGAATGGAGGCTACAGTGAGAACGGCCTCGACGTGGACGGGTGCTTCGCGGGCTACTGCGACTGGCGTCTCCCTACCTTCGAGGAGCTTCGCGGCATCGTCGAGCCGTGTCCGGACGAGGGTGCATGCGGAAGCATCCCCGGTCCGACGGCGCCCACGTGGCATTGGTCCTCCACGCAAGACGCGTCCGGGAAGAACGCGTGGGACGTTCGCTTCCTCGGCTGGACCGACGACGCGTCGCTCAAGACCTACTTCGACGCGGTGCGGGCCGTGCGCGGCGTCTCGAAGCGGCAGCGCGTTCTCGAGCCGATCGAGTTCATCGACTGAGCGGGCCGGTCATTCGCGGACGATCAGACGGTACCCGAAGTCGGCCTCCTCGCGGTCGAGGAGGTCGGCGTACCGCTCCGCCCACGCCCCCGAGGCGAGATCGCGCCGCAGGCGTTCGAGTCCGGGCTCCACGTCTGCAGGCACGCATCGTGCGAGGGTCGAAATGCTCGCGCGGACGCTGTCGTCGAGATAGCGCTCGGGCCGTCTCCAGTATGCTGCCAGGAAGCCGTCCGTGCAGTCGTGTGGGATCGGCACGGACGCAACCGACGCCGTGCCGAGCGCGTCGCACACCATGTCCACGGTCGGCGCGTAGTCGTCGTCGAAGGCGGCTGCGGCGGGGACGTAGTCTCGAACGAGCCAGAAGTTCCTCGTGGCGGCGGGCTCGAAGCCGAAGACGACCACCCGGCCCGCGGCGCGACGCAGCTCCTGCAGGCCGGCGGCCGGATCCAACCAGTGGTGGATCGTGAGAATCGCGAGCGCCGCATCGAAGGCGCCGTCGCGGAAGGGGAGGGCCTCGCCGACTCCGCGTACGACGACGCCGGGGGCGCGCTGCGCGATCATCGCGGCCGACGGCTCGACCGCCACGACCTCTCGATCGTCGGGCTCGTACGATCCCGCGCCGGCCCCGACGTTCACCACGGTGCGTGCGCCGACGAGCGCCCGCTCGATGTGTGCCGCGATCCTCGGATCGGGTCGGCGCAGCCGCGCGTACCCGACGCCGATCGCGTCGTAGATGCGTGGGTGCGACGGTCCCGTTTCGGATCGAATCGACATGGCCGGGCCGCGCCTTTCCGGCGCCCGTCCGCGCGCGAGGGCCGGGGCTCTAGGCCAGATCGGTCGAGGCGCGCACGATCTTGTCGCCGACCGGCTCGTCGAGCTCGATGCCGGAGACGACCATGATGCGTGCCATCAGCATGTAGAAGCCGATGGCGATGGTGAGCTCCATGACTTCGCGATCCGGGCAGTACTTCTTCAGGGCGGCGAGAGTCTCGTCGGAGGGGCGCACGCTCTGGACGACCTCGTCCGTGAAGGCGAGGACGGCGCGCTCCTTCTCGTCGAAGCACGCGGCGTCGGCGTCATCGCGCTCGAGTGCGGCGATCTGCTCCTTCGTGCAGCCGACCATCTCCGCGATCGGCACGTGCTGGACCCACTCGTATTCTGCTTTGGAGAGTCGAGCGACGCGCAGGATCGCGAGCTCGCGGAGGTTTCCAGCGAGCTGCTGCCGGGCGAGGATCGTTCCCCCCAGCCGCATCATCGGCTCGAAGTTCCGCTCGGCGAGCGCCGAGATGCGGAAGATGTTCAGCTTCGCGGGAAGAGCGTCGAGAGCGGCGCGTACCTTCTCGTGCATCGCGTTCAGGTCCGGGTACTGCAGGCGTGGCATCTGCTCTCCTCCTCTTGCTCTGTCGCGGGTCAGATCCGGCGGACGGGCTCGGTCCCGTCCCAGGTCTCGGCCGCGCGGGCGATGTGCTGGAAGAATCTTCCCTTGGCGCCGCTCACCTCGGACACCTCGACCACGGTCCCCGGGTGGCTCTCGGTCGAGAGGTAGACGAATCGACCGTTCTCGCCGATGTTCCCCGACTGCCCGATCTCGATGCCGCGTTCGGCGATGCGCGCGAGCTCTTCGTCCATCGTCTCCGTCCAGTAGGCGACGTGCTGAAGGCCCTCGTGTCCGGCCTCGAGGAAGTCGCGCCAGAGCGACGGCGCCTCGTTCCTCGGTTGGATCAGCTCGATCTGGAGCGGGCCCGAGTTCGAGAGAGCGATGCTCACGTCGACGTCCGACGGTGCCCCGCCATAGTGGAAGTCCTCGACGGGGACTCGCTCGATGTAGAAAAACGGGCCGACGCCCAGGACCTCGGTCCAGTGCCGCATGGCGGCTTCGATGTCGCGGACGACGTATCCGTTCTGCCGGATCTGCCCGAAATGACGGCTCACGTCTCCGCCTCTAGCACGTCCCGGAGGCGGGGCCAGCCGACCTCCGGCGCGGCCTTGCGGGGCGCCGCCCCTATGCTTTGCTCCGCCCGTTACCCCCTGAAACCTCACGAGGAGCAACGATGAAAGCAGCGATACTGACGGAGCTGAACAAGGATCTCGTCATTCGGGACGACGTGGGTCTCGGTGACCTCGGCAACGACGACGTTCACGTGCAGCTCGTCTCGAGCGGCGTTTGTCATTCGGACGTCTCGGCGCAGAACGGAACGATTCCGTCGGGGACGCCGTGCGTGCTCGGCCACGAGGGCGCCGGCATCGTCAAGGAAGTGGGCGCGGGCGTCACCGAGTTGAAGGCGGGCGATCACATCATCGTCTCGTTCACGCCGGCCTGTCGGAAGTGTCGTAGCTGCCTTCGCGGGGAGTCGAACCTCTGCGAGGCCATGGGTGCGATGGCGATGGCGCAGAAGTTCGTCATCGACGGCGCGCCGGTGTCCGGCTTCACCGGTTGCGGCACGTTTGCCGAGGAGATGATCATTCCCGAGGCCGCCGCGGTGAAGGTCGATG
This sequence comes from bacterium, assembly GCA_030430245.1. GTDB lineage: Bacteria > Desulfobacterota > Binatia > UBA12015 > UBA12015 > VGTG01. Next base: position 15,345 of record JAUIFY010000036.1, on the reverse strand, counting down.
ACGACATCCCGCTCGACGTGGTCTCCTTGATCGGCTGCGGCGTGACGACCGGTGTCGGTGCGGCGATCAACACCGCCGACATCCGTCCCGGGACCTCCGTCGTCGTGTTCGGTGCCGGCGGCGTCGGCATCTCCGCGATCCAGGGCGCGCGAATCGCGGGGGCGGCCGAGATCGTCGCGGTCGACATGGTCGAGTCGAAGCTCGAGATGGCGAAGAAGTTCGGTGCGACGCACGCGGTGAAGCCCGAGGATCTCGAGGGGGCCAAGCAAGAGGTCACGCGTGGCGAGGGCTTCGACTACGCGCTCGAGTGCATCGGCCTTCCGACGACGATCCGTGGGAGCTTCGACGCCGTTCGGCGGGGTGGCACCGCGGTCGTGGTCGGTGTCGGCAAGATGACCGAGATGGTGCAGTTCAGCGCCTTCGAGCTGTTCTTCAACGAGAAGAACCTGAAGGGCTCGATGTACGGCAGCGCGAACGTGCGTACCGACTTCGACCGGCTCCTGCGCCTGTGGAGGCAGGGCAAGCTCGACCTCGAGGGCATGATCAGCCGGCGCATCAAGGTCGACGAGGTGAACGACGCCTTTCGGGCCATGCAGGCCGGTGAGGTGATTCGCTCCGTCATCCAGTTCTGAACCTTCTTCGTCGCCGGAGAGCGGGCGGGGCGCTCGACCTTTCGGGCGTCCCGTCCGATTCTACGGCGGGCGGCGACCGTCGTGCGGTGGCCGGCCGGGGTCTCGCGATCGGCGGGAACGTCGTGCCCTTCGTCGGTACTCCTCTGGGACGCCATCGCATTCGCCTGGGGGGAGCCTACGGACTCGCCGGCATGCGATCGGAGCTCCGGCGGAGTCTTCCTCTGCGTGCAGCCCACCCCCCGCCGCAGAACGCGCCCGGCGGCCGGGCTCGATCGACCTGGCGACCGGCGCGAGCCGCGGTCTCGTGGGTCGCGCGCGGGCGTCGCGTTCCCAGGCCTCTCCGGGGCTGGTGCGGGGCCGTGCGGCTCTGATAGCGCAGTGGGATGCGCCGGATTCTTCCGCTCCTCGCGCTCTTGCTGGTCGCCGGTCGCCCCGCCGGCGGGGCGGAAGACGACGGCCGCGTCATGGTCCTGGGGATCGACAGTCTCGACCCCGACGTGATCGCGCTGCTCGCGTCCGAAGGGAAGTTGCCGAACTTCGCCAAGCTCCGGCGGGAGGGCGCCTTCGGGCGCCTTCGCAGTAGCGAGCCGATCCTGAGCCCGATCATCTGGACGACCATCGCGACGGGAAAGCCTCCGACCGAGCACGGGATCGGGGACTTCACGGCCATCAACGAGCAGACGGGCGAGCGACTCCCGGTGACCAGCCAGATGCGCAAGGTCGATGCGATCTGGAACATCCTGACCGACGCCGACAAGTCCGTGGGCGTCGTCGGGTGGTGGGCGACGTGGCCAGCCGAATCGGTGAACGGCGTCCTCGTGAGTGACCACACCTGCTACCACTTCCTGTTCGAAGACGGTCTCGGTCCGGACGGGGACGAGAAGGGCGAAGACGCCCTCGGCATCATCCATCCTCCCGAGCGCACGGAGGCGCTGTCGGCGCTCGTGCTTCGCCCGACGGAGGTGCAGTACGACGACCTCACATCGTACGTGTCGATCGACGAGAAGGAATTCGAGCGGCCGTTCGAGTTCCACGACGACTTGAGCCACTTCAAGTGGGCCTGGGCGACGGCCGAGAGCTATCGTCGGATCGGACTCGAGCTCTGGAAGAAGGACCGCCCGGATCTTCTTCTGGTGTTCATCGAAGGCGTCGACTCGAGCTCTCATCTCTTCGGTCATCTCTTTCGCGCGGAAGGCCTCGGTGGCGAGCTCGCGCAGCAACAGAAGCGGTTCGGTGAGACCGTGGAGCAGATGTACCTCTACGCGGATCGGATGGTCGGTGAGTACCTCGCGGAGCTGGGTCCCGACGACACGTTGGTGGTGCTGTCCGATCACGGCTTCGAGCTCGGTGCTCTGCACTCGGATCCGAGCAAGACGCGGGACATGCGGCGCGTGAGTGCGAAGAATCATCGCATCGAAGGGGTGCTCTACCTCTATGGCAAGCACGTGAAGCCGGGAGCGACGATCGAGGGGGCGACGCTGCTCGACGTCACGCCGACCCTGCTCGCCCTGGAAGGCATCGCACCGGCGAAAGACATGCCGGGACGTGTGGTCACCGAGGGGCTCACTCTGGCCGAGCCCGAAAGGACGGTCGCGACCTTCGAGAAGGACGCCGGCACCCGCACTGCCGGGACGAGCGACGCGTCGGTCGATCCCGCGATCCTCGCGCGTCTCGAAGCGCTGGGGTACCTCGAAGCCGAGTCGCCGCGCGGTCGTCGGAACCTCGCGGCCATGTCGTTCGAGGAAGGCGACTACGAGGCGTCGGCGGAAGCGTATCGCGCGCAACTCGAACGGAATCCGCAAGACGCGGGCGCGCACTCGAGTCTCGCGGGCGCGCTCGGCGCCCTCGAGCGCTACGACGAGGCGATGGAGCATGCGAACGAAGCGATCCGCTTGAGCCCGCTTCACGCCGGCGCCTACCACAACAAGGCCGTCATCCTCGAACGACAGGGCAAGAAGAGCGAGGCGGTGGAGGAATACAAGAAGGCGGTTCGCTACGGATCGGGCTACGAGCCTTCCCGCCGCGCGCTGATTCGGCTCACGGGCTCGGCGTCGGTCGACACGGCACGAACCGACGAAGAGAGGCTTGCCGCCAAGCTCGCGCGAGAGGCGAGCATCGCCGCACGCAAGGGGCGCTACGACGATGCCATGGACCTGCTGGATCGAGCCGAGCGCGTCGCCCCGGAGTTCAGCCTCGTCCATCAGTACCGTTCGAATGTGGCGTTCCTGAAGGGGGACCGCGACGCCGCCATCGCCGCGCTCGAGAGAGCTCGCGCCCTCGAGCCGGACAATCCGCTCTTCCAGCGGAACCTGGAGCATCTCAAGGCCGCCGCTCCCCAGTCGTAGCTCCCGTTTCTTCCGTCCTCCCCTCGGCTTCATGGACCGTGCTCTCCCCAACTCCACCCCGTGCTCCGGTGACGTGCGCCGAAACGGGCTGTATCGCCTCGCACTCGTGCTGGTCGGTGTCGCGGCGTTCGTGGCGGCCAGCAGCTTGCTGCGTGGACTGCAGGGACCGCTCAAGGCGCCGACTCTGCGAGCTCAGGTCGAAGCCTTTCTCGCCGCCAAGGACGAGTTCGACGTCGTCTTCGTCGGCTCGAGCCGCATCCAGCGAGGCATCGTGCCGCGGGTCATCGACGCGCGACTCTCGCAAGCGGCCGGCACGCCGCTGCGCTCCTTCAATCTCGGGATCGCCGGCATGCGCGGCTTCGAGGCGGATTGGTTGATCCGCCGCGTACTCGAATCCGAGCCGGCGCGGCTTCGCCATCTCGTGGTGGAGGCTCCCCACTTCCAGCCCGAAGTCGTTCCGCAGCACGACTTCACGGCACGCTACGTGGATTGGCACGATGCCAGGGCGACGTGGCTCGTGCTCCGAGCGATCTGGCGCTCGAGCGTCTCGCTTCCGACCAAGCTCGAGCTGACGTGGAGGAATCTTCGGTTCTTCGCGATGCGGAGCGCGAACTACGCCACGAGTGAGCGATTCTTCCGCGTCGAGGACCCGGCGTGGGATCGCATCGTCGCCGGATGGGGAAGCCTCCAGGGATACCAACCGCTCGACGAGAAGACTCCTCAGGGGGCGCGGCGGCGGAAGCGTTTCCTTCGGAACGTCGAGGGCTTCGAGGCGAACGTCGAGGCCATCCGGCTTCTGGCAGAGGCGGGGCGACTCGCGGCGCCGGGATCGCGGTTGGTCTACGACCAGGAGTCTTTGGTCGAGCAGGCGGACGCGATCCGGGCGGCCGGGATCACGCCCGTCTACCTCGCGACACCCGCTCTCGTTCGCGGACCGGATTTCTCGACGCTGCATCGCGAAGGTGTGATCGAGCACCTGATCGATCTCCGCGATCCGAACACGGACCCGGAGCTGTTCTCCAAGAGGAACCGTTTCGACCGCGAGCACATGAACGAGCGGGGGGCCAGGATTCTGAGCGCTCGCATCGCGGACGATCTCGCGCCGCTCGTCGCGAAGCCGGTGGACCGAGCGGAAGCGGCCGATGGACCGGGCGCGGGGCGATAGGCCGTCGCGCGTGAACGAGTCGCTCGGAGCATCGCCAACGGTGGACCGGACGGCTTCATGCGCCGGTCGCTCTGCCGCGCGTCGCCGCGTCGGGCTGGTCCTCCTGGGGTTGGCCGCGTTTCTCTCGGCCACGTGGGTCGTCGCGCGCGTGCAGGGGCCGCTGCGAGCACCGAGCTTGCGTCCGCAGCTCGAGGCGGTGCTCGCGGACCTCGACGGCTACGATGCGGTGGTCATCGGGTCGAGCCGCATCCAGCGAGGCGTCCAGCCCGAGGTCCTCGATGCACGGCTCTCGGCGCCGGGCCGTCCGTTTCGGTCGTTCAATCTCGGAGTCGCCGGAATGAAGAGCTTCGAGGCCGATCGCGTCGTGAGTGAGGTGCTGGCCGCGGGCTCGAGCCGGCTTCGCTTGCTTCTGATCGAAGCTCCGGAGTGGCAGGCGGACGCGAAGCCCCTGCACATGTTCACCGCCCGCTTCACGGACTGGCACGATCCCCGCAGGACCTGGCTCGTCTTGCGCTCCATCTGGCGGAGCGAGGGCTCGTTGCTTCGGAAGCTCGAGCTGAGTTGGCTGCACGTGCGGCTGTTCTTCACGCGACTTTCGAACTACGGGAGCCATGAGCGGTTCGGCTCGGATTCCGGCTGGAGCGGCCGTGTGGAGCGCATGGCCGACGTCCAGGGGTACCGGCCGCTCGAGATCAGTCGTGGGAACGCGGCCCGCCGTCGCGCGGCGTTCGTGGCCGACCCGAGTCCGTACCAAGCGGTCGTTCGTCAGCTCCGGCACAGGGCGAGGGGGGGGGCGCTGTCGGACTCCTCACGAACCCGTCGCTACGACCGTGAGAGTTTGCGGCAGCAGGTCGAGCGCATCGAGGAGGCCGGTCTGACGCCGGTGTATCTGGTGCCGCCCCTCACCGCGCCGACCGCGGACTTTGCAGCCCTCGCGGAGGAAGGCTTGATTCCCCACCTGATCGATCTACGTGATCCATTGGAGTACCCCGAGCTGTTCCAGGTGGAGAGCCGGTTCGACAAGGAGCACATGAGCATCCGTGGCGCGAGAGAGATGAGTCAGGCGATCGCCGAGCAGCTCGAGCCGGTTTGGACCGGAGTCGCGGCGGGAGATCGCGGCTGATGCTGTTCACCGAGTTCCGCTTTCTGGGCTTCTTCCTCCTGGTGTTCGCGGTGCACTGGCTGCTGCCGTGGAACCGGGCGCGCAAGCTCTGGCTTCTCGCGGCGAGCTACTCCTTCTACGCGGCCTGGGATTGGCGGTTCCTCTCCCTGATCGTCGCGTCGACGTTGATCGACTACAGCGTCGGACGGGGCCTCGAGTTGACCGACGACCGGACGAGACGACGTGGGCTTCTCGTCGTGAGTCTCGTCGGGAACCTCGGGATCCTCGGCTTCTTCAAGTACTACAACTTCTTTGCGGTTTCGGCGGCCGAGTTCACGTCATGGCTGGGACTCGGCCTGCCTCTCCAGGCACTCGAGATCGTTCTCCCGATGGGGATCAGCTTCTACACGTTCCAGACGCTGAGCTACACGGTCGACGTCTATCGGGGGCGGCTCGGGGCGACGCATTCGCTTCCGGACTTCGCGCTCTTCGTGTCGTTCTTCCCGCAGCTGGTCGCTGGGCCCATCGTGCGGGCGACGGAGTTCCTCCCGCAGCTCACCGACACGAGGCACCTCGCCGACATCGCGCTTCGGGTGCCGCTCGTACGCTTCCTGATGGGATACGTGAAGAAGGCGTGCCTCGCGGACAACATTGCCGCAGTGGTCGACCCGGTGTTCGCGGAGCCGGCGGCGTTCGACACCGTCAGCCTATGGCTCGCCTCCTTCCTCTACAGTCTGCAGATCTATTGCGATTTCTCGGGCTACTCCGACATGGCGATCGCGTGCGCGGCGCTGCTCGGGTACCACCTGCCGGAGAACTTCGGGTTTCCGTACCTGGCGACGACGGTCCAGGACTATTGGCGCCGGTGGCACATCACGCTCACCACGTGGTTCCGCGACTACCTCTACATTCCCATGGGAGGGAACCGCGTCGGGCCGGTGCGACTCACGATCAATCTCTGCACCGTGTTCTTGTTGTGCGGTCTCTGGCACGGAGCCGCATGGACCTTCGTCGTTTGGGGCGTCTACCACGGCTTCTTTCTCAGCCTGGAGCGCTTCGTGCCCATGCGCCGGTTGCCCTCGTGGCTCGGACACGTCTACGTGGTGCTCGTGGTGAGCTGCGGCTTCGTGATCTTCCGCTCCAGCGGGCTCGCGGAGGCCGGTGTCTTCCTGCGCGGCCTCGTGCCGGGGGGTGCGACGGGCGCCTATGCGATCTGGAACGGGTGGTGGCTGTTGCTCGTGGCCTTCGGCTTGGTGCACGCTGCGCTCGCCCGGTGGCCGGTCGAAAACCCCGTCCGGAACTCACCCGGCTGGGCCTTCGCGGTGGTCTACGGGGTCGTGGTCGCTCTCGTCCTTCCGTGGGCAGCCAACCAATACGAGCCGTTCATCTACTTCCAGTTCTGAACGCGGGGTTTCGAGATCATGGATGCGACACAGATCGGTGGGCCCATCGTTCTCTTCTTGCTGATGAGCATCGTCGGCATGGAGCTCACACCGGGGGACTTCCGGCGCGTGGCGGCCAAGCCCGCAGCGATCGTCGGTGGCACCGCTTCGCAGATCGTCTTCTTGCCTCTCATGACGTGGGCGATCGTCTGGCTCTTCGGACTCGATCCGGCGTTCGGCGCCGGGGCGGTCCTGGTCGCGGTCTCGCCGGGGGCCGGGATCTCGAACATTCTGACGGCCGTCGCGAGGGCGAACCCCGCGCTGTCGGTCACGTTGACGGCGGTGGCGTCGGTTCTGTCGGTCGTCACGCTGCCGCTGGTGGCCTCGGTGGGCATGCGGCTCTTTCTCGACGCGCCCACGGACGTGGAGGTGCCGGTCGCCACTCTGATCGGCCAACTCGTCTTCATGCTGCTTCTCCCGATCGGCCTCGGAATGTGGCTCCGAGCGAATCGTCCGGAGACCGCGGATCGACTCGGGCCACGCCTACAGCGAATCACGATCGTCGTGATCGTCGTCGTCGTCACGTTGGGCACGATGTTCGCGGACACCGAGCAGCTCGAGATCTCGGCGAGCGCGACCGCGTGGCTCGCGGCCGCTGCCTGGACGGTGGCGGCGATGGGGATCGGCTGGACGACCGCCGTCGCGCTCCGCTTGGACGAGCCCGACCGTTTCACGTTCTTGATCGAGTTCTCGGCGCGGAACATCGCGGTCTCCGCGATCGTCGCTCTCTCCGGACTGGGACGCCTCGATCTGACGTTCTTCAGTGGTGTCTACATGGCCGTGGGCTACCCGATGGCCATCGCCGCTTCGATCTGGCGACGGCGCCGTACACCGGAGCCCGAGGGAAGCGCAGGGGAGACTCCGGGGTAGTGGAGGGCTCTCGCCCCACGGCCCCGGACCATCGTCCGGGGGCCGTGGCGGCGAGTCGCTTTCCCGGAACCCGCGACATCAGCGCTTCTTGAACCCGCCCGGGCCGGTGAGGATGCGGCGATCGCTGTAGACCACGGACATCCCGCCGACGTGCAGTGGGAGGCTGCAGGTGTCGTAGTTCCCATTGGTCTCGCGGAAGAGCCCGAAGTGGATCGCGTCTCCGGGTGCGAACGCGTGGTCGCTCTCGTCGTCGGTGATCTCGAACCGGACGCGAACCGTCTCGCCGGCGACGTCGGCCGCCGCGAAGACGACTCCGTTCTGGACGATTCCCCAGGGCGTGGTCGAGGCGTCCTCGCCCAGAAAGTCGGCGAAGGCGTTGCCGGCATCTCCGAGCTCGCGGAGACGCATCCGGAACATCGCGTCCGGACGGAGGTGGAAGCTGCACGCGGTCGCGTCGCTCTCCACGAGGAGCTCCACCGTCAACGGTCCGTCGACGTAGTCGTCGGGGATGGTGAATCCGTGCCAGAACGTCGGGCGGAACTCGGCGGGAAGGACGATCGGGGCCTGGCTCTGAGAGAGGACGAACGTCGCGTCGTTGTCCAGCCGGGATCCGTACGGGTTGAGCGATAGCCGCTTCTCCTTGGCGAGAGCGGGTCCCGCGGCCATCACGATGGACACGACCAGGGCCGCGCCGATCCAGTGGAGACTCTTCCGTGGTGCTTCGATTGCGCTCATGTCTCTTCTCCTCCAGGGTTGGGCTCCGCACCGAATCGGCCGGAGCGCTCATCACGAGCGAAGAGAACCTGACGCGCACCCGAGAGTCCTAAGGCGCCCGTAAAGCTACGGTAAAGTTGGAGACATTCGTCCCGTTTCGAGCGCCCGGGACGCGCCGGCGTGGGGACGGGCGCCCCGGTCGACGGGGAACGAACGAGCGTTGCGGAGCCGCGCGCCCCCTGGCTGACGGCTAGCTGACCTTCGTGCCGTTCAGGAGGCGCTTGCCGGGGGACAAGACGCAGAGGCCGGTTTCGTCCTTGCCGGCCAGCAGCATGCCGTGGCTCTCGACGCCGCGGAGCTTTGCGGGCTTGAGGTTCGCGACGACCACGATCTGCTGACCGACGAGCGTGCGGATGTCGTAAGCGGAGCGGATGCCGGCGACGAGCTGGCGGTTCTCGGGCTCGCCGACGTCGACCTTGAGGACGAGAAGGCGGTCGGCGTTCGGGTGGGGCTCCGCGCTCGTGATCGTGCCGATGCGAAGGTCGACCTTGGCGAAGTCGTCGATCGTGATCTGTGGTGTCTCGATCTCCGCCGGCCTCTCTGCGGCGGACGGCGCTTCGGTCTTCTGTTCGGATTCGCTCATCGGGATCCTCGATTCGAAAAGACGCTCAGGCGCGCCGGCGGGTTCCCCCACGAGCCGACTTCGGCAGCTTCTCGCCGCAGCCCGCACAGAAGCTCGCGCCCTTCTTGAACTGGTTCCCGCAGCTCGGGCAGAACCCGGCTGCGCCGTCGGACTTCGGACCTTCTCCGCCGCCCTCGACCGCTTGGAGCCCGGGCTCGGTCGCACCCTCCTCGAGCTCGGCGAGGGCCTTCAAGGCCCTCTTCTCGAGGTCGGCGCGCAGCGCCGCGTGGTCTTCCTCGGAGATCTTGCCCACGCGCAGGTCGAAGTCGATCTCGCGAATCGCGTCGAGCGCCGAGTCCTTCTCCTTCTCGAGTGCGCTCGCCTCCGAGATCTCGGAGGCATCGTCCGCTTCCGCACCGCTCAGGAGCGGCCAGGCGACGTAGATCGCCGAGGCGGCGACGATGATCAATCCGATCAGTGTGACGCCCATGTCAGGTGTCTCGCTCTTGCAGCTCGCGCTCGAGTCGCGCACGCAGCTCGCGGTCCGCGCCCGACTCGGCGGAGGACGGTACCGCGCTCACGGGCGGCGGCTCGCCGGGCTCTCCGCTCCGCCAGCGACGTAGGACCACGACGACCATGAGGCCGCCGACGGCGAGGACGACGAATGGCATGACCCACGCCGCGAGGTTGAAGCCCCGCGTCGTCGGCGCCGAGAGGATCACTTCGCCGTACTTGTTCTCGAAGTGGCTCAAGATGTCCGAGAGGGAGCGCCCCGCGGCGATCTGCTCGCCGATCTCCTTCTTGAGCGGCAATGCCGAGCCGCAGTTCACGTGATTGCACGAGTGGACGGTCAGGCCGCAGCCGCACTGGCAGGTGAGCGCCGTTTCCACCTCGTTCTGCGTGGGGGCCTCGGCGCGCGCGACGGTGCCCAGGAGTCCCGCGACGCTCAGGAGAAGCGACGCCAGGGCGCCGATCGCGATCCGTCGGCTCAAGAGGCCGTGCGCGAGCCCGCGGGAACCCGCGAGGTCGCCTCCGAGGTGCGCTCGGCGTACGAGGGCCACATGCAGATGACGGTTCCGAAGAACATCACGAAGCCGCCGATCCACATCCAGGAGATCATCGGGTTCAAGAAGATCTGAAACACGCCGACCTTCGAGTCCGGGTCGTACGTACCCAGCACGGTGTACAGATCGCTCCCGAGCGTCGACCAGATGGCGACCTCGGTCGTCGGCTGCTGTGGCTTCTTGTAGAAGCGCTTCTCGGGGTAGACGTACCCGAGCTGCTCGCCGTCCTCGAAGACCGCGAGCTTGGCCTTGCGGATCTCGACGTGGGGCGTGCTCTCGTCTTCGATGCCGTCGAAGCGCACCGTGTAGCCGCCGATCTCGATCGACTTGCCGACTTCCACGCCCGTCTGGAGCTCGATCTTGAAGATCGACGATGCGACGATGCCGATGAAGATCATCACCATCGCCACGTGGACGACGTATCCGCCGTAGCGACGATGGTTCTTCCCGATGAGCCGGGAGAGCGCGACCCACGGGGCTTCGCCCATCATGGTCTGACGAACGCGCATGCCCTTCCAGAACTCCGTGAGCACGGTGGCCAGCGCGAACGCGGAGATCGAAAAGGCGACGATCGCGTAGAAGTTCCCCGCGCCGAGCACGAGCGCGATCACGCCTGTCCCGATTCCGATGATCACCGGGACGGCGAAGGCGCGCTTCAAGCTCGACCAGCTCGCGCGACGCCACGCGATGATCGGGCCGACGCCCATCAGGAACATGAGCGCGAGCCCGAGCGGCGCGTTCACCTGATTGAAGAACGGGGGACCCACGGTGATCTTCACCCCGCGCACCCATTCGGAGAGCACGGGGAAGACCGTGCCCCAGAAGACCGTGAACGCGATGCCGACGAATAGGAGATTGTTCAGCAGGAACGTCGCCTCACGCGAGAACACCGATTCCAGCTCGTTCTTGCTCTTGAGAAGCGGCAGCCGCCAGAACAGCAGCGCCAGCGAGATGACGAGGATCGCGCCGAGGAAGATCAAGAAGAACGGACCCAGACCCGATTGGGTGAAGGAGTGGACCGACGAGATGACGCCCGAGCGGGTCAGGAACGTGCCGAAGATGGTCAGGGCGAAGGTGAGGATCACCAGCACCATGTTCCACACCTTCAGCATGTCTTTCTTTTCCTGGATCATCACGGAGTGCAGGTAGGCGCTCGAGGTGAGCCAGGGCATGAAGGCGGCGTTCTCGACCGGGTCCCATGCCCAGTATCCGCCCCAACCCAGGACGACGTAGGCCCAGGCCGCGCCGAAGATGTTTCCGAGACTCAGGAAGAACCAGGAGAACAGCGCCCAGCGGCGGGTCGTTCGGATCCAGGCATCGCCGAGCTTGCCCGTGGCGAGCGCGGCGAGCGCGAAGGCGAAGGGGACGGTGGTGGAGACGAAGCCGATGTACAGCGACGGCGGGTGGATCGTCATCCAGTAGTTCTGGAGGAGCGGATTCAGGTCCGAGCCTTCGGTCGGCGTGAACGGCAGACGCTCGAAAGGATCGGTGATGAACACGAGCAGCGACAGGAAGAAGGCCCCGGTGACCAGCATCGTCGCCGTCACGTAGGGCATCTGGTCGCGGTTCTTGCGCCGGTTCTGGAGCTGCACGACCGCGTTGCAGACGGCCAGGATGAAGGTCCACCACAGGAGCGAACCCTTCATCCCGCCCCACAGGGCGGCGATGGTGTACCAGAGCGGCAGGGTGCTGGAGCTGTACGAGGCGACGTACTCGACGTTGAAGTCGCGCGCGAGGAGAAGCTGGAGGAGCGCGAGAACGGCGATTCCCGTCAGGGCCGAGAACGCGTAGGCGGCGTGCGTGCCGCTCGTCACCAGGCTCTTGTCGCGACGCAGAGCCCCGAGCAGACTCGCTGCGGCGCCCCAGATCGCCACGATGAAGCCCAGCACGATCGCCAGGCGTCCGATTTCACTCATTTCGCAAGAGTCCCGGTGGCCCGATCAGCCGCTCGCGATTCGGCCGGCGGCGGCCTCGGCCCCCGCGGGAGGATGTCCTTCGGGTTGCTCGAGGTCGGCTTCGTACTTCGAGGGGCAGGTCGTGAGCAGGGTGTTGGCCTCGAAGACCCGATTCGTGACGTGTCCTTCGACGATCACGTCGCGGCCTTCGGCGAACATGTCGGGGAGGATGCCGTTGTACTTGACCGTGAGCGTCGGTGCTTCCGTCAACGCGACCGGCTTCGCCTCGGCGGCCTCGTCGGAGCCGGGGCGGGGCGGTATCGCCTGGATCTGGAAGGCGAGGTCGAGTGTCCGCGGATTCCACTCGACGCTCCCATCGGAGACTCGTCCGGCGAGACGAAGCGGCTTCCCCTCGTGCGCCTGGGCCTCGGCTGCGTATTCCTCCATCGTGAGGAAATACGCGGAGGTTTCACGCGCCGCGGTATAGATGAGGGTCGCGACAGCCGCCACGATCACGAACGAGCCGACTGCGAACTTCTGCTTTCGGTTCATGCGTTTCCCTTAAAAAACGCTACCCGATGCCCTATGGGGACGCAATCGAGATTCGAGGTGCCATGAACCATCTTCTGGAACTCTGGAAACCCGCACTCCTGGGCATCATCGAAGGCCTGACCGAGTTCGTTCCGGTCTCCTCGACCGGCCATCTGATCATCGCGGGGCATTTTCTCCACTACGGCTCCTCGGAGTTCGAGATCATCATCCAGCTCGGAGCCATGCTGGCGCTCACCTGGTGTACGAGCGACCGGATTCTCGCCCTGTCGGGCAATCTGGGCCTCCGACGGGAGGGGCGGCCCTTTCTGCTGAAGGTCGGGGCGGCCTTCCTCCCCGCGGCGATCGTGGGCTTCCTCTTCCACGACATCATCGAGGCGTACCTGTTCCGGCCCGGCTTCGTCGCATCGATGCTCGTCGTGGGCGGGATCGCGATCCTCCTGATCGATCGACCCGGCGAGCGGGTGGGGCTCGAGGACCTGGAGAAGATGACCTTCGCGCAGGCGATCGCCATTGGGTTCGGTCAGTGCCTCGCCCTGATGCCGGGCGTCTCGCGTTCCGGCGCGACCATCGTGACGGGCCTCGTGGCGGGGCTCTCGCGTGCGGCCTCGACCGAGTTCTCGTTCTTTCTCGCTCTGCCGACGATGTACGCGGCCTGCTTCTACACGATCTTCAAGGCCCGTGATCATCTTCTCGACGAGCTCGGGCTCGGCATGTTCGTCGGGCTCCTGACGGCCTACGTGAGCTCGGTGGTCGTCATTCGCGCCTTCCTCAAGTTCGTGCGGACGAACTCCCTTCGGCCTTTCGGTTGGTACCGCATCATCTTTGGAATCGTCCTGCTCGCGTTCTTTGCGCTGACGGGAGCCGACGTCAGCTCGGAATGAGGGCATCGACCATCCGGTCGAGCCCGATTCCCCGTGACGCCTTGGCGAGGACCGTGGAGGGTCGCCCGTCCGAGAGCATCTCTTCGACGAGCCGGGTCGCCTCGTCCGCGTCCGTGGCATGCACGGCGTCCACCCCGTGGCGCGCCGCTACCTCCGCGATGCGCTTCGACTCGGGGCCGACGGCGATGAGGACGTCCACGTTAGACTTTCGCTGGCCGATCGCCATTCCGACCTCCTCGTGTGCCGCGTGGGTGGCGTCGCCCAGCTCGAGCATGTCGCCGACGACGAGCACCAGCCGGGTCGAGCCGTCGGCGAGGGCGGCCGCCGTGTCGACCGCGGCGATGCAGGACGCCGGGTTCGAGTTGTAGCAGTCGTCGAGCACGAGGAGCGGCTTGCTCTCGTGTTGCAGCGCAACCAGTCGATGCGCTGCCGGGCGGACCCGGTCGAGTCCCGCCTGGATCTGCGTCGGCGTGATCCCCAGCTCCGAGGCCAGGGCGGCGGCGAACGCGCCGGCCCAGGCGGCCGGCTCCCCGAGCAGGGGGAGTCGCCACGGGTGCTCTCCTCCCGAGGGCGACCGCAGCCGGAAGTCCGTGCCCGTGCGAGTCGTGTGGATCTCGGAGATTCGCCACGCGTCGTCGCCGCGAGATCCGACGGACTCGACGCGCAGGCCCGCGCGCGTGCGGGCCGCCGTCACGAGCGCGGGCTCCGCGGATCCGACCAGTGCGAGAGCCTCCGGGCCGAGCACGTCGAGGATCTCGGTCTCCGCTTCGATGACGCCGGCAACGCTTCCGAGCCACTCCAGGTGCTCCGCGAACGCGGCCGTGACGACCGCATGGTGGGGGCGAGCCATGCGCGCGAGTCGGTCGAGCTCGCCGGGCGCGCTCGTGCCGAGCTCGAGGATGGCGAAGTCGGTGTCGAGCGGCGTGTCGAGCAAGGCGAGGGGTGCTCCCACCTGGCTGTTCGCGTTGCCCGGAGTGGCCCACGTTCGACCGGCCTGCCCGAAGACCGCTCCGAGCGTCTCCTTCGTCGTCGTCTTGCCGTTGCTGCCCGCGACGCCGATGACGGTCGCGCGGAGGCGGTCCCGCCAGAGGGACCCGAGCGCCTGGAGCGCCTCGGTGGTGTCGTCGATCCGGATGACCACCGTGTCGGGCGGCGCCGGGACGTCGCGCATGACGAGGGCGCCGGCCGCCCCCGACTCGAGAGCTCTCGGGAGGAACTCGTGCCCATCGACGCGGGCTCCGGGGATGGCTGCGAACAGAGAGTCGCGCGGCACGCGCCGGGAGTCGATCGCGACCTCGTGGAATCGACGTTCGGGGTCGCCCGAGAGGAGGCGTCCACCACAGGCTTCGGTGATCTCGGAGGCGGAAAGGTCCATCGGGAGACAGACTACCGGTCGCGCGGGGGCGAGATCGAGCGGATGCCGTACGGGCGCGGATTCCGACCGTTCGAGGGGACCGGACAGGCGCGTCGGGCGCCGCTGGATCCGGTCGCGTTCCGTCTGGGTCGGTTCGGCCCACAGTCGAGGGCCTCCGGGTGCTCTCGTCTCGGCGTCGGTGGTAAAAAATACCCCGGTTCGAACACCCCGCGCCATGACCACCGTACACAGTCCCTCGCCCGGCCGCCCGACCAGTCGTCTCGGCAGCCAGGCCAAGCTCGTCTTCGGCACCTCGCTGGCGATGGGGCTCCAGTTCGGCTTCCTGCAGGCCTACCTTCTCGGCAACCCGGGCCTGCTCGTCGTATCGATTGCGACGAGTCTCGTCTTCGGGGCCGTCACCCTTTCGCTGTGGAACCAGGTGTTCCCGCGAATGCGCATGCGATCGCGATGGACTCGGTTCGGGCTCCAGATGGGGATCGCGCTGATCATGATGACCGCCACGTCGTTCCTGGTCATCAACTCGAGCCTGCTCTTGATGGCGGGCAAGACGATGTTCTCCCCCTACGAGGGGGGAGACGTGAGCGTGGTGATCCCGGCCTCCAGCATCGCGTGGAGTCCGTTCATGTACTTCGTCTTCCCGATCCTTCCGACCGCGCTCCTCGTCGTCGTCGGGTTCAATCAGAGCT
>JAUIFY010000035.1 GCA_030430245.1 bacterium | reverse complement strand
CCGACGACCGAGACCTGCGTGGCGAAGTGATCGTGCCAGAAGAGCACGAGCTTCGATTGAAGCGGGCTCTTCGGCTTCAGGAGATACCTCACCCACTTGTTGTGAGCGGTGTACGAGTTCCGCCCCCCCGGCTTGTAGAGCTTGGGCTTGTAGCTCAGGAGATGGTCGGCAACGCCGCCCCGCGTCGGCGGATCGTCGACCTTCTTGAGCAACTTCCCGAGATCCTTCGGCGGCGCACCGAATCCCGTGCGGCGCATCACATGCCTGACTTCATTCGTAGTCAGGGGCGTGCTCTCGTCACCCATCAAGCCACTCCCTCGCGGTTGGACGATCCGTTGAACGAACGCCGCGACACCTACCCGGGCCACCCCGGGACGGTCAACCAATGTCCGCGCGGTTTTTCCTCTCACCCAGAGAGACGCGTCTCCGTATCGGGCTCACAAGTCGATCGGGCGCCTCTCGGCGACCGACCGCTCGGCGGCGGCGCCGAGCGCGACGGCGCGCATTCCGTCGCGGATCGTGACCGCGGGCGGCGCCCCGGTTCGGATCGCGTTCAGGAAGGCGGCGTGCTGGAAATACGTCGAGCCGTGATGGTGCCCCGCGGCGAGCGCCGTCGGGTCGACTTCGATCGTCGTCGTCTCGAGCGACTCCGTCTTGAAGGGAGCGCGACGGCCGACGGTGAGGGTCGACGCCGGGATCGCGCACTCGACCTTTCCCGCGTCGCCAGTCGCGACGATTTCCTCCTCGTTGGTCGAGGCCTCGGCGAACATGCACAGATCGAGAAGCGCGCGAGTTCCATCGTCGTAGTCGACGATCACGTAGGCGTTGTCGAGAATGTCGGGCGTCTCTCCATCGTAGGACTCGTCGAGATGGTTCACGTCCTGCGCCCCCGAAGCGTACACCCGCACCGGGTTCGCTCGGGTGATGAGGTTCATCAGATCGAAGAAGTGGCAGCATTTCTCCACGAGGGTGCCGCCGGTGTTCCGGGCGAATCGGTTCCAGTCGCCGATCTTGGGCAGGAACGGAAACCTGTGCTCGCGGATCGCGAGCATGCGGAGCTTGCCGACCGTCCCTCCATGCACCTCTTCGACGAGCCGAGAGACCGGCGGCTTGTATCGGTACTCCATGCCGACCCACAGAACGCCGGAGTGGCTCGCGGCGAGCCGCTCGACCTCGCGGCAATCGTCGAGCGTCGTGCAGAGCGGCTTCTCGATCAGAAGGTGCTTGCTCGTTCCGAGGCAGTTCCGCAGCACGTCGATGTGCGTGTGGTTCGGAGAGGCGATGACGACGGCATCGACCTCGGCCCTCTCGAGCATCTCCCGGTAGTCGGCGTAGATTCCCGATTCCGGAACGCCCTGGTCGACCGCGAAGCCGCGCTGCGTCTCGTTCGGATCCGCGGCCGCCACGAGCTCGGCTCCCTCGAGCACCGCGAGATTTCGCTGATGCTCCCACCCCATCATGCCGAAGCCGATGATCCCGTAGCGAACCGGCTCCATCAGCGTCGCTCCCCGGTCGTGAGAGGTGTGACCGGCGGATCGGTCGGAAGCCGACCCTGCACCGCGGCCAGCCGGCATCGTGGCAGCCGCGACAACACGTGGCGCGCGAACCGCTCGCACTCCTCTCGGTGTGGATAGCCGGACAGGATGAACGCGCGGATCCCCATGTCCATGTAGCGCTCGAGCTTGGCGACGATCTGATCGGGATCGCCGACCAGGGCACTACCGCACCCCGAGCGCGCGCGTCCGATGCCACTCCACACGTGCGGCTCGATGTAGTCGTCCTCCGACTGTGCCCGCAGCTCGTCCTGACGCTTTACACCGGCCGAGCGGGAGTCTTGCGCGCGATGCTTGATCTCCTCCCCACGGTCGTCGTCGAGCATCGAGAGCAGCCGCACCGCGGCCTCGCGCGCCGCCGACTCGGTCTCCCGAACCACGACGTGGATGCGGAGTCCGTAGTCGAGCACGCGCCCGACGGCCGCCGCGCGCCGCGAGAGATCGTCCATCGTGTCCTGGAGGCCCTGCTCGGTATCGGGCCACATCAGGTACACGTCGCATGCCTCGGCGCAGAGCCGACGCGCATCCTCGGAGTAGCCGCCGAAGTAGAGAAGCGGCCCCCCATTCTGCTGGTACGGTCGGACCGGATCGACCCCGAGCTCGACGTCGTAGAACTCTCCGTGAAACGAGATCTCCGTTCCCGTCCACGCCTGCCGGAGAATCTGGATCACCTCGCCCGATCGCCGATAGCGCGCCGGCGAGTCGAGCACGGTGCCCGGCAGGTCCGAGGAGATCACGTTGATCGTGAGCCGTCCCTCGAGAATGTGATCCAACGTCGACAGGGCCCGCGCCAGCATCGGCGGATGAACCTCGCCACAGCGGATCGCGACGAGGAGCGACATCTGACGGAGCATCGGACCGACGGCTCCGGCGAACGCGAGGGGGTCCTGGCCGACCTGGTACGAGCTGGGGAGCAGGATGTTGTCGAATCCCAGCCGGTCCGCGCCGAGCACGATGTCGCGGCAATGCGCGAAGCTGCTGCGGAGATCGCCCCGCGGCACCCCGAGGAGCTCGTAGTCGTCGTTGCAGAGCGCGCTGAACCACGCGACCTCGGCCTTGCGGTCCTTCGTTCGGATGTCGGGCATGCTCGTCCCCGGGGCGACCGAGCCGCCCCCCACCGCGGCGAACCGAACCACCCTCGTTTCCAACCGTCAACCGCCGAGCGCTTCGAAGCGACCACGGGGTCTGATAACGACGAACGTCGTGCGAAGGATCCGATTCGACATTCGAGCCGTTCTCGTGGCTGCCCTGGCGACCGCCCTGCTCGCGGGAGGCTGCAGCGGTCCCAAGACCGAGATTCGCGACAACTACGACCCCGACACGGACTGGAGTCGGGTGAAGACGTTCGTCTGGTTCGGGATCCAGGCGCAACGCGGCTACAGCGAGTTCAACGTGAAGCGACTCGCGAACGCGATCCGCGACGAGCTCCAACGCAAGGGGCTCGAAATCGTAGGGGACCGCGCGCTCGCCGACGTCGGTGTCGCGGCCTACCTGGGCGTGCTGCCCAAGGCGGTGGACACGTGGAAACGGACGGACGGCTTCCTCTGGACCAAGGACAAGGAGCTCGTGTCCGCAGGCACGCTGGTGGTCGAGATCGTCGACCTCGACAAGGGCGGCGTCATCTGGGTCGGCTCGGCCGAGCGCCAGCTCCAGGACGATCCGACCCCGGATCAGACCCAGAAGAACATCAAGGACGTCGTTCGACAGCTCTTCGCCGACTTCCCGCCGAAGGAGTCCTGATCCCATCGGACTTGCTGCGCGCCCCGACCACCCTGCTATGGATGGCCCATGGGCGAGATCGCGATTCGTGGAGGGACGGTCATCGACGGTACCGGAGCCCCGGGGCGTGAGGCCGACGTACGGATCCGGGACGGCCGCATCGTCGAGATCGGAACGGGCCTGGGGGCGCCCGAGGAGCTCGACGCCTCGGGCTCGATCGTCGCGCCCGGATTCATCGACATCCACACACACTACGACGCCCAGGTCTTCTGGGACCCGGCGCTCTCGCCGTCGTGCTTCCACGGCGTCACGACGGTCGTCGTCGGCAACTGCGGGTTCTCGATCGCCCCCACCCGCCCCGAACACCGCGACACGATCGCGCGGACGCTCGAGAACGTCGAGGACATGAACCCGGCGACCCTCGCCGCCGGCATCCCGTGGGACTTCGAGACGTTCCCCCAATATCTCGACTCGGTCGCGCGACGCGGCACACTGCTGAACTTCGCCGCGTACGTCGGCCACACGGCGCTGCGGCTCTACCACATGGGCGACGACGCCTACGAGCGTGAAGCCACCGAACAAGAGATCGCGGCGATGGCGCGCTCGGTCGGAGAGGCGATGGATCACGGCGCCGCCGGCATCGCCACGAGCTTCGCGCCCACGCACCTCGGCATGAACGGCAAGCCGGTCCCGAGCCGGCTCGCGAAGCTCGAGGAGTTCGAGGCGATGGCGCACGAGCTCGGCAAGCGCCGACGCGGCGTGGTCGAAGCGACGATCGGTGCCGGCTTCGCGTTCGACGAGATCTACGACTTCCAGCGCCGCGTCGGCGTACCGGTCACCTACACCGCGCTCCTCGCGATCCCCGGTTTCTGGCAAGCGGGATCGGAGCGCCACCGGCAGGAGCTCGAGAAGGGCACGGGCGTATGGCCTCAGATCTCGTGTCGCAAGATCACGATGCAGATCCAGCTCGCGGACCCGTTCGCGTTCGACATGGCGCCGTGCTTCGCGGAGCTGCGCGCCGAGGCTCCGGAGGTCCGTGAGCAGCGCTACCGCGACCCCGCGTGGCGCAAGCGCGCGGCCGACGAGCTCCCCAAGATGCCCCTCCCAGTCGTCTGGGAGCATCTCGAGATCGCCGAGTCGGAGGCCCACGCCGACCTCATCGACCGCCGTCTCGTCGACGTCGCGAACGAGCGCGGGCAGGAGCCGTTCGAGCTCATGATGGAGCTCTCACTCGCGGAGAACCTCCAGACGCGCTTCCGCTACATCCAATCCAACTACGACGAAGAAGGCGTCGAGCACCTCCTTCAGCAGGAACACATGGCGATGGGCCTCTCCGACGCCGGCGCCCACGTCGGGATGCTCTGCGACGCCCCACTGCCGACGGACCTCCTCGGCAATTGGGTGCGCGAGCGCGGCGTGATCCCGCTCGAGAAAGCCGTGCACAAGCTCACGGGCGAGCCCGCGAGCATCTTCGGCTTCGTCGACCGCGGCATCCTGCGCGAGGGTGCTCACGCCGACGTCTGCGTGTTCGATGCGGAGAAGGTCGGGCCCGGGCCGATCCGACGCGTACGCGACTTCCCCGCCGACGCCGACCGCCTCACCGCCGATCGACCCGACGGCGTTCGCCACGTGTTGGTGAACGGAACGCTCATCCGGGTCGACGGCGAGTCCCGCAGCACCGACGCACGTCCCGGCCACATGGCCGAAATCGCCTGACGAGAAAGGAACCCATCATGAACTTCGGCGAGATCCCCTGGATCAAGAAGCACACCGAGCTCTACCGCACGGACCCCGAGAAGGCGCACATGTGGGACGCATCCGCTGCCGGCGGCTCGGGCATGTTGCCGACGCTGCTCCTGACGACGACGGGTCGGAAATCGGGCCAGCCCCGCGACCTGCCCCTCATCTACGGAGAGCACGGGGACGCCTACGTGGTCATCGCGTCGAAGGGCGGCTGGCCGACGCACCCCGCATGGTTCCTGAATCTGGAAGCGAACCCCGAGTGCGATCTCATGGTCGGCCCCAAGAAGCTCCGCGCGCGCGCTCGCGTCGCCGAGGGCGACGAGCGCGAGACCCTCTGGAAGCGGATGGTGGAGATCTACGCGCCGTACACGGAGTACCAGGAGAAGACCGAGCGCCAGATCCCCGTGGTCGTGCTCGACCCGATCGGCTGAGGAGCACGAGGACCACCGACGATGGGCACACCGATCACGGTGCTCCTCGGCGATCCGTCCTTGCCGGACCCGACGAAGCCCGGTGGCCGTTACACGGCGGACGACCTCGATCAGGTCGTCCGCCTGAAGAGGGCGCTCGGGCAGATCGAGGCCTACTCCTTCGATTATCGGTCCGATCACGGCCGCCTGCTCGAGACTCTTCGCGAGGATCCCCCCGAGTTCGTCCTGAACTTCTGCGACACCGGCTTCCGCAACGACGTCGGTCGCGAGCTTCACGTGACCGCCTACCTCGAGCTCCTGGAGATCCCCTACAGCGGGTCCGGTCCGGTGGCGCTCGGCATGGGCGCGGACAAGTCGCTCGTTCGGGCGGTGGCGCGCGAGCACGGCGTACCGGTTCCCCGCGAGGTCCTCCTCGGGCCAGACGATCCCCCGCCGAGCCTCGCCTACCCGGCCTTCATCAAGCCGAACCGAGCGGACGGAAGCCTCGGCATCCGGCCGGAGTCGATCGTCGACGGTCCCGACCCGGCGAGGGAGTACGTCGCGCGTCTCCGACGCGAGCTGCCCGGCGTCGACCTCCTCCTCCAGGAGTTCCTCCCCGGTGCGGAGTACGGTGTCGGCGTCATCGGCAACCCCGGGGACGACTTCGACTCCCTTCCGATCCTCGAGGTCGACTACGACGCGCTCGATCCGGCTCTCCCGCGCCTGCTCGACTACGGATCCAAGACGGACCCGACCTCCCCGTACTGGACCGACGTCCGGTTCCGCGAGGCGCGGCTCGACGATGCGGTCCGCGGCCAGATGCGGGAGTGGTGCCGCCGGCTCTTTCCCCGTCTCCAGCTCCGCGACTACGCGCGCTTCGACTTCCGAGCCGACGCGGAAGGCCGCATACGCTTGATGGAGGTGAATCCGAACCCGGCGTGGTGCTGGGACGGCAAGCTCGCCCACATGGCGGAACTGGCGGGAGAAACCCACGCGAACCTGCTCGAGCGCATCCTCCGGGCCGCCCGGCGCCGGTGCCTCGGCCACGACTGACGAGCACGATCAGACGCCGACGCGCGGAATCGCCTCCTCCCACCGGCGCTCGAAGACCGGTGCGTCGCCCTCGAGAGCCCGCACCTCGGCCGTGAGCACGAAACCGGTCGTGGTCGCCGACAGCGCCGTCGCGGTCTCGACGACGACCTTCCAGTTCGCGCGCCGCAGCAGGATCCGTTCGCGTAGCTCGGCCCGTGCGGTGAGCGGATCCGACTCGTCGATCGTGAATCGTCGCTCGACCGTGTGTCCGAGATCGAGCGCGATCCCCTCGATGCGAGCGACGGCAGCCGTCTCGAGATCGCCACCGTCGCTGAAGAGACGGTAGACCACCTCACCCGTGCGGAGATCGCGCTCCACCGTGCGCACGAACCTCGGCGGCTTCAACGAGACCTGCTCGGACTGCGTCGGTGCCGCTTCGGGCGGCCCGAACGCGGGGAGGTTCGCGTCGTCCTCCGAAGGGGGGCGCACCGGGAGCTCCAGACGGCTCGCGCCCGCGAAGACGGTCAGCGTCGCGGGCTCGGGCGACGGCCATGCCATCGGCCAGTAGGCGGTGGAGATGGCGAGACGGAGGCTGTGTCCCGCCGCGAAGGAGTGCGCCGCGTCGTTCAGCGGTACGCGCACGCGAAGTCGCCGGCCCGGCTCGAGCGGTGCCGCGTCTGCGTGGTCGTCGGCGTGCGTGAGGTTGCGCAGCCCGAACGTCACGCGCTCGGACGTCCCGTCGGGTGCGACGTCGTTCAGCCGCACGGCGACGAACGCGAGTGGCCGGTCGACCGCGAGCTCGAGATGAGCGACCGGAGCGCCGAGGATCTCCAGCGGCTCGGCGAGCGGCTTCGAGTCCCACACGAGCGACCGGCCGTCGTCCGGACGTTGGTCCACGGGGGCTTCCCCCTCGCTCCCGAATCCGCACCAATCCCCTCCGACGAGGCCGGTCGTCTGCGGAGAGCAGATCTCCAGCGCCGCCTCTCTCCCCTCCTCCGGATCGAGGATCGACATGGCCGACAGGTGAAACGGGCGCACCTCGATCCTCGCACTGGGCCACGCGGCCTCCGCGATCCACCGCCCGGGCCGCTCCGCATGCAGCGGCTGAGGCGTGGCACCGTCCTGCATCCAGACGCGGAGCATCGGCTCGTCCATGATCCCGGTCGGCTCTCCGCGCAGCCAGTGGTCCCACCAGCGCACGGCCTCCTGCAGGAATCCGATCGCCGGGCCCGGGACGCCGTTGTGCGGAAAGGCGTGCGCCCATGGACCGATCAGCCCCTTGCGCGGCCCCGGGAGCCCCGCGAGCAAGCGCGGAACCGCGTTCGAGTATCCGTCGGCCCAGCCTCCGATGGCGTAGACCGGACAACGGATCGCCGCGTGGTCTTCACACACCGAGCCGTGGCGCCAGAACTCGTCGCGCAGCGGATGTCGGAGCCACTCGGCCGCGAACGGTCGAAGATGCTCGAGGCGAGCCCGCCACGTCTCACGCCAGCCGTCTCCGACGACCTCGGGATCGGGAGGGAGCGCCGCGACCGTGAACAGGACGTTCCCCCAGATCTGGTTCTCGTTCAGAAGACAGCCGCCCATGTAGTGGGCGTCGTCGGCGTACCGGTCGTCACTCGCGCAAAGGGTGATGATCGCCTGGAGTGCCGGCGGCGCCATCGCCGCCACCTGGAGTGAGTTGAATCCGCCCCAGGAGATCCCGAACATCCCGACGCGCCCCGAGCACCAGGATTGCGCCGCCAGCCATTCGATCACCTCACACGCATCGGTCAGCTCGGCCCGCACGTACTCGTCCTCGAGAAGGCCTTCCGAGTCGCCCGATCCGCGCACGTCGACGCGGACGCTCGCGTACCCATGCCCGGCGAAGTAGTGGTGCATCGGCTCGTCGCGCGTACGGGTGAAGTCGCGCTTCCGATACGGCAGGTACTCGAGAATGGCGGGCACGGGTCGAGCCTCGGCGTCGGCTGGCAGCCAGATCCGCGCGGCGAGCCGCGTACCGTCGTGCAGCGGAATCCACTCGTTCTCGACGACTCGCACGTCGTGCGCGAAGGACGACGGCCTTCTCACGCCCGCCGTCTCCGACGCCGCTTCGGCACGAGCTTCTGGGTCGACCAGAAGGCGAGCGCGAGACGCTCGCGCGCCGCGATGCCCGCATCGAGGTCCCAGCAGTTCACGATCGCGATGCGGAAGCCCCCGGGCGGCATCGCGTGCTGGTCCGCGGCCTTCTCCTCGAAGAACGTGATCTGCACGCTCGAAACGGCCGGCTCGGCCAGGACCTCCTCGACCACTTCGGCCGGGGGATGGCGATATCGGGTTCCGTGGCTCCCGTGGAGAACGACGCTGAAGCCCTGGCGACGGTCGTCGTCGCGGTAGCGCCAGGTCCGCTCGGCGTAGAGCTCGACGAGCGCGTCGACCCATCCGCGGCCGTAGAGATCGGGCCACTGGTCGGCGAAGCGGAGATGCCCCTCGATGATCTTCCCCCCGATCGTCTCGAGGTTCATCATCCCGCAGTACGACGCGAAGTTCTCGCGAATCCACTCGCCACACGGGCCTTCGACCCCGGGGCGCGACTCGTCGAGGATCGTCCAGTAGTCGAACATCGCGTCCCCGAGCGGGTGTCCCTGGACGTGCCGCCACCAGACGGGCTCGCCCTGCACGACCGCGACGTCGGAGCTCAGGTGCTCCCCGTCGAGGAGGGTGACCCACATGTGGCCGGGGTCGCGCCCGTCGAGATAGCTCTTCTCGTCGTGGAAGACGCGCGTCTCCATGCCCATGCCCCGGAGGTTGTAGATGGGCTTGCTGAACACGGGAAACCGATCGGGGACGATCCCGTGGGGGCCGCACGCAAGCCCCTGACTCTCCGCGATCAGAAGCTTGTTGTAGATCCATCGGTGCTCCGGGTAGAGCCGGTAGCAATCGGGATCCTCCGTCGGGACGAACACGTCGTCCGGACACGCGACGCCCTCGAAGTACTGCATCCGCCACGGGTCCCTCTCGACGATCGGCATGGCTCTACCCTAGGCGCCCGACGTCGTCACTGGCAACGCCCGGGCCGGGGCCGCCGCCGTCCTTCCGCCGAGCGGCCCGCGAGCAACGCTAGCGCGGGGGCGCGTCCGGGATCGCGTCCGGGGGCGCGTCCGGGGGCGCGTCCGAAACGGGGAACGTCGCGACCCAGCGCTCGAGGGTCATCGACTCGCGGTACTCCGACGTGAAGGCCGGATCGAGAACCTCGATCAGGTACGAGTTCTCGACCCAGAGCTCGACCACGTGAAAGAACCCGGCGCGGTCGCAAACGCGCGCGGTCCAACCCGCGTTGCGTGCGATCTCCAGGACGTCCGCAGCGGGACGGTCGACGCAGAGCGCCACGTGCGTCTCCGAGGAGCGCTGCGCGGGCCCCTCCCGCCAGACGACCTCGCTCGGGCCGGCTGCCATGTAGCTCCCGCGCGGAGTCACCTCGATCTCGACGCTTCCATCCCCCGCCCAGGCCATCCAGGCTTGGGGCCCCCCGGGCGGGAACGGCACGGCTCGCCCGTCCATGATCTCGGCCAGAACCCCGGCGGCGGCGCGGCAGTCGTCCGCGGGAATCGATACGTGTGCGATGTTCATCCTCTCGGTTTCCTCTCCCGGGCTCTCCGCCAAACGTCCGTAGACGATCGGGCGGCGAGCGCTTCCCGCGGGTGCCGGTGCAACTCGCGTACCGAAGCGGACGCCACCGACCCGGCAAGGAAGTCACGCGGCGGCGCGCGCTCGGAGCAACCGGCGCAGCGACGCCTGGCGAAGTGGGGCATGCTGGTCGACCGGTGCGGCGTTTGGCCTCACGACCTCGTGTCCGGCGGGCGCGCCCCAGATTTCCGGGACGCCGCGACGGACATCGCGCCCGGCCATGTTCGCCTCGGCGGAGAGCGGCGCGGGACGTGGGAGCCGACGGACTCCCACGTCCCGCGAGAGCCCCGTTCAGGGGCAGGTCGTCTCCAGGAATGCGCCGGGTGTCGTCGTCGCCGTGCAGCTCGCCGTACCCGCGAACGACGTCGCGCCCGCGTCGACGAAGGTGTGCGTCATGGTGAGGCTGCCGGAGCCGTCGATAAAGCTCCCCGGTCCGCTGAGATGCGAATGCCGGACGTCGAAGGCCGCGCCCGACTGCGTGCCGAGGATTGAGGAGAACATGGAACCTGCGGAGAGCGTCGAGTTCCGGACCACGATGGAGATTCCGGTGATCCCGCTCACCGCGAAGCCGTCGCTCGACGCGATCGTGCTGTCGCGAATCACCGCACTCGTGGTGCCGCTGCCCGCGAACACGCCCGTTGACTCCGAATCGATCGTGACGCGCTCGACGACCGTGTCGGGCGAGCTATTGAGGTTGACGCCGGCGCCCCCCGCCGTCGTCAGAGCGACGTCGCGCACCGCGGACCCCCCTGCGCCAATGAAAAACACCGCTTCCGCGTTCGCGGAGACGTTCGTGTTCTCGACCGAAACGTACCGGATCGACGAGCCGTCCGCGCCCCCCGAAAACTGGATCGAATTCGCCGCGGCACTGCTGGTGATGCTCGTCAGCTCCTGTCCCGCGCCCCGGAGAGCCGTCGGCCGATCGATGTTCAATTGGTCGCCGCCGAGGTCGAACTCGCCGGGCCCGACGTCGATCACCACCCTCGTCCCGGCCGACAACGCGTTCACCTCCGCGACGACGGCCAGAAGCGCCGCGCCGTTCGCCGCGGGCGTGTCCGTTCCGGGCACGAAGAACACGTTCGTGCCCGCGTCCTTCGGCTGGAAGTAGCCATTGGTGTCGATGATCACGTCGGCGCTCCGGGCGGCGTACACGTCGAAGCGGCCCATGTCGTCCAGAGGCACGATCAGCGAGTTCGAGATCGGAAACGCGGCGCCTTCGAAGTTGATCGACGCGAAGTTCGGCCCCGGCGGGAACGCCGCGATCGATCCCGTCGGTCCCACCGAGACGAACCCCGAGTCGACGCCGGGCACCACAGCCAGGTTGATCGAGAGAGCCGTCGCACCCGCCGGGACGCCGCAGAAGCCCGTGAGGGTGTACGTGCGGATCTCGAAGCTCGCCAGCGGACCGATGTCGTCCCCCGCGAGAGCCGACGACATGCCCGGCCGGGTGTCGATCAGCCGACAGGGCGTGAGATTGATCATCGTCGCGTCGGGGGCAGCCGCGACCGACTCGAGCCCCTCGACGCCGCCGCCCGTCCCGACCGCCCAGTTCTGAAGCGGCACCGGGTCGGACGTCTCACCGAACACCGACAGATCGACCCGGGTCTCGTGCCGTTGGCAGCGCTCGCGAACCCGGACGTGTCCGAGGCGGCTCGCGCAGAGCACCGCCGCCTCGGCGACGCTACTGCTCGCGAAGACCGCCACGAGCAGAAGAAGTGACACCACATTGCGAAATCCCATGCGAGAAGGCCTACCCCCGGTTCCACCCCGCTGGCAACACGGGATCTCTCAAACGGGCGGCCTTCGCACCGGATCCCTCGCACCATTCCGTCATTCGCCGGGTCCGGAAGGCGACGGGATTGACGGCTCGGCTCGCCTCGTTAGACGAGCACTCCCCCCACGTCTATCGACTGTCGCCCCCGCGGCGAGAACCAAACGAACGAACCATCGGAGGGCTCGAATGTACGACCCCGGGTGCCGTGTCTGGAGCAGTGGATGGCGGGAGCGCCACCGACGTGCGGCACTCGTGTACGCTCTCGCCTGCCTGTCGATCGCTCCGCGTTCCGCGTTCGCCGCCGGCGGACTCGATCCCACCTTCGGCGACGGCGGCATCGTGGCGTCGGTGGGGTGCTCCGGCCAGGTGGCCGATCTGGTCGTGACGGAGACCGGTCAGATCGTGTTCGCGGGCTCCGTGCAGGTCGACGGTCGCGGCGGGACGGGTTGGACGTTCGGCCGCCTGCTGCCCGACGGAGCCCTCGACACGAGCCTCGCCGGGCGCGGATGCTGGGGCGTCGCGGCGCTGAGCTTCGAGGGCGGGCGACCCTACGCGCTCGTGGTCCACGCGGATGGAAGCTTCACGATGGGCGGGGCGGACGCCTCCCGGGTCACGATGATCCGACACCGGTCGGACGGCTCGCTCGACGACGCCTTCGGGGAGGCCGGGCTGTTCACACCGGACGCAAGCGGCTCGTACCGGATCGCTCCCCGAAAGATGGCGCTGGACGCGCGAGGGCGCCTCTGGATGGCAGGAGGGCACCGCACGGCGGTCGTCGTCAGTCGGCGCTTGGCCGATGGATCGCCCGACCCCGAGTTCGCGGACGATGGATTCGCGGCCGTCGACGTATCGGACCTGATCTTCACCGAACCCTTCATCGAGGTGCTGGGGTTCGCGATCCAGTCCGACGACAGGATGCTGGTTCTCGCCCGGAAGTCCGGGTGGGATCTGGAACGGGAGCTCCCGTTCGTCGTCGTTCGTCTGCTGCCCTCCGGCGAGCTCGATCCGTCGTTCGGAGACGGCGGGCGGGTGACGGAGTCGTTCGACGGCGCGAGCACGCGGCTTCGCGAGCTCGTGCTTCACGACGGCGGCGACTTCTCGGTGGTCGCGTCGCTCGTCGAGAGCGATGCGCCCAGGACCCTGTACCTTCGCGGCGCGGCGGTGGCCCGATTCCGACCCGACGGGCGACTGCGCCGGGTCTTCGGCGACGCGGGTCGGCTCCTCCTGGGCACCGGCTCGGATCTCCGGCTTCTCCCGTACGGCGTCGCCGCGGCCGTCGCGGACGACGACGGAAGGCTCGTGCTCGTGGGAAGCGCGGAGGGCGGCGTTCAAGTGCTCCGTTTGGATTCGGGCGGTCGGCTGGATCGCGCTCTCGGCCGAAGGGGGATCCTCGAACGGACGCTGCCGGGTGTGGGGACGATGGCGGTGTACGACGCGGAGCTGCAACGCGACGGCCGTCTCGTGGTCGGCGGCTCACACCAGGACGAGCTCGCGGACTTCGGCCGCAGCATCGCGATCGCGCGCTTCCTTCTGGAGGGATCTCCGGATCGCCGCGCCATCGGGGCGCGACGACGGCCGGTGCTCGCGCGAAGGCGCTAGGCTTTCGCCTCTCAGCGACGCTGCACTTCCTGCAGCCGGATGGCGGCGAACGCCGCGAGGACGCACATGATGCTGAACAGCGCCAGGACGATCGCCGGTCCCGTCAGCGCGGCGAGCGCGCCGAAGGCGCTCCCGGCGACGAGGACCACGCCGATCGTCGTGTTCGACAACGCCGTGTACGCCGCCCGGGTGTTCTCGTCGGCCATGTCCACAAGGTGGGTCGATCGGCCGAGGCGAACGCCCTGGTGGGCAATCATCAAAACGAACAACGAGGCGGGCAGCGCGAGATCTTCGACGCCGCCGCCGAGCTCGACCAGCCCCACCACCGCCGACGCCGCGAGCCCGACGGCGGCGATACCGGAGGCTCGAATCAGGACCTGCCGGCTCGATCGGTCCGACAGGCGGCCCCAGAGATAGGTGCTCGAGACGGACGCCGCGGCGGAAGCGATGACGAACGCACCCAACTCGCCGAGCCCGCTCCCGCCGGTCGAGCCGGCGATGGC
This sequence comes from bacterium, assembly GCA_030430245.1. Taxonomy (GTDB): domain Bacteria; phylum Desulfobacterota; class Binatia; order UBA12015; family UBA12015; genus VGTG01. The sequence goes on along the minus strand of JAUIFY010000035.1, from coordinate 17,605 downwards.
CAGGAGGAAGGGCGGGGCCAACGCGGTGGCCGTGAGGAGAGCACGCGTCGCGATGAACCAGCGCAGCGCAGCATCGTCCCGCAGAAGCTTGATCGAGTCGAGCGCGACGGCCAAGGCGTTGCCGCCGCCCTCGGTCGCGCCGCGCCGTTCGGGCAGGGTGGCGAAGACGGCCGCGCCGAGGAGCCAGCACCCCGCCGCCACCAACAAGCCGGTGGTGACGACGGCAACGTTGGTGGGAATCACCTCGAACGCCAGCAGGGCACCGTAGAGGAAGACGGCGACCGCGGCGACCGTGCCCGCGGTGCCCGTGGCGGTACCGCGTGTCGACTTCGAAACGGTCTTGCCCAACACATCCTTGTAGCTGACCGAGCAGAAGCTGCGCGCGATAGCGAAGACGGCCAGCAGACCGAGCACCGCCCAACCCGCCGCGTCGCCGTCCAACGTCCATCCCACGGCCGCCATCGCCAACACCGCCAGCCCCTGCGTGACCGACCCGCCGACCCAGACCCACTTGCGCACGGGCAGGCCCCGCACCCACCCGGCCGTGACGAGCTGCGGCAAGAGCGCTCCCGCCTCCCGCACCGGCACCAGCAGCCCGATCACTTCGGCCGGAGCGCCCAGTGCCGTGAGCAGCCAGGACAGAACGAGCTTGACGTCGGCCAGCCCGTCGCCGGTCTTGCTCAGCGAGAGCGAGACGACGTGCGTGGCGAAGCTGCGCGGCTGCTCGTCGCACAGGGCCTCGGGGATATCGCGACAGACGCGCCCGTCGTCTTCGTTGGTCAGTAGCTCGTAGGCTCGTTGCAGGGCCGGTTCGGACACGCGTGCTCCGCGAATGGGACGATGGGCGATCGTGTACAACCGGCGTCTCGGCGGAGCAAGAACGACGAGCCGGCTGGATGCGCAGGAGATCGCTAAGGCGCTCCGGACCACACGCCGATAGGCACCTCATGGCGCACGGCGCGACCGCGGCCACGGCTCTGGTACTGCTGCTCTGCGCGGCTCTGCACGCCTGCAGCGATGCCGAGGGAAGCGGCGCCGGCGGCGTGCCCCGCGTCCTCTTCTCGACCGACGTCGCAAACGGCCTCGTGGACACGCACGGCGGGAGCGGACAGTGCGCCGTGTCGTTCTCCGCCGACGAGAAACCGTTTCCGGACTCCGCCTTCGCAGCACAGGACGTCGACGATGGCTGGGCGTTGGCGATGGCACTGAACCTCGACGCGATGGACGTCGTCGAGGTGGCCGGCGTGTTCCCCACGTTCGGCAACGCGACGATGTCGGCCGAGATGCTGGTCGCGCGAAAGATCGTTCGCGACCTCAAGGGACGCGACGACATCCCGATGGCTCCGGGCGCCATGGCACCGGCGACGCAAACGCTCCAACCTCGGACGTTCTGGTTCGACGGCAACGAGGTGCGCATCTTCGGTTCCGACGGGCTCTTCGAGGCCTCCTGCCGAAACCCGGCGGTCGTCGAAATGGAGAGGCTCCTCCTCGAGAGCGATCGCCCGACGACGATCCTCGCCACGGGCCCCCTGACCGACGTCGCGTGCCTTCTCAACACCTCTCCTCGAGTGGCGTCCCGCATCGCGGAGATCGTCGCGCTGGTGTCGCGTGTCGAGAACGAGTCGCTCCAGGTGAACGGCACCGTGGTGAACGACTTCAACTTTCGGATGGACCCCGGCGCGGGCACGCTCCTGCTCGCCGCTCCGAACGCGCGAGAGGTCCCGATCCGGCTCATGGCGTTCGCCCTCACCGGCCAGACGTCCCAGGCCGACGACCTGATCGTACTCGACGCAACGACGCTGCATGGCCCGAGCCCACCCACGCCCGAGTCGGAGCGCAGCCTCGCCTGGATGCTCCGCGCGCAAGAGGCACGTCAGGAGCTCTGGACGGAGATCTTCGGTACCGCCGAGGGCCCGTTCGATCAGTACACGCTCGCCGCGGTCCTGTGGCCCGAGCTCTTCGACTGCCAGGACGGAGTGGCCTACGTGGTCGAGTGTCCGTTTCCCGCGTGGAGTCCCGCGTACCCGGTCGACGCGCAAGGGGATCCGCTCGAAGATCCGTACGCCGCGCCGGACAACCCCTGCATCGACCACGGGTCGACGAACGGCAGCGCTCTGTCGAGCGTTCCGGCGCAGCTGGTCGTGAGCCTCGACCCGACGGAGTCCGGCCCGCTGGTACGCGGCCGGAGCAACGTCACCGGGAACCTACCCGCACGCGACCAGCCGGCCCGAGCCGTCACCGTGTGCACGAACTTCGCAAGCGACGCGGCGCGCGACGAGTTCGCCGAACTGCTCTACCAGCACTCCTGGTGAGAGCTCGCCGCGTTGGCTGCGGGAGCGCCACGGTCGCGCAGCCCTCCTCGGATCGCCCACGCGTCGGGGCGAAACGCCTCCTCGGACGGCACGCACTCACTTCGTCGCGTGCCCTCGCGCCCCTCACAGCGCGACGCTCCGTGAAGGGTCACTCCCATCCGCGCGGCCTCTAGCCGCCGATGTACTGCCAGATCAGGTCTGCCTTCCGCGCGCGCAGGAGAATGGCTGCCAATCGATGGCCGTCTCCTCCTTCTTCTCCACCGCCTTCCGCGGACGACCGGAAAGGATCGTCTTGCTCGCGCAAGCAAAGGCGAACACGGCGCACGCGGCGACGAGAGGCGTTTTTCGAAGCAACACGTCGGCTCGGACACTGAGTCGAGCAGGTCGGGTCAAACGACCCGCAACGGAAGCCCTTGACGCTCTCGCGAACCACCGCGATGCAGTAGGGGGCCGGCGGCCGCGTAGCCGCCCAACGAGGAGGCCGTCCGTGAATCTCGAGAGTCCAGCGACGCTCGCCAACCGAAACGTGCTCGTGACGGGCATCGTCGATCGACAATCCCTCGCGCTCCCGCTCGCTCGCGAGCTGATGCACCAGGGGGCGACCCCCGTCTGCACCGGGCTGGGGCCTTCCCAGGGACGGAGCGACCTTTCCGAACGCGCGCGGGAGCACCTTCAGCGCACGTTCGAATCGTTCCGAGAGACCGTCGCGGACAGGCTCGGCCCCGACGTCCCGACGTATGCCTGCGACCTGTCCAACGACCAGAGCATCGCGGGCCTGGTCGACGAGCTCGGGAGAGCGTCGATCTCGATCGACGGCGTCGTCCACGCCGTCGCATTCGACCGCACGCTCCGCGCCCTCCAAAGCGTTCCGCTGCTCGAAACCTCTCGCGAAGACTTTCTCGAGTGCATGAACATCTCGGCCTACTCGCTCATCGCGCTCCTGCGTGGCCTCGTCCGGGCAGACCGGCTCGCCCGAGACGCATCGATCGTCGCCCTGAGCTACATCGGCGCCGAACGCGTGGTCTCCCACCCCTATCGAAACGTGGGAGTCGCGAAGGCGGCTCTCGAGCGAATCGTGGTCGAGCTGGCGGCGGAGCTCGGCGCATCCCACGGCGCACGCGTCAACACCGTCCGCTTCTCCCCCTGGTCCGCATCGCGTGCGGGTGGCGCGATCCCCAGCCTCGAGGCGGCGGAGCGCGACGCGGAACGCCGCGCTCCGCTCGGCAACGCGACCCCGGCGGCACTGGCCTACGAGGTCGCGCACCTGCTCCGGCCCGGTGTGGCGATCACCGGCGAGTGCCGCGCCGTCGATGGCGGGTTCCACCGCATCGCGTGAATCGCCGCGGACCGGGCGCGAGCGGAGGCCGGTCGGGGCGCTCCCGCGCCCCGTGCGCGCGTCGGGAGCTTGCATCTGGCGGCTTCGGCGCCACATTGCGTGGCAGGAGGTCCGATCATGCTTCGACTCTGCTTCACCATCGCACTGACCGCAGTGCTCGCCGTGGGCTGCGCGCGCAAGGAAGAGGGACGGCCGTCGGCGTACGCCATGCCGTTCTCGAAGCTGGCCGCGTCTCTGGAGAACCGGGGCTTCCACCCCATCCTCGACGCCAGGTACGAGAACGGCGGCTGGCAGATCCTGGCCCGCCGCGGCACGGAGCTCGTCACCGTGCGAACGAATGCCTCCGTGGGGCATCTGGGCGCGATCCGGAGGGCGACACCGGGGGAGCCCCGGCCCGAGCCCGCGCCCGAGGCCAGACGGCTCTCCGAGATCGCAGCCTCCGTCGAGGCCGCCGGGTACGCGCCCATCCTGGAAGCGGAGTTCGAAGAAGACGGTTGGGAGATCGAGGCCCTCGCACGCGTCGAAGTGGATCTCGATCAGGCCGGAAACATCGTCGAGATCGAGCTCGACGTCGACGACGATCCCGATCGCGAAGTGGCGGAGCCATGAGCCGGCGCCTTCCGGACCTCCCCCACGAGGCCGTCTGGGCAATCGGCGGCGAGTTGCATGGCGTAGAAGCCCGGCGGCCCGCCGTTCTCATCCCGTAGAACCAGCCTGCAACATCGCTCGAAGAACTCGGACTCCCGACTCCGGCACGGAGTTTGCGCTTCGAGGCGCCGAGGGCCGACGAACGGCCGGAAAGGAGACGAGAAACGATGGCATGGCGAGACATGATTCCGTGGGGGCGGGGCTCCGAGATCCCGGTTCACCAGGATCCGCGGGTCCCGGTCTCCTCGATTCAGCAGGAGATGAACCGCATGTTCGATCGGTTCCTCGAGCACCCGTTCGGCAGGATGGAGTGGCCGAACGAGCCTCGGGAGTGGCGGCCGAGCGTCGACATCTCCGAAACCGCGACGCAGTTCGAGGTCTCCGCCGAGCTTCCGGGCGTGGACGAGAAGGACATCGACCTGGAGGTGTCCGACGGCATGCTCACGCTGAAGGGCACCCGCTCCGAGGAGCGCGAAGACAAGGAGAAGGACTACCACCACCGCGAGCAGTTCTTCGGCTCCTTCCGCCGAATGATCCCGCTGCCGAGCTCCGTCGACCCGGAGGGCGTCAAGGCGAGCTACAAGCGAGGCGTCCTGCGGGTCACGCTCCCGAAGAACGAGCAGAGCCGAGCGACGAAGGTCGCCGTGAGCGGAGGCTGAGGCCGGCGCCACTGGCCCCGGACCCCACCCGCGACGGGGCCAGCGTTGCCGGGCCCGCCGCGGAATCCGGGAGGAGCGTCGTCGGGAAGTCCTCCTTCGATGGGTCCGCCACCGTGGTCTCGAGGGGCGACTCCTCGGCCGGAGCAGCCGGCTCATCCTCCTCCGCCGGCGACTCGTCGCCGGAAGGCGCCGAATCGTCGCTCGTCGACACGGGCACGGGCCAGGGCGCGTCCTCGCCCGGCGCGTACCAGATGGGCGAGGTCCAGGCGCGCTCCTGGATCACCGCGCGGTGCTCGTCCGAACAACACATCTCGAGCCCTTCGGGAATCGATTCGGGCTTCGCGCAATCGACGCCCTTCTCGTTGCAGAAGTACTGGCTCCAACGGCACGTGGGATTCTCGAGGACGCGCAGGTAGTAGAACGCGCGCTCGCGCGGGTCGAAGTCGGGGTCCGTCCAGACCGTACACAGACTCGGGGCCCCGGTTCCGTGCGGCTCGCACGTCTTCGGGTCGACGCCGGCGCCGTTCGGTCCACCGGCGACGTCGACCACCTTCTCGTGGAGCTCCCGACCGACGCTCCAGCCCTTCACCAGCTGGATGCGCTGCAGCGGCGTCGTCTGCTGATCCCAGGTGCCGGGATCCTGTGCCGCCCACGCGACGAACTTCGGCGCCGCGGTGCTCTTCGGAGGCTCCGAGAGCGTTCCGCCCATCGGTACGCCTCCGGCGTACCCCTTCGCGACCATCTCGGGATCGTCGCAGAGCCCCTCGGGATAGTCCCAGCCGCCGAAGAACCGAACGATCGGACGGGTGCCGCTCGTCCCGTAGGTCTCGCGCCGCTGCATCGCTGCGAAGAGCGCATCGCGGGTATTCTCCTCCGCCCACACGACCGCCAACCCGCCCGGGCCGAACTCGAAGTCGTCGGGGAACTCGTCTCCCGATGCGGCGCCACCGCCCTTCCCGGCCCCGCCGTGCCCGGGATGGTTCTTCTCGGCGACGAGTCCCGGGGCCGCGATGTGCGTATCCGTCGAGGCGATGATGCCGTACTGAAGCGGGTTGGAGCCGAGCTCCGCTTCGTAGCGGAGACCCTGCTTCAAGGCGTCGCGCACGAAGTTGGACGGAGTGGCCTGTCGCCATTCGGACCAGCTCGACTGCATCGCTCCGAATCGATCGTAGTGCAGCTTCTCGAACCCGCAGGCTTCGTCGTCCGCCCAGATCGAGCCGGCGAGCGGATCGCACTCCGAATCGCCCTTGTGCTGCATCATCTCGACGAGAGGCTCCCAGCGGCTCCGCCGCTCGGCCTCCTCGGCATCGATCGGTCCCGGAACGTCATCCTCGAAGACCCGCGCGGTCTGGAACATCAGCCCGCCCGAAAGATTCGAGTTGTGCGGGATCGTGAAGACGTCGCAGCGGTCGAGTCCGTCGACGCAGTCGCGCTCGAGATGGTCCCACAAGTCGACCGCGGTCGGAGTCTCGATCCAGCTCACCGGCAGATCGGGCACCTGGTCGTTCCGGAAGAGCACGTTGCGATGGAGGTTGCTGCCCTCGCCCACGCTCGCCGTCCATTCGTAGCCGACGAAGCTCGTGAAGTCGCACGCCGCACTCCGATCGTACGCCTCTTCGGCCGCCGCCTGGATCTCGCTCCAGACTCCGCGGGCCGTATCGAAGCACGTCTCGTTCTCGTCGCCGCAAATGCCCCAGCGCCTCTTCCCGATCAGCCCATAGGCCGCGAGAACCATCTTGTTCAGCTCGGACGAGTTTCGGTGCGCGATGCACGCCGGGTGGTAGTAGCTCCACGTTCCGGGCGTACGACAGATCCGGACCTCGCCGAGGAACTCGGCGTGATCGCTGATCATGGTCCAGTCGAGCGGACGGTCGATCTCGATCGTGCGGGTCGGATTGCCCTCCGCGTCGTAGGGCTGGATTCCCATCCGCTCGCCTTTGGCGAACCGATACGCCTCGCGCGGCGTATTCCGGGTATCCTGCCCGCGCGCGTCGAACGAGTACGCCGTGTGAACGTGCGTGTCGCCGAAGAACGGACGACGCAGCGGATCGTAGTCCGCACATTCCTCGCGTTGCTCGGTGACCGCGTACGGCCGATCCCTCGCCACGGCGTCGTCGAGGAGTGAAAGGAGGAGAGCGACCAACGAGCAGCTCAGAGCACGCACCATCCCGCAGGCATAGCATTGCCAGCACGCCCCTCATCAAGCATGAGAAGAGCTCATGTTGGACCATCTTCTGTCGCCCTGCCGCATCGGAAACCTCGAGCTGCGCAACCGCATCGCGATGGCTCCCATGGGGGTCGAGATCGTCGAGTCCGACGGATCGATTCGCGAGCCGGTCCTCCGCTACTACGAGGAACGCGCACGAGGCGGCGCCGGACTCCTGATCACCGAAAACACGGCCGCGTGCTATCCTCGCGGCGCGAACACCGCCAACGAGATCGCCGTTTCGGACGACAAGTACCTGCCCGGACTCACCGCGCTCGCCGACACGGTCCACGAGCACGACGCGAAGATCGCGATCCAGCTCGCCCACCACGGCAAGGTCGGGCGCCTCGACACACGTGAGGGGCGTCCGATCCTCATGCCCTCGGTTCCCAAGCACACCGGATTTCCGAAGGGACCACTCGATCTCACGATCGACGAGATGACCGAGATGGGACGCGCGGCCGGCGGCGGAAAACCGACGATTCGCGTTGCGACCGCGGAGGATCTGCAGCAGCTCGTTCGCGACTTCGCCGATGCGGCCGACCGCGCGAAACGCGCCGGGTTCGACGCCATCGAGATCCACGGCGCGCACGGCTACATCTTCTCCGAGTTCCTATCCCCCGCGTGGAACTTCCGCGAGGACGAATACGGAGGCACCGTCGAGAACCGCGCGCGACTCCTCTGCCAGGTCCTGACGGCTACGAAGGAGCGCACCGGTGGCGACTTCCCGGTCTGGTGCCGGATCGACGCGACCGAGTTCGGCGTCGAGGACGGCATCCGGTTCGAAGACGCGCAGCGTACCGCGGAGCTCGCGGCAGAGGCCGGCGCGGACGCCATCCACGTGAGCGCCTACGCCGAGCCGATCGGTGCCGGCTTCACCCGAGGGCCCCTGGTTCACGAAGAGCTCGGCTTCGCCGACTTCGCGGCTCGCATCAAGGAACGGGTCGACGTTCCCGTGATCGCGGTCGGCCGCATCGAGCCCGAGGCGGGCGACCGACTGATCGCCGAGGGCAAGGCGGACGTCATCTCGATGGGGCGCAAGCTTCTCGCCGATCCCGCCCTGCCCGCGAAGCTGACCGAGGGACGCCCTCAGGACGTGCGTCCGTGCATCTACTGTTACGTGTGCGTCGCGCAGCCCTTCTTCGACAAGCGCGTCCGCTGCGCGGTCAATCCCGTCACCGGCCGGGAGCTCGAACGCGCCGCGCCCGCGCGCACGCACACCGACGCCCCCAAGCGTATCCTCGTGGTGGGTGGCGGACCCGGCGGCATGGAAGCCGCGCGCGTCGCGGCCGTGCGCGGCCACGAGGTCCGCCTCTACGAGAAGTCGGCACAGCTCGGAGGGACGCTGCGCTTCGCCGCGCTCGTCTACGAGCCCAACGAGCGATTGCTGCGCTGGTACGAGTCACAGATGAAGGCCCTCCCGGTCGACGTGCGTCTGGGCGAGGAGGCGACCGCGGAGACCATCCACGCATGGCAGCCGGACGCGGTGGTCGTCGCCACCGGCGCACGTCGAGTGAAGCCGGAGATCCCGGGCATCGATCAAAGCCACGTCTTCGACGGGAACGACCTGCGCGGCCTGCTCACCGGCGACGACGACTCCGGTGCGAGCTCGAAGCTCACCTTCACCGGCCGTCTCGCCGCGGCGGCCGGTCGGCTGACCGGCATCGCGACCGACCCCGCCAAGCTGCGCGAGGCCTCGCGCGCCTACATGCCGGTCGGGAAGCGCGTCGTCATCGTCGGCGGCGGCCTCGTCGGCGCGGAGATCGCCGAGTTCTTCGCCGAGCGCGGACGCGAGGTGACCATCGTCGAGGCAGGGCCGGTCGTCGCGACCGAGATGGCCCATCCGAGGCGGTGGCGGGTCCTCCACGACCTACGCGCACACGGCGTGCGCCTCGTGACCGACGCGATCCTCACGCAGATCGGCGGGAGCGCGGTCCACTTCCGTGCGCCCGAAACACCGGGGGGAGACCCGGTCGAGCAGTCGGCCGAAGCCGACACGGTGGTGATCGCAACCGGGCTCGAGGCGAATCCCGAGGCCGTCCACGCGTTCGAGGGCAGCGACGTACCGGTGATGACGGTGGGCGACGTCACCGGGGTCTCCTACATCGAGGGCGCAATTTACGGAGGATTCGAGGTCGCCATGCGCCTCTGAGCCGCCCGACGCGCGAGAATTCACTCGCGTGCGCCCGCAGCCTGTCCTAGAGTTCCGGCCCGAGAAGTACGGCGGCCGAGTCCAGGCGCACTCCTCGGCCGCAACCCGGGCGTGGGACGTCGAACGAGGACCGAACGAGAAGAGAGGAACCCCCGATGATGATCTTCCGAGTCGTTGCCGCCGTCGGTATCCTGATCCCCAGCCTCGCGCTCGGCGCTCCCGTCGCCGTCGTGAACTCCGGCTTCGAGGACATCACCGGCGAGAGCCCCGTGAACGAGTTCACGTTCGGTCCCCTCGGCGGCTGGGGCCTTTACGACCCCGGCGCCATCACCGCCGGCGGCGATGGACCGACGTACTTCATCGGTACGCTCACGCCGTTCGAACCGGATCCCGTCGGCAACCCCGGCGTCTACGCGAACTTCCCGGCAGGCGCCGCCGAGGGCCAGCGCGTCGGGATCGCGTTCAACTTCTTCGGCTCCGGTGGCGGCGGCGAGTACGGCTTCGAACAGACCCTCGCCGCGACGCTGCAGGCGGACACGACCTACACGCTCCAGGTCGAGATCGGGAACATCGACTCCGCGACCTCCATGGGTGGCCAGTTCTTTCCGCTCGAGGGCTTCCCCGGCTACCGGGTGGATCTGATGGCCGGCGGCCAGATCCTCGCGCAGGACGTCAACGGTCTCGGAGGAACGATCCCGGACGGGGAGTTCGCAACGAGCACCGTCGTCTTCGCGACGGGCGCGAGCCACCCCCAGCTCGGCCAGCCGCTCACGATCCGCCTCGTGAACCTGAACGTCGTCGACCCGACCTTTCCGAGCTCCGATCTCGAAGTCGACTTCGACGACGTGCGACTCGACGCGACCGGCACCCCGCCACCGTCGGTCCCGCTCGGCAGCTGGCCGCTCGCCGTCGCCCTTCTGGCGACCGGAACCTGGCGGCTCCGCCGGCGCGAGCCCCGCGTCGCCTGAGTTGACTCGCTCGGGGTCCCCGACCTAACGAGTCGAGATGCCCAGAGAGCCATTCGTCGCCGAAAGCCCCGAGAGCGTCGGGATCGACTCCGCCAAGCTGGAGGACGTCTTCCAGCGCGCCGAGAAGGAGGTGCGCGAAGGCACCCTCCCCTCCGCGCAGATCGCGATCGCTCGCGAGGGCAAGATCGCGGGCATGCGGACGTTCGGGCGCGTGACCCACGATGGGCGCGACGCCGAGGCCACGAACGAGACGCTGTACTGCGTGTTTTCCTCCACGAAGGCGATCACGTCGGCGGCGGCGTGGATGCTCATCGAAGACGGCAGCCTCGACACGTCGGCACGCGTTGCGGAGCTCATTCCCGAGTTCGGCACGAACGGGAAGGAAGAGGTCCTGGTCGAGCAGCTCTTCACGCACACCGCCGGGTTCCCGATGGCGCCCTTTCCCCCGGCGGAATTCCAGAATCGAGCGCGCCGCCTCGAGATCTTCGCGCGGTGGCGGCTCAACTGGGAGCCCGGGTCACGCTTCGTCTACCATCCGTCGTCGAGCATGTACGTGATTGCGGAGCTCATCGAACGGATCTCCGGTGTGCCCTACGGCGCGTTCGTTCGTGAGCGAATCGCAAAACCGCTCGGCCTCGACGAGATGTGGGTCGGACTGCCCCGCGAGATGCACGGTCGCCTCGCGGACATCCAACACGTCGGCGAGGCGCTCACGCCGGAGGACTTCGAGGCGGCGGGCATGCCGGTGCCCCCGATCACCGAGGTGACGGAGGACGCACTCCTGGGCTTCAACGATCCCGCGGTCCGCGAAGCCGGGATTCCGGGCGGTGGCGGCACCATGACCGCGGCCGAGCTCGCGCTCTTCTACCAAGCCCTCCTCGCCGACGAGCGGGGCGACGGCCCGGGACTGTGGAAGGCCGAGACGATCCGCGACGCACGCCGCATCCGGAGCGGCGATCTGCGCGATCCCGTCTTCGGCAAGCCGGCGAACCGGGGCCTCGGCCTGATGATCTCCGGCGACGAGACCCGCAACTACCGTGGGTTCGGACACACGAACTCCCCGGAGGCCTACGGTCACGGCGGCGCCGGCGGTCAGATCGCGTGGGCCGACCCCGCGACGGGCATCTCGATCGGGTACTGCACGAACGGCCACGACCGGAACCCGATCCGCCAGGCGCGACGCGGCGTCGGCATCTCGAGCCGCGCGGCGATCTGCGCGCTCACTTGAGCGCCGCGACGATCCGGCGCTCCGAGCGATCACCGCTCGCGTCGGACGGGAAACGCGTCGAAGTAGAACGCGAAGCGCTCGCGCAGCTCGTCGGGGTCGACCCCGAAGTCGCCCTCGAGGTCGTAGATCACGCGGCCGTACTTGCCGCGCGGGTGCGTGTCGACGAAGTGCTGGAGCTCCGCGCGCGTCGCTTCCGAGAGCTCGTCGCCGGCCTTCGCGTAGATCTGCTCGATCATGGCCATGTCGTCGGCCATGAACTCGTGGAACGGGACGTCGATGCTCTGCGACTCCGGGAGCGTCGCCCGGTCGCGCACGCACGCCTGCAATAGATGCTCGACCCGATCGCTCCAGTACTCGACGAGCCGCTTCGGCTCGACCCGCTTGCGGGTATTCCTCTGGCCGTAGGCGAGCATGGTGACCGCCGACTGGATGACCGAAACGGGATCGCGATGGGTGACCGCTATGGTCGCGTCGGGAAACGTGGCCCGGAGAACCGGAAGCTGCTCGAGGTGCTGGGGGCACTTGAGCACCCACCGACCCGCCCCCTTCCGGGACTGGAGGATCTTGAGGACGGTCTTCATGTACACGTAGTGCGGGGTCTGATCGTGGGCGTAGTAGTGATCGCGCCACCGAGGCGACATCGAGAGCCACTCGAAGTTGTAGGACGCGTAGTCGGGTCCCATGAGCTCGAGCTCTTCATGGATGTGGTCGGGGTCCATCGGATGCATCGCTGCGAGCAGCGGTGAGCTCTGCTGAATGGCCTTCCACTCGTCGGCGCACCGTTGGTAGCGCGGGTCGACGCCGTCCGGATCGGGCGCCTCCCCCGGCATCGGCAGAGGCTCGTACGACTCCCACAGAGGGAGCGAGTGCTTCCGTGAATCCGCCGCCAGGAGGTTCAGGAGGTGGGTCGTGCCCGACCTCGGGAGACCGACCACGATGATCGGCCGCTCGATCTCGACGTCGTGCACCTCGGGATGTTTCTTCAAATGGTCCTGGATCAGAAGCCGGCTCCGCGCGAACAGCGAGAGCTTGTTCAGCAAGGAGAGCCTCCCGATGCCAGTCAATCCTTCGTCGCTCGACCATTCGTCGACGAGGAGACCGAGTCGCTCGAGGAAGTCGTCGGGACCGAAGTCGTCGAGACCGGTCGCCTCCCGCGCCTGGGCGAGGATGCCGTCGACGGTGAAATCGAGATCCAGCGAGTCGCCGTAGGCCCGAGCCGCCTTCTGGAAGTCGTCGAGGACCGGGTGGATGAGATCGTCGATTCGAATGTCGTCCGGCATCGTTCGGAGGCCTCGGGCGGACTTGTCGCCCCTGCGCGGTTCCGGCGCAAGTCCGGGGCTGGCTTGCGACCCGGTCGGGCACCGCCTAGCCTCTCCGTCGGCGGGGGATTGGGAAGGAGACACGTGAGCATCCGAGAGAAGATTCTGACCCTGGCCGCCGTGGCGGCCCTCACCTGTGCCACCCCGGACGCGAACGCGTCCCCTCAGACGGACGTGGTCGAGAGCTTCAACGCGACGCTCCTGAGTCTCCTCGAAGGCGACGGCGACTTCGCCGGTCGGTACGCGGTGATGGAGCCCGCGATCCAGAGCGCGTTCGATCTGGAGTTCATGTCGAGCAAGGTGCTCGGCCGGGGTTGGAAGGAGCTCACGCCGGAGCAGCGGGCCGAGTGGCTCGCGACCTTCACGCGCCTCACGACCTCGAACTACGCCGGGCGGTTCGTGGGAGAGCCGGGCCCCGCGTTCGAGACGATCGAGCAACAGGACGGCACGCACGGCACGGTCGTCGTTCGCACCAAGCTCGTCTCACCCGGCGAGGACGACGTCGAGCTCGGCTATCGTCTGCGGGAGACGCCCGCGGGCTGGAAGGTCATCGACTGCTACCTCGACGGCACGGTGAGCGAGATCGCGCTGCGCCGCTCGGAGTACGGAGCGGTCCTGCGCCGGGACGGCTTCGAGAAGCTCGTCGCCGCGGTCGACGCGAAGTCGGACGAGCTCGCCGCCGGAACCTCCGAGAACCCGTAGGAAGCCGGACCAGAGCGACGCGCGAGAACGCCGACCGAACGGCGTGGCTCGCCCGTACCGCCGTGGGGAACCCTAGGCGCCGGGCGACGGCGAGTCGCTCGGCAGAGGCTCGTCGCCGTCGAGATGATGCTGGCGACGCTCCCAGATCTCGGCGTCGCGCGTCTGCGCGTACGCGCTGCGAAGGGCCGAGTAGTAGTCGATCGACGACTCCTTCAGGATCCTGATCTGGTCGTAGTACTCCTCGCGCGCCGTGAGCCCGCCTGGATCGTCGTGAACACGAGCTGATCGGCGAGCGGCACGACGAAGGTCGACGGGCGGAACACCACGTCGACCGCGAGACCGACGCCGTCGCGGACCGTCGACGGGCCGACGAGCGGCAGCACGACGTACGGGCCGGAGCCCACCCCGGCCAGCGCGAGCGTCTGGCCGAAGTCCGACTCGTGCGCGGGCATGCCGAGCGAGCTCGCCGGATCGAAGAGCCCGAACACTCCGAGTGTGGAGTTCACGACGAGGCGCGTGAGCGAAACGGCCGCGTCGTCCCACTCGCGCTGCAGCAAATCGTTCACGACCGTGGTGGGCTCGCTCAGATTCCAGAAGAAGTTGCGCATCGACTCCCGAAACAGCTCGGGCGTGACCTTCCGGTACGTCCACGTGATCGGGTCGAGCACCCAGCGATCGAGCTCCTCGTTCAACCGGTGCGTTCCGCGGTTCAGCCCCTCGAAGGGATCATCGGGCGCCGCGGGACCCACGTCGAAATCGTCGAAGTCCTCGTCGAAGAGCGGGTCGGCGTCCTCGCCGTCCGACGTTTCGACGATCCCGGGCCCTTCGGCGGGGTCGACCGCCACGCCCGCCTCGGCGCCCGCGGCCGAAGCCATCGCGAGCACCGCCAACCACGCTGCCCACCCTGCGCGGTGCGCACGTCCCTCTCCCAAAACCACTCCCCCCAGGGTAGCGAATTCGACGGACGAGTCGAGATGGGTCCCCTCCCCTGCTACCGTCTCCGAGGACGTGGGGCGGCTCGAGGAGGCGATCCGCCGCGTGCTCGGAGACTGGGTGGAATTCGTCGCCCGCCGGGCCTCTGCGGTGCTCGTGGTGGAGGCGGTGCTGACGCTCGCGGCGGCGCTCTTCACGGTCACCCAACTCGGCGTCAACGCCGACAACAAACGCTTGTTGTCTCCAGATCTGCCCTTCCAAAAGCACGCCGCCGCCTTCCAGGAGCATTTCTCCTCGCTGGACGACTCGATTCTCGTCGTCATCGACGCCGCGAGCCCCGAAGCGGCGCGTGAGGCCGCACGCGACCTGGCAGCCGCCATGGACGATGCGCCCGAACACTTCCAGAGCGTCCTCGTCCCCGGCGGCGACCCCTTCTTCGAGAAGAACGGCCTGCTGCTTCTGTCGATCGAGGAGCTCGAGGAGCTGACCGACGGCCTCGCCCGGATGCAGCCCATCATCGCCGACCTCTCGCGCGACGGCAGCATCGCGAACCTGAGCCGCCTGCTCCGACGCGGGCTCGACGAGACTTCCGGCACCGAACGCGAGCGCTTCGCGCCGATCTTCGACCGCCTCGGAGACGCGACGGTCCGCGTCTACCAGGAGTACCCGGTCTCGGTATCGTGGGAAGCCCTCATGCTGCAGGGCTCCGCCATCGACCCCGGGACGCGTCAGGTCGTCATCACGGAGCCCGTGCTCGATTTCGGGGCGCTGCTCGCCGGCGGCCCCGCGATCGCCAAGATCCGCGAACTCGCGGACGAGGCCGGGCTGAACGAGGAGCGCGGCATCACGATCCGCATCACCGGGAACCCCGCTCTGAACTACGAGGAGATGCTCGGTCTGGCGATCGACGTCGGGCTCTCGGGCCTCGGGTCGTTTCTGCTCGTGGCGCTCGTGCTTCAGATGGCCTTCCGGTCCGGGCGCATGGTCGCCGCCGCCGCCGGCACGCTCCTCGCGGGGCTCGTCTGGACGGCCGCGTTCGCCGCCGTCGCGGTCGGCCAGCTCAATCTGATCTCGATCGCATTCGGCGTCCTGTTCATCGGCCTGGGTGTCGACTTCTCGATCCACCTCGGCATGCACTTCCAGGACGAGATCCGTCGCGGCGCAGACCCGCTGCTTGCCCTTCGATCGTCGATCGACGAAGTCGGCACGTCGCTCCTGCTGTGCACGTTCACGACGTCCATCGGCTTCTTCGCGTTCGTCCCCACCGACTACCTCGGGGTCGCGGAGCTCGGCCTCATCTCGGGCACCGGGATGTTCGTGATCCTGGTCCAGAACCTGACGCTCCTGCCGGCGCTGCTGTTCTGGCGTCGGCCCGACGACATCGCCGTCGCCGAATCGACGCGCCACCATGCGTGGCTCGCGACTCCCTCGCTCCTCGAGCGGCACCCCCGCATCGTGGTCGGCGTGGGCGTCGTCCTCGCGCTGGGAGCCGTCAGCCTGTGGGACCGAGCCTGGTTCGACAGCGACGTGGTGGCCATGCGCGACCCGAGCACCGAGTCGGTGCAGGCCTTCAAGGACCTCCTCGAACAGAGCGAGACGTCCCCGTGGTATGCCGACGTGCTCGCGCCGAGCCTGGCCGCGGCCCGCGAGATGCAGGCGCGCCTGGAAGCGCATCCCCTGATCGGGACGACGCGAACGGCGGACGACTGGGTGCCCGAAGATCAAGAGGACAAGCTCGAGATCCTCTCCGATGCCTCCTTCCTTCTCGACACGCCGGTCGTCGCCGACGGCGAGCGTCCGCCGCCGCCGGTCGCCGAGCAGGTCCAGGCGCTTCGCGACCTTCGGGCGCTGCTCGACGATCCCGAGCTTGCGAGCGGCGCCGGGCCACTCCCCCGAAGCACGGCGCAGCTCCGGCGAAGGCTCGACGCGTTCCTCGAGAGGGTCGAGGCGGACGACGACCCCGCGCAGTCGCTGGCCGCGCTCGAAGAGATCCTGCTCGGCAACCTGCCGTCGCAGATCGACCGCCTGCGGACCGCGCTCGGGGCCGAGGCCTTCGTCCTCGACGATCTTCCCGCCGGACTGCGAGAGCAGATGCTCGCACCGACCGGCGAAGCTCGGATCCAGGTGATTCCGAGTCAGGACTTGTCGAAGGAGGGCGCACGCGACGCCTTCGTCGACGCCGTCCGCGAGATCGCACCGCATGCGACTGGCGTCTCGGTGAACCTCGTCGAGTTCGGCCGGGCCACCGGTCGCTCCCTGCGCGAAGCGCTCGCCCTGGCCCTCGTCTCGATCGCGCTCCTCCTCTACGTGCTCACCCGACGCGTGAAGGACGTGCTCTTGATCCTCACACCGCTCGTTCTCGCGGGCGCCTGGACGTTCGGCGGAATGGCACTCGTCCGCATGCCGTTCAACTTCGCGAACGTGATCGTCCTGCCGCTCCTGCTCGGAATCGGCGTGGACAGCGGCATCCATCTCGTGCGTCGATCCCACGAAGCCCTGCGCGCGGGCGGCCAGCTTCTCGGGACCACGACCGCCCAGGCCGTCTTCTGGAGCGCGATCACCACGATCGCGAGCTTCGGAAGCCTCGCCCTCTCCCGCCACCAGGGAATCGCGACGATGGGCGCGGTTCTCGTGTTCGGAATGCTCTTCACCCTCACCGCGAACCTGGTGGTCCTCCCCGCACTCCTCGCGGTCGTGGGTCCGGATCGGCGATCCCCCGGGGATCTTCCACCCCCCGAAACCCACCCTTGATCCCGGGCCCGTCGTTGACGGATGATGCCGGCGATGAAGACACCTCTCCCGGTCCTGCTCGCCCCGATCTGTCTCGCCCTGGCCCTGACGGCCGACGCCGCCGTCGTCCCGGACCTACCCATCGAGGGCAAGGTGTCCGTCACGAAGACCGAGAAGCTCGCGAAGTTCGTGTCGAAGAACAAGGCCGGCTTTGCGCTGCCCGCGCCCGGCTCGGGGGAAGATCCCACGATCGGCGGTGCGACCCTGCACTTCTTCGACACGTCGGCGCCCGGCGCCGGCGTGGCGACGTTCACCCTCGACGCGTCCGGCTGGGAGGACCTGGGAAAGCCCGCCGGATCGAAGGGCTACAAGTACAAGGGCGCGAACGACGTCGCCGATCCCGATCCGAAGG
>JAUIFY010000034.1 GCA_030430245.1 bacterium | reverse complement strand
AGGCCGACATCCGGCTCGTGGCATCGATCGTCGGGTCGTTTCGTCGCGCATGGTACCGGTCCAGGTTCTCGCGAAGAAACGCGTTCCATCGTCGATAGCCTGCGGCGGCGCCGCCCGGCGTCTCCGGGACGGGCGCGACGCCGTGATCGATGTCGCAGGCGGCGATGAGCTCGGAGAGCGACTGGCGCACGAGGTCGACCGGCTCGAACGGCAGCGAGGTCGGCACGAACGCTTCCCCGGTCGTCGGGACGTCCGCCCACACGCGGTGCAGGCGCTCGTCGCGCATCGATCGCGTCGCGTTCCGATGCGCGAACGCGCGCTCCGGCTTCGCCTTCACCAGGCGCATGGGCACGATGCAAGCGGTATCGACGGCCCAGACCGGCGTCTCGCACGACCCCACCAGGTGTGCGAGCCAGCGCCGCATGGGGGGCGTGGGGAAGTCCTCCGTCACCACGAGCGCCGCACGCTTCGCCAGCTCCTTCAAGGCGGGCGTGCGGTGCCCTGGCCGCTCGAGGTGGAACACGTGACCGACCCGACGCTCGCCGAGCTCCCGCCGGACGTCGCACGCCCCTTCGAGGATGAAGCGATGATGTCGGTCGGAAGCGAACGGGTAGCGCTCCGAGAGCGCGTGATACACGAAGACCGGGCATCCGTAGGCCTCCGCCGCGAGCAGCGCGGCATCCAGGGCGGGGTTCTCGTGGCCACGGGCGGCGGTCCGCATCCAGTACAGGACGAATTCGCCGTCGGGCCGCGTGCCGCCGCGGACGACGTGGATGCGCTCGCGAACCCTGGCAGGGGAGGCGGCCGGGGGTCCGGGCGCGCTCGTTGGGGTCCCGGCGGGCCGCGAAGCGTTCATGAGCGTCTCCGCCGACATCCTCTCCCCGGCAGCCGCCCTGTCAACGACCGACGTGGGATGCCCGACCTCGCCGACGGCGGCCCCGCCGCGCGGGCCCGCTCGGGGGCGCCGGGCCGCGATGCGCCGCGCGTCGTCGACGGCTCGCGGATCCGGCCCCGGTCGGATCGTCCCGGGGCTCCGCCCGCCGCCGGGCGCTCCCGTCCTCAGCGCAGCTCGTACAGGAGATGTTGGCTCAGGTCGCCGACCAGATCGATGAACATGGTGCGGGTCTCGAACCACCAGACGCCGTCGATCCGCTGGAAGGTATCGTGGTAGTGCCCGCAGATGATGGCCTGCAGCGGCAGCGCGTCGGTCCGCTGGAAGACGGTGTAGTAGCTACGCGCCGCCGCGGTGCCCGCCTCGTCGTCGACCTCGACGATGGCGTTGGTCGTGACGTGACGCGTCTTCGGCGTACCGTCCTCGTAGAGCCGAGTCGCGGCCGTGTACATGGCCCGCACGCCGTCTCTCCCCTCGAACGAGGCTTCGCGGGGGGCGTCGGGCGAGGGCAGAATCCGTCCGTGGCGGAACATGTCGGCCACCCCGTCGAGGTCACCTGCGTCGATCCGTTCCGCGTACACGTAGAGCAGGTTCTCGATTTCTCGCGCGCTCTCCGACATGGTGGGAGCTTACCGACTCATGTCTCTGCACTCCAAACTCTTCGACGAGGAATCGATTCTCGAATCCGCGATCGACAAGGAGGGACTCGACGACTTCGGGGAGGCCCCGTTCCGGGAACCGCTCCGGGTCTTGCTGGAATCGTACGCCGCCGCTCCGATCCACGACCTCGGAGCCAAGATCCTACGCGGCTCCGTCGTTCGCAGCCTGACGAACCGACTGCGCGCCGAGCACTGGTTCCGGACCCATCCCGCGATCGCGCAGGAGGTCATCGAAGCTCCGATCGTCGTCGTCGGAATGATGCGCTCGGGCACGACGCTCGTCCAACGTCTGCTCGCCAGCGACCCACGGCACCATTGCACGATGGGCTGGGAAGCCCTGGAGCCGGCACCGCGCCCGGGAGTCGCGCCCGACGACCCCGACCCCCGAATCGCGGATGCCGATGCGCGTGAGGAGATGACCCGCCGGTTCGCACCGGAATACTTCTCCATCCACCCGTCGTACGCGCGCCAGGCCGAGGAGGAGATCATGTTCCTGGCCGACGCCTTTCTGTCCCACGTACCGGAGGCCTCGTGCGACGTACCCGAGTATCGTGCGTGGATCGACGCGCAGGACTTCATGCCGGCCTACCGGCATCTGCACCGGATGCTTCAGCTCCTGCAATGGGAGAAGAAGCGCCGCGGCCAGCGGAGAGACCGGTGGGTCCTGAAGACCCCGGCGCACCTGGGGTATCTCGACGAGCTCCTCGCCACCTTTCCGGACGCGCACGTCGTCCACATGCACCGCGACCCGGTACGGACGATTCCGTCCGGAGCGAGCCTGAACGCCTGTCTCTGGCGCATGCACGCGGACGACGTGGACCCGCACGAGGTCGGGCGACAGTGGATCCGGCGCATGAGCTGGACGCACCGACGCGGAATCGAGACGCGGCGGCGGCGCGCGGACGAGCCGAACCGCTTCACCGACGTCCGATTCGAGGAGGCGGTGTCCGACCCTCTTCGCCAGATCGAGCGCATCTACGAGCGGATCGGCATCGAGCTCACCGCGGAGGCCCGCTCGGCCATGGAGGATTGGCTGGCGGCCGACTCCGAACGGAAGCTCGAGAAGCACCACTACACACCCGAAGACTTCGGCCTCCGATCGGAACAGATCCGCGAGGAGTTCTCCGACGACGTCCTGGCGTCGTCGCAAGAGTGAGGAGCCACGCATGCCCGACCACCCGATCGCGACGCGCGAGCAGCACGAGCACGAGCTCGCCGCTCTGGAGCTCGCCGAACACCCCGCCGTCAAGGAGGCCTACGGCCGCGTGAAGGAGCACTGGCTCTCGGGGATGGACCCATCGCCGGCCATGCGCGAGTGCTTCGACTGGGCCTTCGACGAGGTCATGTTCTCCGCCGCCATCTGGTCGTCCAACCAGGATCCGCTCCGACCGAAGGTGATCTGCATCACGCGTCTCGCGCATCCGGTTGCGGGGAGGCAGATCCGCGGATCTCGGTGGGGCATCGACAACCCGGACTCGATCTACCGCGTCATCCCGATCTCGGGGGCCGAGAGGTACCGGATCCACGGACGCGTCGCCGAGCGCCGCATGACCGAGAACTACTTCACGCTCTGGGACGAGAACATGAACACGGTCGACGTCCTCTCCGGCCACGACCTGGTCCTGAAGGACGACCGCACGTTCACCATCACGGTCGACAGCAGCCCGGCCGACGGCCGCGCGAACCACGTCCGATCCGCCCCCGAGGCGCACGAGTTCTACATCCGCGACGTCATGCTCGACTGGGCACGGGACGAGCCGAACGAGCTCCGCATCGAGCGCCTGGGAGGCGAACCCACGACTCCGCCCAAGAGCGTCGACGAGCAGGCCCGGCTCACGGCGCAGTTCATGCTCAAGTACGCCGACTTCACGATGGGGCTCAGCCGGGGGATGCTGCGGCAGAAACCGAACCGGTTCAGCCTCGCGTACTCCGCGGACAAGGGCGGCGCGCTGCGAAACCAGTTCTACGTCGGCGGTCACTTCCGCCTGGAGGACGACGAAGCCTTCGTCGTGCACCTGAACGACGGGGGGGCGCGCTACTTCGTCGTTCCGCTCGCAAACGTGTGGGGTACGACGATGGACATCGTCGAGCGGACCAGTAGCCTGAACAAGGCCCAATCCAAGCCGAACGCCGACGGCACCTGGACGTACGTTCTCTGCCCGGGGGATCCCGGGGTCTACAACTGGCTCGATACCTGCGGCATGCGCGAGGGCATGTTGACCCTTCGGATGGCCGAGTTCGACGGCAACCGGCCGCGCGACGACCTATCGGCCCGTGGCGAGATCATGAAGATCCGCGATCTACGCGCCCGGCTCCCGGAAGGGACCACGTGGGTCTCGACGGAGGAGCGAGCGACGCAACGCCGAGAGCGCGCGGCCGCGTACCTACGCCGCCTACCGGAGGTCGACGCATGAGCGCGCGAGCCTGGCTCATCACCGGCTGCTCTACCGGCTTTGGACGCGAGATCGCCAGAGTCGCGCTCGCGCGCGGCCAGCGGGTCGCCGTGACCGCCCGTCGCGTCGAAGCCGTCGCGGATCTCGTTGCCGCGCACCCGGAACAGGCGATCGCGTGCCGACTCGACGTGACGAACCCCGACCAGATTCGCGAGGCGGTCTCCACCACGGAGCGCGCGTTCGGCGGGATCGACGTCCTGGTGAACAACGCGGGCTACGGCTACATGGCGGCGTTGGAGGAAGGCGAGGACGAAGAGGTCCGCCGCCTGTTCGAGACGAACTACTTCGGCGTCGTCAACACCCTGAAGGCCGTGCTTCCCGGCATGCGAGCGCGACGCCGCGGGCACGTCGTGAACATGTCCTCCATGACCGGCCTCGTCACGAATCCGCCCAACATCTACTACAGCTCGACCAAGTACGCTCTCGAGGCACTGACCGAAGGGCTCGCAAAGGAGGTCGCGCCGTTCGGGATTCGCGTGACGGCGATCGAGCCCGGAGCGTTTCGCACGGATTGGGCGACGCGGTCCATGAAGGAGTCGGCCACACCCATCGAAGACTACGTGGAGACGGTGGGCGCACGGAAGGAGCTGATCAAGGCGTTCGCCGACCACCTCCCCGGAGACCCGCGCAAGGTGGCCGACGCCGTGATTCTGATGACGGAGCTGGAGGAGCCCCCGCTTCATCTTCTGCTCGGCCCCGACGTTCTCGGCGCGTTCCGACAGAAGCTCGCCGAGCTGACGAAGATGGTGGACGAGTGGGAGAAGGTCACGACCGACGTGAACTTCCCGCCGGAGACCTGACCGGCTCCTCTCGTCCGGTCTCCGCACGGCCTCGCCGCGCGCCCGAGCGAACGGACCGCATGCGCTGGCATCGCGGGCCCGCCCATGGTGAGCTTCCGTTCGTGGCTCGTCCCGGCACCCTCCCCTCGGCCCTCGATGCGGTGGAACGACTCGCCGAATCACCCCGGCAGCTCGCCCTCTTCCTCGACTACGATGGGACGCTCACCCCAATCGTCTCCCGGCCGGAAGACGCCGTCCTCTCACCCGAGATGAGGGAGCGCGTCCGCGCGGTCGCGCACCGGCTGCCGGTCGTGATCGTGAGTGGCCGTGGGCGGCGAAACGTCGCGGACCTGGTCGGCATCGACGGACTCGGATACGTCGGCAGTCACGGATTCGACATCATTGGGCCCGAAGGGTCCGGCGTCGCTCGAGAGGTCGCCGCGGACGTTCTGCCCCTGCTCGACGACGCCGAGAAGGAGCTTCGCGACGCGCTCGGCGACATCCCCGGCGCCCTCGTCGAGCGAAAGCGATTCGGGATCGCGGTTCACTTCCGGCTGGTGGCCGACGGCGCTTTCGCCCGGGTGGAGCGCGCGGTCCAGGACGCGTTGGAGCGACGCCCGCAGCTCCGGCGCGCGGAGGGAAAGAAGGTCGTCGAGCTCCGCCCCGACGTCGACTGGGACAAGGGCTGCGCCGTCCTGTGGCTCCTCGACGAGCTCGGCCTCTCCGAGGCCCATCCGATCCACATCGGCGACGACCTCACCGACGAGACCGTGTTCACCGCGATCGCGGATCGGGGCACCGGGATCTTCGTCGGCAGCGACGACCGTCCCACCGCGGCGACGCTCCGCCTCGACGACCCGCGCCAGGTCGGTGAGTTCCTCGACCGCCTCGCCGCCGCGTCCTGAGCGCCGTGCCCGCGCCCGCGCGCTACTTCCCGGTCCGCGAGACCCCGTATCGCATGAAGGCCGGTCTACAGCCGTTCGGGACCGACTTCGGCAACGGCGCGCGGGATCGGCTCTACTTTCAACGGGACGACGAGGCCCCACGCTACCTTCACGCGCGCCGCGCCGTTTCTCCGGCCCGCTCCGGGGTCCTCTCCCGGACCGGCGGACAGCGCGCCGCACACGCGGCCGTCCTCGCCTGGCTGTGGTCGACGTGGAAGGGCGAGCACCGGAGGCACCCCCTCCCGGAACGCACCGGCGACGACGCCTCCGACTACGCGGCACTTCTCGCTCTCGCGCAGGAGGATCTCACGGTGCTCCACCGCGATGCCGACGGCCGGGAGTCGGCGATCGCCGTCTACGTCGACTTCCCGAGCGGCTGGCGCCCGGAGCGAGTTCTCGGCGCCTCGTTCGCGGCGATCCACGGGCCGGTCCCCGGATTCGCGAACGACGAGGCACAGGCCCGCTCGATGACGTCGAGCATGATCGACCGCGGCCCGTACGTGCGGTTCGTATGGACTCTCAGTGCCGACGATGCCCTCGACCATCACCCGGAGGAGGGCGCACGCCGGAGCTGGCACGGCGCCAAATGCGCATGGCTCCGCGTCGAGAGACAAGTCCTCGTCCCCTTTCCCGCCGTCGCCGCTTCGCTGTTTCTGATCCGCACGTACCTCTACGCGTTCGAGACCCTCTCGAGGGAGCAGCGGCGGACGCTTCGCGCCGCGTGCGCCGCGATGCCCGACGAGATCGCGCGATACAAGGGGCTCGCGGGAGAACCCAGGACCATCGCGCAACGCCTCCTGATGGACTAGGAAACACCATGCCCAACGAGCTCACGCAGAAGGGCCTGCTCGATCTCGAGTTGGCCATCGCCGGCAAGGACGTGACCCCGATCGACCTCGTGGAGGCCTACCTCTCCGAGATCGAGACGCGGAACGGCACGTTGAACGCGTACGTCACGGTCACGGCCGACCAGGCGCGAGCCGAGGCCAAAGCACTCACCGAGGAGCTGGCCCACTCGGGCCCCCGAGGCCCGCTGCACGGAATCCCGTTCGCCGTGAAAGACTTGATGGACACGGCAGGCGTTCGGACGACGTATGGCTCGTCGATGTTTCGGGACCACGTTCCGGTGGTCGATGCGGACCCGGTCCGCCGGCTCCGCGAGGCCGGCGCCATCCTCCTCGGGAAGACCAACACCCACGAGTTCGCGTGCGGGGCCACGACGAACAATCCGCACTACGGTGCGACCCAGAATCCACGCAAGCCGGGCCACATCCCGGGTGGATCGAGCGGGGGCTCCGCGGCGGCCGTCGCCGCCGGGTTGGCGCCGCTGGCCACCGGTACCGACACCGGCGGCTCGATCCGCATGCCGGCAGCCGCCTGCGGGTGCGTCGGCATCAAGCCGACCTGGGGACGCGTCAGCCTCCGTGGCACGTTTCCCATGGACCCGACGTACGACCACGTCGGTCCCATCGCGCGAAGCGCGCGCGACTGCGCCGTCGCGCTGAACGTGATGGCCGGCTACGACCCGAAGGATCCGTGGTCCCCACGACAGATCTCGGAAGAGGAGTTCACGCGGCTCCTCGGACGCAAGATGGCCGGGAAGAGGATCGGCCACGCGCCCGACTACCGCCCGATTCCCGTCCAGCCCGCCGTCCGAGAGAATCTCGAGAACGTGCTGCGCGCGTTCGAGGGCCTCGGTTGCGAGATCGTCGAGGTCGAGCTGCCCCCGGCCGCAGACGTCCTGAGCACCGGGTGGACCCTGATCGGTGCAGGAACCGCAGCCACGCACGTGGCGCGAGCTCTGTATCCAGCCCGCGAGACCGAGTACGGCGACGACGTGCGGCCACTCCTGGAGGCAGGGACCGCGACGAGCGGTCTGCAGGTGCTGGCGGCCCAGCACCGCCGAGCCGAACTGACGCGCGAGTTCGAGACGTTGCTCGCCACCGAGGTCCACGCCCTGGTGCTCCCGACTCTGGCTCTCGAGCCGCCCGCGATCGGCGTCGAGCAGGTGGATCTCGACGGCGTCACACTCGACGTCACGACGGCCATGGCCGCGTACACCGCAACCCACAACACGACGCGGCTTCCGTCGGTGTCCGTTCCTTCCGGCGTCGGCCCGGGCGGGCTTCCGACCGCGGTTCAGATCACGACGGGCCCGGGGCAGGATTCCCTCGCGTTGGCACTCGCCGACGCGGTCACTTGATGCCGACGACGTACACGAGGAAGCTCTCCTGCTGCTCGACGTCCTTCCCGGTCATGTCCTCGTACTCGCCGGTCCCGTAGAGCATCTCCTCCTCGTCGTCTCCGTCGTCCTCCTCGAGCTGCTCCCAGAAGACCTTCGTGTCGGAGAAGCCCACCTCCTGCAGGAGGTCGAGAAGCTCGGGAATCGACCAGAGCCGCCAATCGTACGTGAAGGCCTTTTCGAGGCTCGAGCCGTCGGGAAAGCGGAAGTGGATGTAGCAAAGGGTCTCCGCAGTGAGCGGGTTGAACTTGTGCTGATCCCAGACGTAGTCGTACCCCTCGCAGTCCCGCTCTTCGTCCGTGACCGCGGTCGCCTCGGTGCCGCCGTAGATCTCGAGGAACAGCAGGCCGTCCTCGGCGAGCCCCTCGCGGGCGCGCGTCAGGTACTCCTTCATCTCCTCGCGCTTCTTGAAGACGCAGAAGCTGAAGTTGCACGCGCACGTGACGTCGGCCTTCTCCTCGCGCGGCTCGAGGACGTTCGCGTTGTAGACGCTCAACCGGTCGCCGAGCTTCCGGGCGTTCGGCAAGATGTGGTGCTCGCGGCCCCAATCGATCGTCGGCTGATCGAGATCGATGCCGATCGCGCTACGCTCGGGATGGCTGAGACACCACTCCACCGCCATCTTCGCCGTGCCGCAGAAGTCCTCGCGGAGCACGTTCGCGCGGCGGCCCCGGAGGGCCTCGAAGGTCTTCCCGAAGAACTCGACGTCCTCTTCCGGACATTGCACCGAGTCTTCGTAGAGCGCGTGACGATCGGCCTTCTCGGCCATCGTCTTCTTGCCCTTCCTCTTACCGTCCTTGCGCTTGTGCTTCTTGTCCTTCTTCTTCGCCACCGCCGCGGTTCCCATGGCATCCACAGGAAGCGCAAACCGACCTGCTTCTCAAGGGTGCCCGCCGCTTTTGACTCGGCTCGGCTCGGGTGAGATCTGAATGGAATGGTCGCACGAAGAGTCTTGGTCACGATCGTCGCCGCGGGGGCGATCTCCGCGGCCGCGGTCCACGCCCAGATCGGACCCGGCATGGGGGATCCGGCCGCAGGAGAAGCACCGAGCATCGGGGAGAGCTCCGAGCAGTTCTTCGACGCGCCCTCGGCAGGCGATGCACCGTCGATCGGTGAGACGTCGCAGGGCTTCATGCGGAACCCGACCGCGGGAAGTGCGCCGTCGATCGGCGAGACGTCACGAGGGGACATGGACTTCCCGAGCGCGGCCGACAACCCGAGCATCGGCGAGGCGTCCGGAGAGATGGACTTTCCGTCGGCGGGTGACGCGCCTTCGATCGGCGGCGCGAACCGCCCCTTCGAACAGCCCGGGGAGGGCGCACCGTACGGTCGACTGCGACCGTTCGACGAGTGACGCGCCGGCCGCTCGGCGGGCGACGCCGACTTGAATGCGCCGAACCCACGGCGTACCGATGAGCCGATGACCGAGCGGGTCGCCGACGCGAACGCGTGGCGAAGCGATCGCGTGTTCCTCGCGCTTTCGTTCGCGGGGCTCGCGCTTCGGATCGCCTTCGCGGTCTGGACCGACTCGTTCAACCGCTTCCTGGCCGATGATCTGCTCTATCTGCAGAAGGCGGAGGAGTGGCGCCAAACGGGCGTGCTCGAGACAGGCGCACTCGAGCGGCCACCGGGCTACTTCGGATTCCTCTATCTCCTCTCGTTCCTCACGGGCACCGGGCCGACCTGGCACGTCTTCGCGAAGGTGATTCAAGCGATCGCGGGAGCGGCCGCCGCGGTTCCGGTCTACGCGCTCGGCGATCGCATCGCGGGCCGCACGGCCGGACGGATCGCGACCGGCCTCTACGTCTTCGACCCCACCATGATCGCGTACTGCGGCATGCTCTGGCCGGAGACGCTCTACACGCTGCTCACGATGATCGTCTTCTGGCGCACCTCCCTCCTCGAACCGGGGCAGATCGCTCGACCGGTCGCCCTCGGCGTGCTGACCGGGCTCGCCATGCTGCTCAAGCCGGCCATCGGAGCCTTCACCATCCTGCTCGCGATCTCGTGGCTCTTCCGGTTCGGGTGGAGCGGCGCGATTCGTCTCTCCCTCGTGTTCGCGACGGCGACCGCGCTGGTCCTCGCACCCTGGGTCGTGCGCAACCAGCTGCGATACGGCCCGTCCGTCCTTCTCGAGAACGAAGGCGCCTACAATCTGTGGATGTCGAGCCACCCCGGCGAGCCCCGCGAGGTCTTCGACATGTGGCACCGCCTCCCCGATCCCGTCGCGCGCGCGCGGGTCGGGACCGAGCGGGGATGGAAGGGCATCGTCGACGATCCCGCCGGGTGGCTCCGGCGCTCGGCCGTGCGCGGACTGAACCTCTGGGGACTCGAGTGGTTCATCACGCGAAATCTCGCGCTCGAGGCCTGGGGGAAGATCGACGTCTCCGCGTTTCTGCGGTGGTTCTGGGTCCTACAGCTCGCATACATCCCGTTGTTGCTCGCAGCCGCGGCCGGCCTTCGAGAATCGTGGCGCGACCGACACATGAAGCTGCTGCTCTCCTGGATGCTGGTTTTCACGGGCGTCGTCGCCGGCCTCGTCGCAACCACGCGCTTCCGGATGCCGCTCCACGGCCTGCTGGCCGTGCTCGGGGGCGTCGGCCTGACGGGCCTCGCGGGGCGCCGACTCCGTCTCGCCGACGGAGTCGCGGTCGCGACGGCCATCGTGCTGCTGGGCCTCTCGTTCCAACGACCGCTCTTCCAGCGGATCACGTCGGGAGAGCTCCGCCACGTCTCCCAGCTCGACGAGTCGCGCTGGGTCTTCTTCTGGTACTAGGCTCGCTCGACGGCATTCGCCCGGAGCTCTCAGCAGGGCCAGGCGCGGTCCACGACGTCCCGCGTCGCGACCGAAGGGGACAGCGTGCCGTAGATCCGCCCCCCCTCGCCTCCGAGCCTCGCGGCGCAGAACGCGTCCGCCACGAACGAGGGAGAGAAGCGGATCAGCAGCGACGCCTGGAGGGCCAGCGCCATCGCTTCGGTGAGCCTGCGCGCGCGCATCTCGAGATCCGACGGTTCGCGGAGCTCGCGCTCGAGTCCGTCGATCGCGGCGTCGAGGTGTCGATTCCCCCCCTTCGCCTCGCGCAGCTCTCCCAGAAAGAGCTCCAGCGCGCGGGGCTCCCGCCCGATCGCTCGGAGCACGTCGAGGCAGATCACGTTGCCGGAGCCTTCCCAGATGCCGTTCAGAGGCGCCTCGCGGTACAGGCGGGGCATCATCGACTCCTCCACGTACCCGGCGCCGCCGAGGCACTCGAGCGCCTCCACGACGTGTCCGGGCGCGCGCTTGTTGAGCCAGTACTTGGCGACCGCCGTCGCGATGCGGGTGAACGCACGCTCCTCGTCGTTCCGAGGCGACGCGTCGAAGCCGTGCGCGATGCGCATCGACAGCACGGTCGCCGCCTCGGACTCGAGCGCCAGATCCGCGAGAACGTTCTGCATCAGCGGCTGCTCGATCAGGCGCTTCCCGAACGCCGCCCGATGCGTCGCGTGGTGGATCGCCTGGACGAGCGCCTGGCGCATGAACGCGGCCGGCGCCGCCACCGTGTCGTTGCGTGTGTGATGGACCATCTCGAGGATCGTGCGAACGCCTCGTCCTTCCTCGCCGATCATCTGCGCCCACGTGCCGTCGTACTCGATCTCGCTGGACGCGTTCGACTTGTTGCCGAGCTTGTCCTTCAGGCGCTGCACGTAGAACGGGTTCCGGGTGCCATCCGGGCGCCACCGGGGGACGAGGAAGCAGGAGAGGCCTCGGTCGGTCTGCGCGAGCGTGAGAAACGCATCCGACATCGGCGCGGAGCAGAACCACTTGTGGCCGGTCAGCTCGTACTCGCCTCCCGGCCCACCCGCACCGAGCGGGTGGGCTCGGGTCGAGTTCGCACGCACGTCCGAGCCACCCTGCTTCTCGGTCATCGCCATGCCGAACGTCAGGCCGCTCTTCTCGGGGGCGGGCACGCAGCGCTCGTCGTAGGACGTCCGCAGCACCCCGGCTTCCCACGCGGCGGTGACGTCGGCCTGCTGACGAAGCGCCGGGACGACCGCGTACGTCATGGTCATCGGACATACGATGCCGGCCTCGATCTGCGAGAACAGATAGGTCATCGCGACGTGGGCCACGTGTCCGCCGGGTCGATCCTCCGTCCACGCGATGGACGGCATGCCGTTCTCGACCGCCAGCCGCATCAGCGCGTGGTACGACGGGTGGTACTCGACCTCGTCGATCCGCTGCCCGTACCGATCGAAGCTGCGGAGCTCGGGACCATGCCGATTGGCGAGAACGCCGAGCTCGATCACCTCGGGACTCCCGAGCGTGGCGCCGAACCGCCCCAGCCGCTCCTGCGCCCACGCACCGCCGCCACGACGAACGCCCTCGACGAGCGCGACGTCGGCACCGAACAAGTCCATCGACTCCAGCGGGGGCACCTGATTCTCGACGACGTGGGTCCGGAGGCTCGAGAGAGGCTGTCGCGCGGGCATGCGATCCTTACTGGCAGCCTCCTTCCCGCCGGGCAACCGGGGCAACCACCAGACGGCGTGATAGACTGCGCCGATGGCCGACGAAGCCCCGATCCTGAAGAGCCTCGACGACGACGGCGTCCTCCTCGTGACCCTGAACCGTCCCGGCAAGAAGAACGCGTTCAACGATCCGCAGTGGGATGGCCTGGCCGGCGCCCTGAACGAGGCGCGCACGGATCCTCGCGTCGCAGTGGTCGTCCTCACCGGCGCGGGCGACGATTTCTCCGCCGGGCAGGATCTGACGGCCTTCGGCCAGGGTGCGGCCGAGCGCGACGACGGGAAGCCGTCGGGGTTCTTCGGCTGTGTCCGAGCGGTCTTCGAGTTCGACAAACCGCTCGTCGGTGCCGGCAAGGGCATTGCGGTGGGCGGCGGGGCGACTCTCCTCATCGCGTGCGACGTCACGTACCTGGGCGAGAGCATCCGCATGCGACTCCCGTTCGCGAGCCTCGGGCTCGTTCCCGAGATCGCGAGTAGCTACACGCTGCAGTCCGCGATCGGCCGCCAGCGAGCCGCCGAGCTGTTCTTCACCGCGGAGTGGATCGGGGCCGAGCGCGCCCTCGAGATGGGCATGGCCGCGCGCGTCTTGCCGGACCCCGAGCTCCTCGACGCAACGCTCGCGAAGGCCCGGGAGATGGCGCAATGGCCCGTTGCGTCTCTCCAGGCGATCAAGCAGACGCTGATGGTGGCGAATCGTGCGCACGTCGAAGCGGCGCTCGCGATCGAGGACGAGCTGATGATGAAGCAGGCGGGCTCACCCGAAAACGTCGAGGCGATCACCGCGTTCCTCGAGAAGCGCGACCCCGACTTCAAGCAGTTCCGGAGGTAGCGCGACGATGAGGGTCGGACTCTACCTCCGCAACATGGGAGACGTCGCCACCCGCGAGATCCTGCGCGAGTGCGCGCGCGCCGCGGACGGTTCGGGCGTCGACGACCTCTGGGTGACGGATCACATCGCCATCCCCCCGGACGACGCCGAGGGATCGAACGGCCGATACCTCGATCCCCTTGCGACCCTGGCATGGCTCGCCGGGTGCACCGAGCGCGTCCACCTGGGAACGGGCGTGCTCGTCCTGCCGTACCGGCCCGCTCTGCCGACCGCCAAGTGGATCGCCACGATCCAGGAGCTCTCGGGCGGGCGGATGCTCCTCGGTGTGGGCATCGGCTGGATGGAAGCGGAGTTCCGCGCCGTCGGCGTACCGAGGTCGCAGCGGGGCGCGGTCAGCGACGCCACGCTCGACTTCCTCGGCCGATGCTTCGCGGGGGACGAGGTGGAGTCGAACGGCCAGCCGATGCTCTTCCGCCCGCGCCCACCGAAGCCTCCGCTCTTCGTCGGCGGAGGGGCTCCGCACGCCACGCGTCGTGCGGCCCGGTTCGGCGGCGGCTGGATGCCGCTCGGGGCGGATCCAGCGAAGCTGGCCGGCCCCATCGCCGAGTTCCGACGCGAGTCGGCCGAGGCGGGCCATCCCCATCCGGAGGTCGTGCTGATCACCGGCCTCGACGTCCGAGACGTCGAGCGCGGCGTGGAGCAGGTCGAACGGCTGCGTGAGCTCGGGGCGACCCGCGTGATCCACGGCATGCGCTACTCGAGCGCGAAGCCGGTGATCGAGACCGCGACGGCGCTCGGTCGAATCGGCGCGCGGGTTCGCGATTGACCGCGCGACACCGTTGCAACACTCTCGCGGTGGCCATGCGACGTCTCGGACTTCTCCTCCTGGCCCTCGCGTGGGCCTGCGGCGACGATCCCTCACGCGCGCCGACCGCGGACGAGCCGGTCACGGGCGTGCCGGGTGTCGCGGCCGTGTTCGACCTCGACGCCGACCTCGCGAGGCCCGACCAGTTCTACGATCTGCCGTGGCCCATGGACATCCGGCTCCGGACCGACGGCTCACCCGACATCGGCGCCTACCCCGGTGCGGCCGAAAACGCTGTGATCGGCCCCGTCCACCGCGTGGCCGATCGCCGCAAGGGCTACCCCGTGAATCCGGCCGCGATCTTTCGGTTCGATGGACGCGTTGCGCCGCAGTCGGCCGACGCCACCCTGCCGATCTCGGCCGACGCGCCGCTCCTGCTCGTCGACATCGATCGGGCGTCGCCGGAGCGGGGCCGCCTCTTCGCCGTCGTCGCCGAGACGCCCGAGCCCGACCCCTTCGCTCCGGAGTTCCTCCTGTCGGTCTCGACGGCCCCCGGTGTCGTCCTCGCGCCGGGGCGTACCTACGCCTTCGTGGTCCTCAGGTCGCTGGGCGACGCCGAGGGAGCGGCGCTCGGCGTGAGCGAGGCCTTTGCACGCCTTCGCGCGGGCGACCTCCCGACGGGGGCGCGCGGCGAGGCGATCGCGACCTCCTTCGCTCCGCTCTGGGAGGCGCTCGACGACATCGGCGTCGCGCGCCACGGCATCGCGGCCGCGACGGTGTTCACGACGGGAGACGTCGTCGCGGACGCCCTCGCCTGGATGGACCCCCTCCTCGCGCGAGCCCCGGTGTCGATCGAGAACGTCGTCGTCGAAGCGCACGGCGGCGACGCCCACGAGCGGTTCTGCGAGATCTCCGCCACGCTCGAGATGCCGCAGCTCCAGCGCGGAACGCCACCGTTCGATCGGGAGGGCGACTTCGAGATCGGCGCGGACGGACTCCCGGTCGTGCAGCGAACCGAGTCCGTCCCCGTCGTCGTGACCCTGCCGCGCTCTCCCATGCCTCCGGACGGATACCCCGTCGTGCTCTACGTCCACGGCTCGGGCGGGCTCGCGGGTCAAGCCGTCGATCGCGGCCCCGTCCTGGAGCCCGGCGGCGAGCGGCAACCGGGCCTGGGGCCCGCGCACGTCCTCGCGGCCCACGGCCTCGCCACGGTGGCGCCCGCAATGCCGCTGAACCCCGAGCGCCTGCCCGGAGCGGCGTCGCGCGCGTACCTCAACTTCCTGAATCTGGGCGCGTATCCGTACACGTTCCAGCAGGGGACGTTCGAGCTCCGTCTCCTGCTCGACGCGCTCGGCACGTTCGAGATTCCGGCGGCGACGCTCGACGGCTGCGCACCGTCGCCCACCGGCGGGGGGAGCGCGCGCCTCTCGACCGAGCGCGTCGGCTTGCACGGCCAGTCGATGGGCGCGCAGTACGCGAACATGCTCGGCGCCCTCGATCCCCGCGTCACCGCCGTGATGCCCACGGGCTCGGGCGGACTGTGGACGCTCGTGATCCTGCTCGCCACCATCGAAGACGGACTCGACGTCGGCACGATCATCGGCCCACTCCTCGGGACCGAAGCTCCGGTGAGCTACCTGCATCCCGCCCTGCAGCTCGTGGAGCTCGCGCTCGAGCCGGCGGAGACGATGGTCTTCGCGCCCCGAATGGGCCACCGCCCCCTCCCGGGACATCCGGCCCGCCACGTATTCCAACCCATCGGCCGCGACGACCCGGGGTTCCCCGGCGCGATCTACGACGCGATGGCGCTCGCCTCGAGCAACCAGCAGGCAGGCCCGCCCCTCTGGTCGAGTCTCCAGGATGCCCTCGCGCTCGACGGACTCGACGGAATCCTCGCCTATCCGGTCGCGGCGAACCGAACCTCCATCGAGGGCAGGCCTCGGGCCGGCGTCGTCGTGCAGTACGAGGCCGACGGCATCCTCGACTCGCACCACGTATTCGCCCAGCGCGACGACCTGAAGCACCAATACGGTTGCTGGTTCGCATCGCTGTTCCGCGACGGCACGCCCACCCTCCCCGGGCCGGCGGTGCCCGGCACCCCGTGCCCGTGACGCGTCACTCCTCCGGCCAGCGCCGGGCATAGTGGAACTCGATCTGCGGGAGGCAGTAGCGATGCGCCCGGCCGACCGGGCAGGCGTCGCGCACCCCGAGCCACGGCTCCCATCTCTCGGGAAGACGCGCGTGGTCCTCAAGCGCGTCCGTCACGGCGCAGGCCTGCTCGAACGCGGCCCGGCAGGGAGCGTCGCAACTCCCGCACGGCTCGGTGACCCGAGGAGCCTCGCCCTCCGGACCGGGCGCGTCGACGAGAACGACGGCGCGCAACGCGAACCACGGACCCAGCTCACGATGCGCGAGGAGCTGCCCCGGCGAGAGCGGGGCCAGGCCCACCATCGACGCGAGGCGCTGCATCGGAAGGCGGCGCGGCGGCGGCTCGTGCGCGAAGACGACGTCGGCGACCCCCGGAACGGCGGCGAGCGCCCGGGCGAACACCTCCTCGATCCAACGGTCCAGAGGATCGACCGCATTCCGTCGAGCGGGTTCCCCCCGCACGGCATCCAGAAAGACCGGCCAGAGCGCCCGCGTGTTCCCGACCAGAACCCCGAGCGAGCTCGACCGTCGCCCTCCGGGCAGACGCTCCCCGGCGGACGCGGCGTCGTCCCACCAGCCCGCTCGAAACGGGTGAACGAGATCCAACCCGAACGGCGCGAGCGCCGCCCCGACCGCGTCCGACGCGGCACGGCCATCGCGTCCCCGATCCATGGGTGTGACATAGCCCGCCGATCGTGACAGACACAGAGCATGGCGGGCGCATCGATCGGGGGCGGCGACGTGGCGACGGCCGAGGGCGGCGGGCCCAGGGTCGCGGACAAGATCTACGCAGTGATGCGGATGGTCCTGGGCTTCCTGTTCTTCTGCCACGGCGCCCAGAAGATCTTCGGGCTCTTCGGAGTCCCGCATCCCGATCTGCCGACAGGCCTCGTCTGGTTCGCCGGCCTGTCCGAGCTGATCGCGGGCTCGATGATCGCCGTCGGCTTCCTCACGACGTACGCCGCGTTCTTCTCGAGCGGCCTGATGGCCTTCGCGTACTTCCTGGTCCATCAGGGCAGCGCCCTCCTCCCGATCGAGAATCACGGGGAGCTCGCGACCGTCTATGCGTGGGTCTTTCTGTACATCGCCGCGCGCGGCGACGGTCCGTGGAGCCTCGGCGGCGACGACGGGGGCTACTGAGCCTCGGCCAGCTCCACCGGGAACTCCCGCAGACGCCTCCAGCGGCGGGCGAGAGCGCCGATCTCGGTCGGCAGGCGATTGCAATACCGCACGAACCCCGGGAGCGTCGCGAAGGTACGCTCGGCCGCGCGAAACACCGGATCCTTTCGCAGGGCCGTGGTCTGCTCGCGCACGGGCGGACTCGTGCCGGGATCGGCGCGGTAGCGACGCACGTAGTCGAGGAGACGCCGATGGTAGTCGGGCTCCTCGACGATCGCTCCGATCGTCCCGGCCCGGGGATGGGTCCCGTCGACCATCGCCTGCACCTGGGCCTCGAAGTCGGCGAGACCATCGGGAAACATCTGCATCAGCTGGAGGTCGTAGACCGGATTCAGATGCACGACCTGCATGACGTGACCGACGATGGTGTCGCGATCGGAGAGGAATCCGGTCGGGTCGATCATCGAGACCGGATCGTCGAGAACCCGTAGCAGCTGGTGGAAGCCGAAGGAGATGCCTTTCTCCTGGTAGTACTCTCGCGCCGCCGGCTCGATCACGAAGCGAAGCATGTCGAGACTTCCGAAGAAGAGCTGCCCTCGCGTCGGTCGATCCTCGACGAGTCCGCACTCCTCGAGCCGCGAGAGCCGCTCGTCGATCTCTGCGGAATCGAGGTAGAGCCGAAGCGTTCGCGCGACGCGGCGCAGCTTCGCCGCAACCTGCTCCGGGCCACCGACCGCGCGGCGAAGAAGCTCGAGGCTGCCGGCCGTCTGGCGGAGACTCGCGTCTCCCGGCGGCTCGTCTCCTCGCGGCTCGACCATCACACGTGCACGCTAGCGCCAACCTGGCGCGGTTCCAACGTTGCGGTCGACCCGTCGGAGAGTGGTATGGACCGCCCATGCCGCGCTCGCGCCTTCGACGCCTCCTCCTCAGCCTGCCTCTCCTCCTGACCGCCTGCGCAGGCGGTGGACCGGATTCCTCGGATCCGGACACGTCGACGGCCGACGGCCCCTGGACCCAGGGCGCGCACCTGGGGGCCGAAGCGCAGGATCGAGGCGACCCCGAAGAGGGCCGTCGGCTGCTTTTGAACGGGCCCTTCATGACGTGCGGCATCCCCTGGAAGGTCTGGGAGAACCCGGCGTTCCAGGGCCTGGTGACTCGGGGCTTCGGAGGATCGGCGGACGCAGCGACGGTCCCCGGACGCGAGGGAAGGAACGCCGAGCTGCCCTACTTCCTGAACGCATTCGTGGCGCAGGATGGCGCGGAGGTCGTGAACGCGAACTGCCTCTTGTGCCACGGCGGCGAGTTCGACGGCGAGCTCGTCATCGGCCTCGGCAACGCGACCGCCGACTTCACCAGCGGCTTCGGCAACCCGGGCACCGGGGGTGCCCTTCCGCCGGAGGTGCTCGCGACCCTCGGCCTCGACGAGGCCGAGGAGGAGCACTTCACGAAGATGCTCACGCGCGGCGCGATCATCGGCGACGAGACCGCGATGAGAACGATCGGCATGAACCCGGCCGAGATGCTCGCCGTGATCCTGATGGTGCACCACGATCGGGATACGCTCGAGTGGAGCGACGAGGAGGTCACCCCCATCGTCCCACGCGACCGCGACGGAAACGCCATCACAGAGTACAAGCTCACCTCGGACCCGCCGCCGTGGTGGCGCGTCCACAAGAAGAACGCGCTCTTCTACAACGGCATGGCGCGCGGCGACCATCGCGGCACGATGGCGCTCGCGACGTCCGTGTGCGTCGACGACGTCGAGCAGGCGCGTCGCGTCGACGCGTGGTTCCGGGACATCCAGGCGTTCGTCGACTCGCTCCGCGCGCCACGGTACCCACGCGGCATCGACGCCGATCTCGCCGGGCGGGGCGAGACGATCTTCCTCGAGAACTGCGCCGGTTGTCACGGCACGTACTCGCCCGACGAAGACGAGGAGACGTACCCGAACCTCCTGATTCCCCTCGACGTCATCGGCACCGATCCCGCGGTGGCCGAGGCCGGCGTCGTTCACAACCCCGAGCTGGTGGAGTGGTACAACGCGTCGTTCTACGGTCGGATCACGGAGATGGTCCCCGACGACCCGTTCCCGGGCTACATGCCACCGCCCCTGGACGGCATCTGGGCCACGGCTCCATTCCTCCACAACGGCTCGGTGCCGACGATCGCCCTGGTGCTCGATTCCTCGGCCCGGCCGACGCGCTGGCGGCGCGTCGACCTGGACAGCACGAACTTCGACGAGGATGCGCTGGGCTGGCCGTGGGTCGAGGTGACGACGCCCCAGGAAGAGATCGTCGCCGAGGAAGAGCGGAAGATGGTGTACGACACCACGTACTGGAGCCAGTCGAACGCAGGCCATGTCTTCGGCGACCACTTGACGCCCGAGGAGCGGCGCGCCGTGATCGAGTACTTGAAGACCCTCTGATCGTGGGCATGAAGGAGACACGCCGTGACCACCCCTGACCGAAGCGAAATGAAGCAGCGCGTCTGCGACGCGGTCGACAGGTTTCGCACCGAGCTCCTCGAGGTCTCCCACTACATCCACGAGAACCCGGAGCTCGCCTTCACGGAGGTAAAGGCGGCCGCCCGGCTCACCGAGACGTTGGCGGGCGCTGGACTCCCGGTCGCCCGGGGAGCCTACGGCCTCGACACCGCGTTCGAATCCGAATTCGGACGCTCGGGCGGCCCGACGGTGGCACTGCTCGCCGAGTACGACGCGCTCCCCGAGATCGGCCACGCGTGCGGGCACAACATCATCGCGACGACCGCGCTCGGTGCGACCCTCGCACTGCACGCGCTGGGCGACGACCTGCCCGGCCGCGTCCGATTGCTCGGGACGCCGGCCGAGGAACGCGGCGGCGGCAAGGAGCTCATGGCGCGCAAGGGAGCGTTCGAGGGCATCGACGCCGCCCTGATGGTGCACCCGGCCGGCGTCGACCTCGCGACGATGCCGTGCATCGCCGTCGCCGACGTGGACGTCGTCTTCCATGGCCGCTCCGCTCACGCGGCGGCCGCTCCGCAGGCGGGCATCAATGCGCTGGACGCGCTCGTCCTCGCCTATCAGGCACTGAACTCCCTTCGTCAGCACCTGCGGCACACGGAGCGGATCCACGGGATCATCACGCACGGCGGGGATGCGGCGAACGTGATCCCCGAGCGTGCGTCCGGCCGGTTCGGCGTCCGCGCCGCGGACGAGGCGTCGCTGCAGAAGCTCAAGGAGCGTGCGAACGGATGCTTCGAGGCCGGGGCCCAGGCGACCGGGGCGCGAGTCGAAATCCAGTGGAGCGCGGTCGACTACCTCGACCTGAACACCTGCTGGCCCCTCGCGCATGCCTACCAGGCCAACGCCGAGACGCTCGGTCGAGCCTTCTTCCCGTTCGACAAGCTGCCGCCGAGCGTCGCCGGCAGCACGGACATGGGCAACGTGAGCTACCGCGTGCCGTCGATTCACCCGATGATCAGCTGCGCGCCGGCACACGTCACGATCCACAATCCCGAGTTCCGCCAGTGGGCCGGCTCGGACAAGGGCGAGCAGGCGACTCTGGACGGCGCGAAGGCCCTCGCCATGACGACCATCGACTTCCTGACGGACGCCGAGCTTCGGGGCGCGGCACGAGCCGCCTTCGAAGAGGGGCTCGCGTGAGAGCGGTTCGGTACGCGGGCGATGGGGTCGCCGTCACCGACGTTCCCGAACCCTCCGGCGAAGGCGTCGACGTGCGCGTCGCGTCCGCGGGCATCTGCGGATCCGACCTGCACATGACGGGATTCGGCATCACGGCGACGATCGGCCACGAGTTCGCCGGCCTTCTGTCCGACGGAACCCCGGTCGCGGTCGAACCTCTCGCTCCGTGCGGCACGTGCCCACCGTGCGCCGGCGGGCGGTACAATCACTGTGAGACCGGCCCGGGCATGGTCCTCGGCGTCGGTCGCGACGGCGGCATGGCGGAGCGTGCGCGCGTGCCGGTGTCCGCGCTCGTGCCTCTGCCGGCGGGCGTTCGGGTCGCGGATGCGTGTCTCGTCGAGCCGCTCGCCATCGCGGTGCACGGCATCCGGCGCGCGGCTCTGACCGGCCGCGAACGCGTCGCGGTGATCGGTGGCGGCACCATCGGCCTCACCGGAGTCGCCGCCGCGCGCGCCACGAGGGCTCGCGTCGATCTGAGCGCTCGGCACGACGCACAGCGGGCCGCCGGGGAGCGACTGGGCGCCGGGCCGATCGACCCGAACGCGAGCTACGACGTGGTGATCGACGCCGCCGGGACCACGGAATCACTGCAGCAGGCGGTCGAGATGGCGCGTCCCCTGGGAACGCTCCTGATCCTCTCCACCTTCTGGGAGGGCATGACGATGCCGGGGATGGCGCTGTGCATGAAGGAGATCGACGTCATCCCGGCATCCATGTACGCGCGCCATGGTCCGAGCCGCGACATCGACGCCGCGGCCTCTCTGCTGGCGACCGAACCCGAGATCGCCCGCGCGATCATCACCCACCGATTTCCGCTCGACGGCGCCCCCGAAGCCTTCCGGGTGGCCGCCGACCGGAGGGCCGGAGCGATCAAGGTCGTGCTCGAGCCGTGACCCGGAGGCCCGGCGTCACCCGATCGGAGAGGAGGCGTCTTCCTCCTTCAGACCGTGATCGATGACGAACGGGCCGAACGGAAGGAGCGCCGCGAGGAACACCTTGGCGGACTTCGTGATCGGCCAATCGTGATCGGTGCGAGCGCCGTTCAACGCGAAGCAGAACAGGATGAACAAGACGCCGTGGATCCAACCGAAGATTCGGACGGCCAGCGGCTCGCCCCAGACGTACTTGAGGGGCATGGCGATGCCGAGAAGGACGAGGAACGAGATCGCTTCGACGATCCCCGCGAGACGAAGCCTGCCAATGGACGATTGCGGCATGCGGCGGGTCTAGCACGCGCGGTCGAACAGCACCGGAAGCTCGCGCGGCGCACGGAAGGTGAGGCCGGTGATGTGCACGTCCTCGGCCGCGGGGTCGAGCCTCAGATTGGGTAGACGATCGAAGAGCGCGTTCAACGCCA
The DNA here is from genome assembly GCA_030430245.1 of bacterium. Classification (GTDB taxonomy): domain Bacteria; phylum Desulfobacterota; class Binatia; order UBA12015; family UBA12015; genus VGTG01. The sequence continues at coordinate 9,299 of JAUIFY010000034.1, read as the reverse complement.
CCACCGTCTCCATCCGAGCGAGATGAAGCCCGAGACACGTGTGCGGCCCCGTCGCGAAGGCGATGTGCGGCTTCACCTCACGGTGGAGGTGGAACCGCTCCGGATCCTCCCACCGTGCGGGGTCGTGGTTCCCGGCGCCCACGCAGACCTGAACCATCGACTCCGCGGGGATCGACGTGCCACACACCTCCACGTCGCGGGTCGTCCAGCGCGAGATGCCCGTCAGAGGAGCCTCCCAGCGCAGCCCCTCCTCGATCGCACGACGCATCAGAGAGCGGTCCGACCGCAGCGCGTCGAGCTGCGCCGGGTCGGTCAGAAGACCGAACAACAGGTTGCTCGACGAGCGGTAGGTCGTCTCGGCCCCGGCGGGCAGGAGGAGTCGCAGGAACGCGAAGATGTCTTCGTCGGTCAGTCGCTCTCCGTCGAGATCGGCCTGCGCGAGCAGGCTGATCAGATCGTCCCGTGGCGCGGACCGGCGCTCGGTGAGGATCCCCGCGAAATAGTCGCGGAGGCTCTGCGAGGCGTTCAAGCCGCGCTCGATGTCGATGGCGATGCTGATCAGCTCGACCGCCATCCGGTGGAATGCCGGAAGGTCCTCGTCGGGCAGCCCCAGCATCGACGAGATCACCTCGAGGGGAAACGGGAACGTGAAGTCGCGGACGAGGTCCGCGCGGCCGGCCTCCGCGAACGCGTCGATCCGACGGTGGACGATCGGCGTCACCACCTCGCGCTCCCACCGCTCCATTGCCTTGAGGGTGAAGGCTGGCTGCAACAGATCCCGGTAGCGGCGATGCTCCGGCTCGTCCATCTCGAGAATGCTGTGGCCCATGACGAGCCCCATCGACTTGCCGTACCCCGAAGACGAGAACGTCTCCCCGTCGAGAAGAACCTGCGTGACGGCCTCGTAGCTCAGCGCGGAGAAGTAGTGGCCGCTCTTCGGCCCTTCCGCCTCGGGCGAGCGGGGCACTCCGAACGCGTCGTCGAGGTGGCCTTCGTGAACGCCCCCGGACGCGGCGCGGAGCTCGGCCAACCGGGGATACGGGTCGCGGACGATGCCCGAGCCGGTGGAGTGGTCGAACGCCTCGAACGGATCCGCGGCAACGGTCACGCCCCGGCCCCCCACGACTCGCGAAGCTGGAACATCGCGCCGAAGATCTCCCCGATGTCGATCGGCGCGTCGAAGGGTTCGCCGCGAAGCTCGCGGTAGGCGCGATGGACGTTGAAGGCGAGCCGCTCCGGCTCGGTCCAGCCGGCGTAGGGACCCAGGTCGATCTTCTTGCACGCGTCGACAATCGAAAGGCCCTGCTCGAAGAGCGGCTTCGCCTCGGCACGAACGTACTCGAGGTACGCCTTCATCTCCTTGGGCCCCTCGACGCCACATAGCGGCCCGTGCCCCGGCACGACGACCGTCGGCTCGAGGGCGACGATCGTGTCGAGCGCGGCGCCCCACTGGTCGAACGTGCCCTCCCAGCCGATCGGGGTGCACTGCCGGAACAGAACGTCGCCGGCGAAGACCACGCCCGGCTCGGGCAAGTGGACGATGACGTCGCCGGCCGTGTGTGCGGGGCCGACGTGGATCAGGCTGGCCTTCACGCCGTCGAGCTCGAGGTCGAGACGGTCGTCGATCAGGGTCGTGGGCGGCGTCAGCTCGACGCCGCGAAAGTCGAACTCTGAGAGCGCCGCCGCGAACGCCTTCGTCATCGGGTCGGCATCGCGGCCCCCCGCATCGCGAATCGCCTGCATGGCCTCCGGCCTCTCCGTCGTGAACATCTCGGCGCACGCCCGATGGCCGATGATCTCCGCCCCGGCGAAGAGCTGGTTGCCCCAGCAATGGTCACCGTTGCGATGGGTGTTCACGACCCGCTCGGCCGGCTTCGACCACACGTCCGAATAGTGGCGGATGAGCTCTCGCGTGTGCGGCAGGTCCCAGAAGGTGTCGACGACCATGCCGCCGCCGCGATTGACGAACCCCGAGTTGCTCTTTCCGAGTCCCGTGTCTTCCTGCAGACACGCGTAGACGTCGCGACCGACTTCTTGCAGCTCCATGGCGACGATTAACGGCAGCGCGCCTCGTGGCTGTCAACCCGACTCCGGCGTCTTCGCGACCCGGGCCGCGACGCGCTGCGCGATGGCGCCCGGCGCGCCGCTGCGCTAGCGCCGATCCAGGGAAGCCAAGGAGAGCATCGATGTCCGAGTCCGTCGTTCTGGTCGAGAAGTCCGAAGGAGTGGCCACCGTCACCCTGAACCGGCCCGCGTCGTTGAACGCCTTGTCGTCGGGTCTCCGGCAAGGGCTGACCGACGCCTTCGAGGCCCTGGCCGAGGACGACGACACGCGCGTGGTCATCCTGACCGGTGCGGGGCGTGCCTTCTGTGCCGGGGTCGACCTGAAGGAGCTGGGCCAGCAGGGCACCTCGGACTGGGGGAACGAGTCCACGGTGATCCGGGGCGATCCCGTGCGCGCCATGGGCAAGCTACCGCAGCCGGTGATCGGCGCGATCAACGGGTTCGCCATCACCGGGGGATTCGAGATCGCGCTCGCCTGCGATCTCCTGATCGCGTCGACCGCCGCCCGCTTCTCGGACACCCACGCCCGAGTCGGGATCCTTCCGGGTTGGGGGCTCTCGCAGCGGCTGTGCCGAGCGATCGGCATCTACCGCGCCAAGGAGCTCTCGCTCACGGGCAACTACCTCGAGGCGGAACGGGCGTACGAATGGGGCCTCGTCTCCCGGGTCGTCCCACCCGACGAGCTGATTCCGACCTGTCGAGCCCTCGCGCGAGACATGCTGTCGTGCGAGCCGTCGACGCTGCGCGGGTACAAGAAGGTGATCGACGATGGCTTCGCCACGACCTTCGGCGAGGCGATGACGCTCGAGAGCGAGCGGTCGCGTTCCCACGCCAAGTCCGTGCGTCCCGACGAGATCGAGGGTCGTCGAGCCGGGATCCAGGCACGCGGTCGACAGCAGAGCGGCGATGGCTAGACCCGGCGCACCGGCCATCCTCGCGGTCGCGCTCGCATGGGTGTCGACGGGCACCCTCGCCGGAGGTGAAGCGTCGTTCCCGCAACCACGACGAGACGACGGGCGATTCGAGAACCTCGCCGGGCCTCTCGATCGAGCGGGACTCGACGTCACCGTGCCGTTCTTCCTCCGCCGGATCGGCAAGACGTTCTCCACGCCCTCCGGCCTTCCGGAGGTCGCCGGGAACGACGGCTCCTTCTTGCGCGAGAACGCGAAGGCGAGCATTCCCACCATCACCTGGATCGGGCACGCGACGCTGCTGGTTCAGATGGAGCACCAGACGTTCCTGACCGACCCGATCTGGTCCGAACGCGCGAGCCCGGTGCCGTTCGCCGGTCCGAAGCGGTTTCAACCGCCCGGCGTGGCCCTCGACGACCTTCCTCCGATCGACTTCGTCGTGATCTCCCACAACCACTACGATCACCTGGATCTCGAAACGCTCCGCGCGCTCGCCGAGCGCCGACCGGAGACCCGATTCTTCGTTCCACTGGAGAACGGCGAGCTCTTGCGGGACGAGGGAATCCCCCGCGTCGAGGAGATGGGCTGGGGCGACGTCGCCCGCTCGGGCGCTCTCGAGATCCACTGTCTTCCGACCCAGCATTGGAGCCGTCGCGGCGTCTTCGACGGACAGCTCGCGTTGTGGGCGTCGTGGGCGATCGTCGGCCCGGGCGAGCGCTTCTACTTCGCGGGCGACACCGGCTACTTCTCCGGCTTTCGCGACATCGGCGAACGGCTCGGCCCGTTCGACGTCGCCGCGGTGCCCATCGGAGCGTACCGGCCTCGCGAAATGATGAAGGTGTTCCACATGAATCCGGCCGAGGCCGTACAGGCGGGACGCGACGTCGGAGCGCGCGCGATCCTGGGCATGCACTACGGGACGTTCGATCTCTCGGACGAGCCCCCGTCGGAGCCGCCGGAGCTGTTTCGAAAGGCGGGCCGCGTCGCCGGCTTTCACGATCGGGAGATCTGGCTCCCCGCCATCGGCGAGGTGCTCGCCCTCCCCACCGGCGAGCCGGCTCGCGCGGCCGACCGACCCGACGCCGCCGAGTGAGCGGCCCCTCCGAGGACTCTCCTTCCGATCGATCCCCGGTACGGTGCCGGCTCGGAAGGTGCGGCCACGCAGCCCGGGGCCGAATGCGTGCGACGGCGCGGACCGCCCGTCCCCATGTCGGCGAAGAGGTTTCCGCTCCCGACCTTCGTTCGCTCCGCCGCCTCCGAGTTGGTAGGCGTTGCGGGAGCTCGTGTGAGGGAAAGTGAGCAGCGAGAGTGAGCTTGGAGCGTGCGAATGGCGCCGACGCGAATGAGCCCGACGCGAGCGGCGCACACCCACGCGACCGGCTCCGACGCGAGCTCGGCCTCTCCGATGCGACGTTCCTCGTCGTCTCGTCGGTCATCGGCGCGGGGATCTTCTTCACCCCCGGCGTCGTCGCCGACCTGATCCCCGTTCCGAGCTGGTTCCTCCTCGCGTGGGCGGTCGGCGGCGGCTTGTCGCTGGCGGGCGCCCTCGCGAACGCCGAGCTCGGCGCGATGTTCCCCAGAGCAGGAGGCGACTACGTCTACCTGCGGGAGGCGTTCCATCCCGTTGCGGGCTTCCTCGTCGGCTGGCTCTCGTTCTTCGTGATCTATGCGGGCACGGTCGCGACCCTCGCCACCGCCTTCGCCGATGGCGTCGGCCGGATGGTGCCCCTGGGTGCGTCCGGCGAACTCGCCCTCGCGCTCGTGGTCATCACGTTGACGACCTGGATCAACTACGTCGGTGTCCGATCCGGGGCCACCTTCAACAACGTCACCGCGATCCTCAAGATCGTCGCCATCGGAGCCCTGGTTCTGGCCGGGCTCCTCCTTCCGTCCACGCCCGCCGCGGCCATGACGTCGCCCCCACGCGAGGTCTCCCTGCAGGGGTTCGCGCTCGCGCTCTCCCCGGTGCTGTTCACCTACCTCGGGTGGAACGCACCGGTCTACGTCGCGAGCGAGATCCGCAACCCCGGCCGGAACGTCCCTCGCTCTCTGTTCCTCGGCCTGGCGCTCTGCACCGCGCTCTACCTGGTCCTGAACCTCCTCTACCTCCACACGGCTTCGATCGACGGGCTCGCGGGCGCGACCGACGCGGGCGAGACGGCGGCGCGGGCGCTGTTCGGTGAAGTCGGCGGTCGCATTGCGTCGCTGTTGATCCTGCTCTCGATCCTGGGCTGCTTGAACGCGACGATCCTCGTGGGACCACGCATCGCCTATGCGATGGCGCTCGACGGGTACTTCTTCACCGGTGCGGACCGGGTGCACCGCGCGAATCACACGCCGCACGTCGCCCTCCTCGCCCAGGCCGCGGTGGCGATCGGGCTGATCGCGATCCTCGAGAGCTTTCCCCGCGTTCTCGACTACACGACGTTCGCGATCGTCGTGGCGACGATGGCCGACGTCGCCGCCCTCTACACACTACGGCGCAGCCGTCCGGAAGCCGCCCGCCCCTACCACGCATGGGGCTACCCGATCGTGCCGGCCCTCTATTTCGTGGCGAACGGCGGCATCGCCGTGGCGATGCTCTTCGGGAGGCCGTTCGAGTGCTTGATCGGGATCGCGGTCACCCTGACCGGGCTCCCCTTCCTCTGGGCGTTCTCGCGCCGTTCGCCGACAACGCCTTGAGACGGGCACGATGCTCGGCCGGAATCCGCCGCAGCGCGCCGTCGTGGTCGACGAGCGCATGCTCCGTGCACCCCGTGCCGATGATCTCGTCGCAGCGCTTCAACTCGTAGGCCATCGCGAGCGACGCGCCCCGCACCCAGTCGAGCCAGGTCGTGACGTCGAGAACGTCGTCGAACGCCGCCGAGCGCTTGTAGTCGAACTCGACCCGGGTCGTGGCGAAGTGAAAGCCCTCGGCGACATAGGCACGATAGGGCCGATCGTGTTCGTCCATCCACGCCACGCGCGCGATCTCGAGGTAGCGAATGTAGTTCGCGTGATGGACGATGCCCATCGCATCCGTCTCGAAGAACGGAACGCGGTGTCGAATGGTGGTCGTCTTCATCGCAACATGAAGTAGATCACGACCCCGGTCACCGAAACGTAGAGCCAGATCGGAAGAACGATCCGGGTCAACCGACGGTGACGATCGAACCGTCTCTTCCACGCGAAGTAGAAGGCGCTGAGCGCCCCGGGGACGACGACCATCGACAGCACGATGTGGGTGATCAGTACGAAGAAATAGACGGCACGGATCCATCCTTCCCCCTGGTACCGCGTGTCGCCGTGCACGTAGTGGTACGTGAGGTAGCACACGAGGAAGAGTGCGGAGGCCGCGAACGCCGACACCATCAGGTACCGGTGGAGGCGGACGTTCCGATTGCGGATCGCGACCCAACCTGCGGCGAGGAGGAGCGCCGAGACGCCGTTCAGGCTCGCGTTGACGGCCGGCAGGAACCCGAGATCGACGCCGTCCGCCGGACCCGTCGCACGGACGAGAAGGATGTATGCGATGAAGGCCAGCGCCGAGATCGAGACGACGGCGTTGAAGACGAAGAACGAGCGGTCGCTCACACCGTCGCGGGAGAGGACGGGATCCATGCGCGGCTTCTACCAAACGACCGCCTGCGGGCCAGAGTCCCGTCTCGGGGACTCGTCGACCCTCCGTCGCCCCCCACGCCCCTGCCGGCGTCGGCCCACCGAACGGCCGGTGGAAGGCGCGAACCGGAACACCGGTCGAGGATCGAACGCCCCGGTGGGCGACCGGCGTCGTCGCCCACCCGAGCCACCGAATCGTTGACGAAGCGCGCACCCGCGAGTACCGGGAGCGGTGATGACGCTCGTCCGCCTCACCACGCTCCTCCTCGTCGGCCTCGCCGCGAGCGCCGCGCTCCCCGCGCATGCGAACGACGCCTCGATGACGGTCGGCGTATCCACCTCGCTCCGGTCTCTGGCGGGCCGACTCGCGATGGCGCTGAAGGAGTCCCCCGGCGTCGAGGTGCAGATCCGGCTCCTCGCGGCCGACGCCGCGGTGCTCGACGACGTCGACGTCGTCTTGACCACCGACCCGGGCGGACCCCCGAGCGGCGGGAAGGGGTTCGACGAGCTCCGCTTCGGCGCCGACGCCATGGTGCTCGCGTACGGTCGGACCGGGACCTTCGCGGACGCGATCGCGGACGGGACCCCTTGGTTCGAAGCCCTCGCCGGGGAGACGACCCGGTTCGGACGAGGCGATCCCGAGAGCCCGCTCGGCCTTCGGGCCCTCTTCGTTCTCGATCTCGCGGGTCGACACTACGGAAACCCCGATCTCGCGATCGACATCCTCCGGCCCGGCCAGGGCATGCCCGGCGACGTTCTGGTCCGCCGACTGGAGGAGGCGACGCTGGACGCCGCACTCGTCTATCGAAGCCAGGCGTTGCGGGCCGACCTCGCGCACCTCGAGCTGCCCGACGACATCGATCTCGGCGACCCGGGCCGGGAGGGAGTCTACGCCCAAGCGACGGTGGACCTCGACGGAAGGGCTCGGCGGGGCGCCCCGATCGTTCTCGTCGCCCTGACCCCGAGCGCGCCGGCCAGCGCGAGCCGGGCGGCGCCGCTCCTCGACCTCCTCGACTCCGAGACCGCGGGGCCTCTCCTCGAGAGCGAAGGGTACGTGGTCCCGCCGGGGCTCCCCCTCCGGAGCGGAGAGGCCCGAGCGCGGCCTCTCCCGCGCTGAGCCCCGGCGCCGCCCCGGCACCGCGAAAGGGCGGCCGATCGAGCCGGCGGGGCCGCCGCCGTGAAGATCGCGCGGGCACGCCGCGACGTCGCCACGGCTGTGGATCTCGCTCCGCCTGGCAACGCCGGCGTGGTACGCTAGGCTTCCTTCTTCAGCGTCGGCCGACTCCCGAGGCCCCGCCGACGCCCCCGAAGGTGGCAGTGCCCTTCGTAGCTCCGAGCCTCAGTCAGAAGGATCGATCTTGGCCAACGACACCCAAGCACAGCTCGCGAATCTTCTCGCGAGACGCATTCTCGTCCTCGACGGCGCGATGGGCACGATGCTCCAGCGCTACGACCTCCAGGAGGCCGACTTTCGCGGCGATGCCTTCCGCGACCATCCGTCCGACCTGAAGGGCAACAACGATCTGCTCTCCATCACGCGACCGGACGTCCTCGCCGAGGTCCACCGTGCGTTCCTCGAAGCGGGCTCGGACATCATCGAGACGAACACCTTCACCGCAACGTCGATCTCGCAGGAAGACTACGGCCTTCAAGACCGGGCACGCGAGATCAATCTGGCGGCCGCACGCGTCGCCCTCGAGGAGGCCCGCAAGGCGAGCACCCCCGACAAGCCGCGCTTCGTCGCCGGGTCGATCGGGCCGACGAATCGAACGCTGTCCATCTCACCGGACGTGAACGATCCCACGTTCCGCAATCTGACCTTCGACCAACTGCGGACATCATACTACGAGCAGGTCGACGCCCTCATGGAAGCCGGCGTCGACCTCCTCCTCGCCGAGACCAGCTTCGACACCCTCAACATGAAAGTCGCGATCTACGCGATCGAGGAGGTCTTCGCGGCCCGCAAGCTTCGCGTGCCCGTCATGATCTCCGGCACGATCACCGATCGCAGCGGCCGCACGCTCTCGGGGCAGACGATCGAGGCGTTCTGGCACTCGATCTCGCACGCGCGTCCCTTGTCGGTCGGCCTCAACTGCTCCCTCGGCGGCGACGAGATGCGACCGTACGTCGAGGCCCTCTCTGGGTGCGCGACCTCGCTCGTCAGCTGCTACCCGAACGCGGGCCTCCCCAACGCCTTCGGCGGATACGACGAGACCCCGACGCAGACCGGAGCGACGCTGCGCGAGTTTGCCGAGAACGGCTGGCTGAACATCGTCGGCGGCTGCTGCGGCACGACCCCCGAACACATCGCCGCGATCTGCGAGGCGGTGGAGGGCTGCGCGCCGCGGATCCCCCCGAAGCCCGACGGCATCTCACATCTGAGCGGTCTCGAGCCGTTCGACATCCGTCCCGAAGTCGGATTCGTGATGGTCGGCGAGCGCACGAACGTGACCGGCTCCCGCAAGTTCAAGCGGCTCATCAAGTCCGAGGACTACGAGTCGGCGCTCGAGGTCGCGCTCGAACAGGTCCGCAGCGGCGCGAACGTGCTCGACGTCAACATGGACGAGGGCATGCTCGACTCCGAGAAGACCATGACGACCTTCTTGAATCTCATCGCGACGGAGCCGGACGTGGCTCGCGTCCCGATCATGGTCGACAGCTCGAAGTGGTCGGTGATCGAAGCCGGACTCAAGTGCCTGCAGGGCAAGGGCATCGTGAACTCGATCT
>JAUIFY010000358.1 GCA_030430245.1 bacterium | reverse complement strand
CGATCGAAGAGTATCGGACGGACGAGCCGTTCGACGTCGTCTTCATGAGTCACGTTCTCGAGCACGTCGTCGATCCGGTCGACACGCTGGAGAAGGTGAAGGCGCTCCTGCGGCCCGGCGGGGTGGTGTACGTCGAGACCCCGAACGTCGGAGCCCTCGATGCCCGGGCCTTCGGTTCGAACTGGGGGCTGATCCACTTCCCCCGTCACACGTACTTGTTCGATCGCCACACCCTGGCGGACGTGGTGCGGCGTGCGGGGCTGACCGTGGTCGAGCAGGGCTTCGAGCTCAACAGCTGCGGCTGGGCGCTCAGCGTGCAGTCGGCACTGCGACGGCGTGGCTGGGACCGGTCGAAGAAGCCACGTTCGGCGTACTATCCGCTCCTCCTCGTCGGCTTCCTCCCGGTCAATCTCATCGATTTCGGTTTCGGTGGGCCCGCCTTCATGTCGCTCGTCGCGCACCGGGAGAGGGAATGACGCAAGCGCCCCGAGTCCCGGCGCGAGCCGAGTACCTTCGACCGCGTCATCAGGTGGCGAACGTCGCGACGCTCCTCGCGACCCACGCGGGCCTCGCGTCCTGGTGCGCGTTCGCATTCCTCTCGTTCCCTTGGTGGGGCGCGATCCTGCTCTCGGTCTTGCCGTGTCTCATTCACCAACGGGCCATGTCCGAGTGGATCCACGAGGCGTCGCACTACAACCTGCTTCGCGATCCGGGTCGGAACGACACGGTCGGCAACGTGCTCGCCGCGTTCGCGTTCCTCACGACGATCCAGACCTACCGGTCGTCGCACTTGCCACACCATGCGCGGCAGGACTTCTTCGTGCCCGAGGACGGGGATACGGGCATGCACGTCATCGCGACGCGGCGGGAGTTCCGCAGGGGCCTGGTGCGCGACGCCCTCGGCATCAACGCGCTCGAGACCTATACGCGGATTCGCGACCGTCGTGCGAGGGGAACGGTTGGCGGTCGGGAGCGGCTCGAGACGCTCGTCCCGCTGGTCGTGATCGTCGGGGGCCTCCTCGCGACCGGCAACCTCGGGGTGTTGGTCGCGTACTACGGCACGCTCGGCGCGGTGTATCCGGTCATGAACCGGCTGCGCTCGTATGGGCAGCACGTGACGTTGTGTGAAGGAGGCGGCGCGATCGTGGCGGGAAGCAAGACGTCACGCACGATCGAAGGCGGGATCCTCGACCGGCTGCTCGTGACGTCGAGCCTCCTGCTCTTCCACTACGAGCATCACGCGCACCCGAACCTGCCGTACCGCGCACTCTCGTCTCTGTGTGCGCGGGAGGAGAGCGCGAACCGCTACGCGCGAAGACGCCTACCGATTCTCCGGGGCCTTTATCGGGCCCTTCCCGAGAGCCAGCCCGGCTAGCGATTGCGCGCCGTTGCGGGGTTCTCCACCGGGATTCCGAGGAAGTCGTCGTTGATCGAGATTCGCACGTGGCCCGAGGCGCCGCGCTCTCCCGCCGCTTCGAACTCGGCCCTCTTGTCGGCGTAGTACGCTTCGCGAAGATCCCCGAGGGACGCGGCGTTGTACGTGAGGTACATCACGCGGCGCGACGTGTCCGAGCGGTTGGTGCCGCTTCTGTGGGGGGCGTACGAGTCGAAGAAGACGACGTCGCCGGGCGCCGCTTCGAGGGGCCGCCAGTCGGCGCGTTCGACCCAGTCCTCACGAATGCGTCCGTCGACGTTGGGCAGAGTCCCCTGGTCGTGGCCCGGCGCGAAATAGAGGCAGCCGCTCTCCACCGTCGCCGGGTCCAGCGGAACCATGCACGAGATGTGGAAGTCGACGAACCGGTAGGCGGGAGCGTCCTGGTGGGGGGCGAATCCACCTCCGCCGGGATGCTTGTAGTTGATCTTCTCCTTGAAGAGGACGGCCGGCTCACCGAAGAGCTGCTCGAGCACCTCCGCGAGAAACCCGTGGCGCAAGAACTCGGAGAGTCCCGCGTGATGCGGCTCGAAGTCTTCCGATCGCGCCACCCGCGGTCCGTCGGGCGTCTGCTCGAAGTGGTGCATGCCCGGACGCCCGGCCTCCGCCCAGGACTCGACCTCCTCGAGCCAGCGGCGGAGCTCCGCCACTCGCTCGGGGGCGAGCGCTCCGCGGAGGGTGAGGGTGCCGGTGGACTCCCACTCGAGGCGTTGCTCTGGCGACAGGGGCGTCATCCCACGAGACGGTAGCACGCCGGGCAGTGCCCGCTCGCATGGCCGGCCCTCGGTCCCTCGAGGCCGGTCGGCGTCCGGCCGGGCCGGCGTCAGCGCGCCAGCTTCATCGCGTGTTTGACGTTGCGCGCCTCGGCTACGAGGATGACGCTCTCGGCGATGTTCGTCGCGTGGTCCGCGACGCGCTCGAGGTGTTTCGCGATCAGAATCATGTCCACCGCCTCGGACGCGTTCTCGGGGTGCTTCGGGATCGCCTGGAGAGCGGCGCGGATGATGACGTCCTCCTCCGCGTCGATGGTCTCGTCGTCCTTCAGGACGTTGCGGGCGATCTCGGCATCCGTACTGCCGAATGCGTTCAGGGCCTCGCTCAGCTGGCTCTGGCTGTCGCGGGCGAGCTCCCGCAGCGTCCGTGGGATGAGCGTCATCGGGTGGAGTGAAAGGCGCTTGGAGCTCTTCGCGATGTTTCGAGCCAGATCGCCGACGCGCTCGAGATCGTTCGCGATCATCTTGATGGCGAGCACCTCGCGCAGGTCCTCGGCGACCGGGGCCTGAAGGGCCAACGTCTTCAGGACCTCGTTGTCGATCTCGACGTCCAAGCGGTCGATCTCGAGGTCGTCGTCCCGGACCTCGTCGGCGAGGCTCGCGTCGCGCTCGAAGACCGACCTCATCGCCTTGTCGAGGATGGCCTCCGAGCGGCTCCCCATTCGGAGAGCCAGCTCGCGTAGATTCCGCAGAACCGGATCGAAAACGCGACTCATGGGTGTCTCCCGCCTACAGACAGCGAGTGTATCACCCGTAGCGCCCCGTAATATAGTCCCTAGTTCTGGTTTCCGAGGGGTCGGTGAAAACGTGCTCGGTGCTGCCGTATTCGACGAGCTCTCCGAGGTGGAAGAAGGCCGTCCGCTGGGAAACCCGTGCCGCCTGCTGCATGTTGTGCGTCACGATCGCGATCGCGTAGCGCCCCCTCAGCTCGTAGATCAGCTCCTCCACGCGGGCGGTGGCGATCGGATCGAGCGCCGAGCAGGGCTCGTCCATCAGGATCACCTCCGGGTCGACGGCGATCGCGCGGGCGATGCAGAGCCGCTGCTGCTGCCCGCCGGAGAGTGCGTTCCCCGGTTCGTCGAGGCGGTCGCGCACCTCCTCCCACAGGCCGGCTCGCTCCAGGCTGGTCTGCACGATCTCGTCCGTCTCGGCCCCCTTGCGCGCGAGTCCGTGGATCCGGGGGCCGTACGCGACGTTGTCGTAGATCGACTTGGGGAACGGGTTCGGCTTCTGGAACACCATGCCGACCCGGGCGCGGAGCTGCACGACGTCCATGTTCCCGCCGTAGATGGGCGTGTCGTCGAGGGTGATGTTGCCCGTCACCCGACACCCGGGGATCGTGTCGTTCATCCGGTTGAAGCACCGGAGAAGGGTCGACTTCCCGCAACCCGAGGGGCCGATGAGCGCCGTCACGTCCTCCTTCATGACGTCCAGGTTGACGTTCTTGACGGCCCACGTGTCGCCGTAGTGCACGTTGACGCCGGCCGCTTTCATCTTGACGCTCTTCACTTCGTCCTCGGGCGTCTCCGGTTTCCTTGGGGCTACCGACGGCATCTTCAAGGCTGGGGCGGTGCTCATCGCTACGGTCCTACCAACGTTTTTCCAGCTTCTGACGCAAGCCGATGGCGGCTGCGTTCATGAACACCAGAAAGGCCAACAATACCAGAATGGCGCCGGAGGTCTTTTCGACGAATCCGCGCTCGGGGCTGTCTGCCCACAGGAAGATCTGGACGGGCAGGGCGGTCGCCGCGTCCGTGAATCCGGTGGGGACGTCGACGATGAAGGCGACCATGCCGATCATCAGGAGGGGGGCGGTCTCGCCGAGCGCCCGGGCCATGCCGATGATCGTGCCGGTCAGGATGCCGGGCATCGCGAGTGGGAGGACGTGGTGCCCCACGACCTGCAGGGGGGAGGCGCCGAGACCGCGAGCGGCCTCCCGGATCGACGGGGGGACGGCGCTGATGGACGCCCGCGACACGATGATGACGGTCGGCAGGGTCATGAGCCCCAGAGTGGCTCCGCCGACGATGGGCGCGGAGCGGGGCATGTGCATGAAGTTCAGGAAGACGGCCAGGCCGAGGAGCCCGAAAACGATCGAGGGGACGGCGGCGAGATTGTTGATGTTGACCTCGATCAGGTCGGTCCAGCGGTTCTTTGGGGCGAACTCCTCGAGGTACACGGCGGCGGCTACGCCGAGCGGGAAGGCGAGGGCGAGCGTGACGAGGAGGGTGAGGAAGGACCCGATCATGGCTCCGTAGATGCCCGCGAGCTCGGGCTCGCGGGAGTCCCCGGACCCGAGGAATCGGGTGTTGAGGCTCGTGCGGACGCGGCCGTCGCGCTCGAGAGCGTCGACCCAGCCGATCTGGGCGTCGCTCAGGCGGCGGTTGCTCTCGGGCACGTCGCGCGGCACCCGGCCCTTCACGAGCTGCTCGACCTCGTCGTCCGCGGGGACCCACACCGACACCGTTCGTCCGACGAGATCGGGGTTGTCGAGGACCATGTCGCGGAGCTGTCCCCGGGCACCGACGCTCGCGAGCGACTGCAGCTGGCGGACCTCCGAGCGGCTGCTCACGTCGGGGAATCGCGCGCGCAGGGCGTTCCGGACGATCGCGCCGTAGTCGGCGCGGCGGATCGCGGCGGCGCGCTCCTCCGCCGACATCTCGCTCAGGTCGCCGATCGCGGCCTCGTCCAGCAGCACGTCGAGATGGAGCTCGACCGTGCGGAAGGCCGATGCGCCGTTGAGGGCGATGCTGCCGAGCAGCAACGCCAGGACCGCGACGGCGGTGGCGATCGCGGCGATCCCGACCCACTGGAAGATCCGCTCGGACCGATGCCGGGCGCGTAGGCGCGCCTGCATCTCGGGGGACATCCATCGGGAGGCGCCGTGGGGCGAGCCGTCAGTCATATTGCTCCCGGTACCGCTGCACCATCCGCAGGGCGAAGACGTTCAGCAGCAGCGTGATGACGAAGAGGACCAGGCCCAGGGCGAACGCGGCCAGGGTCTTGGCGCTGTCGAACTCCTGGTCTCCCGTCAGAAGCGTGACGATCTGCACGGTGACGGTCGTCACCGCGGCCAGGGGGTTCGCCGTCAGGTTCGCCGCGAGGCCGGCCGCCATCACGACGATCATGGTCTCGCCGATCGCGCGCGAGATCGCCAGCAGGAAGGCGCCGACGATGCCCGGGAGCGCTGCCGGCAGGATCACCAGCCGAATCGTCTCGGATCGTGTCGCGCCGAGCCCGAACGAGCCGTCGCGCAGGGACGAGGGAACGGCCGTG
>JAUIFY010000033.1 GCA_030430245.1 bacterium | reverse complement strand
GCCACGGGTGAGCTTCAGCGGCTCCATCTCTCCCCACCGCACGATCGCGTTCGCGGAGGCTGCACTCGACGACGTGAAGACCATCAAGCGAGCCTTCGGCACGACGCTCAACGACGTCGTGCTGGCCGCCTGTGCGCAGAGCCTGCGCCACTACTTCGCGGATCACGAGGGTGTGCCGGAGAAACCCCTGGTTGCGGCGATCCCGGTGGCACTCCGCACGAAGGACGACGTCGAGAAGATGGACAACCAGATCTCCACCATGTTCGTGCGACTCCCGGTGCACCTGGAAGACCCGGTCGAGCAGCTTCATGCGGTCCGAGCGGAGACGCAGGACGCCAAGACCCTCCACGCCGAGATGGGTCCCGACCTGCTCCGAACGATGGTCCAGTACGCTCCGCCCCGGCTCGTGGAGCGCGGCGTGCGCGCCTACTCCGACCTGAAGCTCGCCGACCAGCTTCCCGCCGTGACGAACCTGGTCGTCTCCAACGTGCCCGGGCCGCCGTTCCCACTCTACGCGACCGGCGCGACCGTCGAGGCCATGTACCCAATGGGTCCCATCATGGATGGCGCGGCCCTGAACCTCACGGTCATCTCGTACCGGGACCGGATCGACTTCGGCGCCCTGGGCTGCACCGAGCTCGTGCCGGACATCGACCAGATCGCCGATGGGTTCGAATCCGCGGTCTCGGTCCTGCTCGATCGCGCCCGCACCGAAGCTGCCCCCGAAGAATGAGCGCTCCCAACTGGGACATGACGCCGTACTTCCCGTCCTTCGGCGGCCCGGAGTACTCGACCTTCCGCGAGACGCTCGTCTCGGACATGGCGTCGATCGCCGCCGAGCTCCGGGAGATCGAGCCGATCGCGAACGACGCGCGGGACGTCTGGGAACGGCTTCTCCTCCGTCTGGAGGACGTCTTCGCTCGCCATCGCCACCTCGGCTCCTACCTCGGGTGCCTCGGGGCGGCCGACGCGCGCGACGAGGGCGTGAAACGCGACACGGCCGCGCTCGCCACGGCGCGCGCCGAGCTCGACAAGATCTTCGTGCAGCTCCGCACCCGCCTCCGCGACGCGCCCGATCCCGTGCTCGCGCCGCTCCTCGCCTCGGAGACGCTCGCACCCGTTGCGTACTTCCTCGGACGGACGCGCGAACGGGCGCGCCAGAGCATGTCGGCGGACCTCGAGACCCTGGCCGCCGACCTCGGGGTCACCGGGCTCTCCGCGTGGGGGCGCCTCTACGACCAGGTTTCGGGGACGCTCGAGTTCGATCTCGAAGTCGAGGGGCGGCCGCCGGAGCGCCTGCCCGTCTCTCGCGCCCGAAGCCTCCTGGGCGACGGCGACGCCGAAGTGCGCCGCGCCACCCTGCGGGGCGCGAACGCCGCTTGGGAGGGCGTCGCCGATACCACGGCGGCGTGCCTGAACGCGATCTCGGGCACTCGCCTCACGCTGTACGAGCGGCGCGGGATCGATCACTTCCTGGATCCCGCGCTGTTCGACTCGGCGGTCTCGCGGCGGACGCTCGATACGATGTTCGGCGTGGCACGCGAACGGGCCGAGATCCCCCGGCGCTTCCTGCGAGAGAAGGCGCGCCGCGCGGGACGAGAACGCCTGGGCTTCCAGGACCTCGAGGCACCCGCCCCCGGCGAACCTCCCACGCGCGTCGCCTTCGGCGAAGCACGTAGGCGGATCGTCGATGCGTTCGACCGAGCGTATCCCGAGCTGGCCCGATTCGCGGAGAACGCCTTCGACCGCCGCTGGATCGACTGGGAGCCACGGCCGGGAAAGCGACCGGGCGGCTTCTGCTCGTCTTCCTCCGTCATCGGTGAGTCCCGCGTCTTCATGACGTACGATGGGGCGCTGGGCGACGTCTCGACGCTCGCGCACGAGCTGGGCCACGGCTGGCACTCCTGGGTCATGCGGGACATGCGCCCCTGGGCACGCGTCTACCCGATGACCCTCGCGGAGACCGCATCGACGTTCGCCGAGCAGCTCGTGATCGACGCCGTGCTCGGCGACGACGACGCCGCGAAAGCGGACAAGAGCGCGATGCTCGACGGTCGACTCCAGGACGCCACGGCGTTCCTGCTGAACATTCCGATGCGCTTCGAGTTCGAGTGCCGGCTCTACGAAGAACGTTCGAAGGGCGAGCTCGGTCCGAAGCGGCTCTGCGAGCTCATGTGCGATGCGCAACGAAGCTGGTACGGCGATGCGCTCGCGGAGGACGAGCTCGACCCGTGGTTCTGGGCCTCGAAGCTGCACTTCTACATCACGGGTTTGAGTTTCTACAATTTCCCGTACACCTTCGGATATCTCTTCAGCCTCGGGATCTTCGCTCGCGCCAAGCGCGAGGGCCCCGACTTTCTTCCCACGTACGAATCGCTCCTGCGCGATACCGGCAGCGCGACAGCGGAAGAGGTTGCCCGACGCCACCTCGGCGTCGACCTCGAGGCACCGGACTTCTGGAACGAGTCCGTCGACCGAATCGAGGACGACCTGCGCGCCTACCTCGGAGAATGACGGGTCCGGGGATGACGCGTCTACCGCAGCGCGCTAGGAAGGGCGCCATGCAAGCTGCGCGTCACCGCCGGCCCTGGCTCGCCGGCCTTCTCGTCACCGCGACCCTCATCGCGGGCTGCGACAACATCGAGCCACCGCTTCTCCCGGCTCTTCCTGCGAGGGCAAATCCCTCCTACGCTCCGGGACAGATCGTCTGGACGGATCTGCTCACCGGGAACCTCACCCGCGCCGAGGCGTTCTACGGACCACTCTTCGGCTGGACTTTCGAACCCACCGCCGACGCGGACTACCACACGGTGCACGTGGGCGGCTCGGCCGTGGCCGGCCTCATCGAGCGCGATCAGGAGGACGAAGGGGAGGCCATCTGGCTCGTCTACCTCTCGGTTCCCGACGTCAGCCGTGCTTCGCGGGCGGCCGCCGGCCGCATGGGCCGAATTCTGATGAAGGTGAAGAACGCGCCCGACCGCGGCCACGTGTCGCTCATCACGGACGGCGAGGATGCGCCGCTCGTCCTGCTTCGATCGGCGAACGGAGATCCCGTACGAACCGACGTCCCCGTGGGCGGGATCCTCTGGTACGACCTCTGGACGCACGATCCGACCGAGTCCGCGCGCTTCTATCACGACGTCGCCGGGCTCGAGACGACGACGATCCAGACCCGCGACGGCAGCACCGAGACCCTGCTCGGGCGCGACGGCCGGGTGACCGGAGGCCTCGTGAAGCTCCCCTGGCCGGACGTGGGCGCGAACTGGCTCCCCTACGTCCGGGTCGACGACGTCGCGGACACCGCGCGTCGAGCCGCCCGGCTCGGGGGGCGCGTTCTCGCCCAGACGAAGGACGTGGCCGTCCTCCAGGATCCCGAAGGCGGCGCGATCGGGATCCAGAGCAGACCGAACGGAGGAACGCCCCGGTGACCACTCGACGGATCGCACTCGTGTGCCTGGCCCTCGGCACGACGCTGTCCGCCTGCAGCGGCTACCGCAGCGGGCCGGCCATCTACTCGCGCGTCTCGCTCGAGAGTCCCTGGCGGGGGGCCCCCTACGGCTCACGGGCCACCGGCGATCCCGACGTCGGCCTCCCCTCGGAGACGCTCCCCGAGCCCGCCCCAGACGCCGGCCTCTTTCCGGCGATGGGCATGCCCGACGCGGCGGATCTCGACCAGGGCGACCGCTGAGCCGGCTCAGTCGCGCGCCTTGAGCTGGCTCCGCTCCCCCATCGCGCCGATCACGCGCTCGATCTCGTCACGCTCGCCCTCGAGGAAGTGCTTCACGGCCTCAGCGAGGCGCGGGTCGCGAAGATAGTGCATGCTGCGCGTCGCCTCGGCGTCGAAGCCACGGAGCCATTTGAACTCGCCCCCCGCACCCGGCTCGAACCGCTGCAGGCCGGACGCGATGCAGTGCTCGATCGTCGCGTAGTAGCAGACGTTGAAGTGTAGATGGCGGATCTCCTGGTAGGTGCCCCAGTACCGGCCGTGGAGAACGCCGCTCTTCTGTACGTTGAACGTCCCGGCGAGAACGTCGTCCTCGTGCCGCGCGACCAGGAAGCAGAGGTTCCTTCCAAAGCGCTCCGGCAGGAGATCGAAGAAGTCCGATGTCAGGTAGCGACGCCCCCAGACGTACTTGTCGACCGTCGTGAGGTAGAGCCGATACATCTCCGCGTACATCGCGTCGGGGATCGCGTCGCCGACGAGCGCCTCGATCTCGATCCCCTGCTCTCCGAGAACGCGTCGCTCTCGCTTGATCTCCTTCCGACGCTTGTGACGGAGTGCGCCCAGATAGTCCTCGAAGGTCGAGTACCCGTGGTTGCGCCACTTGTACTGAAACCCCTTCCGCTCCAGGAAGCCGACGTCCGCCAGGGCTTCGGCCTCGTCTTCCTGGCAGAAGTTGACGTGGACCGAAGAGATCTCGTGCTCGTGACACAGATCGCGGAGCGCCTTGCCCAGCGCGCGCACGATCCCCTTGCGATCGAGCTCGGGCGCCACGAGAAAACGGATCCCGGTCGCGGGGGTGAAGGGCACCCCGACCAGCATCTTGGGGTAGTACTCGATCCCTCCCCGGTACGCGGCATTCGCCCAGGAGTAGTCGAAGACGAACTCTCCCTCGCTGTTCCCCTTCAGGTAGAGCGGGCATGCCGCGACGAGCCGATCGTCCTGGTAGAGAGCGAGATGCTGCGGGCTCCATCCCGTCTGTCCCCCGACGCACCCCGCCTCCTCGAGCGAGGCGAGCCAACCCCACTCGAGAAACGGCGACTCGTCACCCACGAGGGCATCCCACTCCTCGCGCCGCACGTCGTGCTGGAGCTGCGTGAGGACGCGCATCGTGAACAAGGCGGGCTCGGAAGACATGCCGCTTCGATCCTCGTATGCCGCGGACCCCGGAGCAACCCGAGCGTCGCGGGGTTCCTCAGGACGCTGCGCCAGCCGTGCCGGGCAGCGCGCCCAGAAGGGCGTCGACCGGCGCGTGGTCGGTGCTGTCCCGGTCCAGGTGCGCAAAGAGGAGATTCGGGCCGGGCGCGATCACGAAGCTCGCCCCGAGCTGCGTGACCCGCTCGCCCGCGGCGTGAAGCCGGTACCCCCTCTGCCAGGTTCGCCGCGTGGGCTTCCAGGTTCGAGGATGGAAGAGCCCCACGAGCGACGACACGCGCACCGCCGCCGCCCGTGCCGCGGCCCCGTCGTCGTCGACGAGGACCGGGAACGGGATCTTCTCATCGGCGACGAAGCCGCGTGCGTATGCCACGTCGCCGGTGCCGATCGCCACGATCTCGGCTCCGCGTTCGCGAAACTCCGGGTATCGCGCGCGCAACTGCGCGGCATGCTCGCGGCAGTGCAGTCAACCGAAGTGGCGCAGGAAGACCAACACGACCGGCTGGTCCTCCCAGAACTTGCCGACGCGATGCTCCACTCCCGTCGCGTCGGGGCGGATGAGGAACTTGAGCGTCTTCAGATCCACGCTCGCCTCAGTCGTCCGGTGCGCCCGCCTCGATCCACGCCCTCACCTTCGCGACCACGGCCGGATCCAGGAGGTTGGGGGAGTTCCGCGGCATCGATGCGGAGACCACGCCGGCATCGTCGGTCGGCTCGCACCGCGATAGCAAGTTGTAGAGCCAGCTGCGCGACGGATCGCCCGGCGTCACGAGAGGCATGTCGGTGCTCGCCGAGAGAACGCTCCGCGAGAGCAGCTCCGCGTGCGGTTCCGTGAGCAGGTCGAGCCCGGCCGCGGGAGCCACGGAATCATGGCACGCCGAGAAGCCGCAGCTCGGAGTGAGCACGGTCTCCCGAATGCTCGAGAACGTGACCGGCGCCTCCGGCGCGGCGTCGTCTGGCACGTCGACGCACGGAAGCACCGGTTCGAGGCCGACGTCCGACGGGAGCGATTCGGGCACGTACAGAGGCGCCGCGATCTCCTCCACCGTCGGCGGCTGCTGCGCCGCGTTCGGTGGAACCGCGAGGCCTTCGCACGCTCCACTCCGCCGAGCGATCCCATCCTCGACTCCGTCGTCCCGATGAGTGTCCTCGTCGACCCACGCATCGAGCAGGACGTTCGTACGGGCAAGGCCGAGCATGACGCACATCTCTTGATCGCCGATCCCCCACCCGATCTCTTCGTCCGTCGGATTCTCGAACCCGCACGTCATGCGGATGCCCCTCGCCCCGCTCAGATCGACCGGCGGATCGAACATCTTGCCGTTGGCCTCGGCGTCAAAGCGCTCGATCGTGTGCAAGAGCTCCCCGTCGCGAGGCCCACCGATGATCTCGGCGCGGAAGTAGTTCCCGCGGTAGTGGTAGTGGGGGAGCACCCAAAAGAGCTCGAGGTCGAGCGGGCCACCACCCGTGACGTCGTGGGAGATCGACTCGAGGTCACACTCGGCGCTGTAGCGCGCCTCGCTCTCCGCCGGGATGTCGAGGGCGTAGTAGCTCAGACGGAAGGGCGTCAGGAGGACCTCGACGTCGCGAGGATGCACGATGCCCAGAGTCATCCGGAACCGCGTGGTAATGGTCCGGAACGACGGATTCAGCATGTGTACGCCGGCCACCACCTTGTGCCGCGGCGGGACCTTGATGACCGCACCTTCGACGAAGGTCTGGGATTCGATCTGCGACTGCGTCGACTGCGCGAACAACACCGTCCCGGCGACGGCCGCTCCCAGCTCGCTGAACTCCCGGTCCCGGCACGTCCAGTACCCGTCGGGCCCCGGATACAGGTCCTCGGGAACGACGAACCAGTTCGAGTGGTGGAACGCGCCCGAATTGCTGATGGTGACGTCCCCCACCCACAACGACTCCTCGTTGCCGAGCGTCCACGACACGCACTGCGAAGCGACCTCCTGGCCCGGGCCCAGCTCGTAGTCGCCGAAGTCGTGCGTCAGCGTCGCCGACGCAGGCGGCGCGGGGGGAGGGGTGGGTGCGGGCGTCGGCTCGGGCGCCGCAGGCGAGGGCTCCGGCGCAGGACGCTCCGTCGAGGAGCCGCCCGAGCTCGCCGAATCCCCGCACGCCGCGATACCGACGGCCAACACCAGCGCGAAGGCCATGGAGGAGAATCGAGTCACGCGGGGCAGCATAGGGCACGCGATGGCGACCGTTCAATCGGATCCCTTCGAACGCTCGTCCCGGTCGAAAAATGCCCGATTCGGTGCGACGAATCCCATTGACTGAGCCGGAGCCTGCCCGCACCATGTCGGCGTTCCAACCGAGTCCGCCGCCCGGCGCGACTCACACCCTCACGGCACTACCACCAAACAAGGAGCTTTCGTTCGTGCGATCCCCCCTCGCTCGCCTCGTTCTCGCTGCGGCCACCGTCAGCCTCACGCTTTCGGGCCCCGCGGCCCACGCGGGAACCAAGATGTTCTCCCCACTCGACCAACGCGTCCTCGAGCAGACGGCGCTCGTCCCGGCGGCGGGGTCGATCACGGCATACACCGCGCCACGCGACGGACGCGTCGTGCTCACGCGCTTCTGTGGTGGTGAGTGCGTCCAGTGTGAGGGAACGACCCTCGGCTCGGGAGCGTTCGCCTCGCGCGGCAAACCCTGCGTCGAACACCCCAAAGGCCTCGAGCTGCCACCGGGCGAGACCGTGCGCTGCACGAACACGTGCAACACCATGGGAGCCGCCCTGTTCTCGGGTCTCCTGAAGCCCTGAGCTCAACCGGCCGGGGCCCGGGCGACGGCAAGCGACGCGTCCGTGCGCGTCTCCGACACGGTCCGCGGCCGCTACCTGGTCGACGGCGCTCGCCGACGGAAGGGCGCGACCGCATCGAGGTCCACAGGGACGGGCACGATCTTCGTGCCCGTCCTCGCCCTCAGCCGGCCTGCTTGTCCGGGAACGGGTAGTGGACGCCGATCTTGCGCATCTCGCGGGCGAACCGGATGTCGACCATGCGGTAGAACTGAATGCGCTCGGCCTCGTACTCGGCCTCGTAGAGCTCGATGTCGTCGTACTCGACGCCATCGATCGCCGTGCGCCCGACGAACCGGCCGTCGCGGACCGATTCGAAGTAGGGCGTGCCGTCCGCGCGGTACTTCAGCTCGCCCCCGTATAGCCAATCGTAGAACGCCTTGCGCTCGTTCCGGACGCGGAGCTTGTGCGCCTTCTTGTTCTTCAGGGAGAACGCGATGAAGTAGCGCACGCCCATCACCTCCGGCGTTCCATCGCCATCGATGTCGAAGACGTCGTACAGGTGCGACTTGTTGAGAAAGGTGTCGACGTCGTAGAGATGCTTCGTCTCGGACGGCAGCACCTGTCGCAGCTCCGAGATGTGTCCGGCGTTCACGTGCGTACAGCCGTGCGACATCGGCCCGCGTGACAGCAGCCAGAGGTAGCGGTAATCCCCCTCGCCGCGACGCCCCCGATCGATGTCGTGCCAGTCGGCGGGCAGGAACGACGTCTTCGGCGGCTCCATCCGCCACCAGAGCGTGTGGAACGAGTTGTGGAGACGATCACCCACGTGCATGTACGGAATCCACGGAAAGTAGCCGTACACGGCCTTGTCCGGGATGTGATCGACCGTCTTCGTCCGCTGGTGCGTGGTCAGCGCACGCCGGCCCGGCGTCGGGTACATCGGGATCTTGCGCCCGCGGTAGTTGGTGAACTCGTTGAAGCTCCCGACCGGATAGATCGCGGTGAACTCGACGAAGCGGAGCGAGTCGCCGTCCCGTGGATAGAGCCCCCCGCTGACGCGCTCCAGCAACTCGACGTACGCGTCCTGATACTCCTCGGACGGAGAGTCGCCCCGCTCCTTCAGCGCCATCTTCACGAGCGCCGACAGATCCCTCGTCGTCTTCCCGTCGATCTCGGCCTCCCAGAGGCGAGTGGGGAGCAACGCGTTCAGCAGCTCCAGTCGACGGCGCTCCTTCATGCCACCTGCGTCTTCGGGGCGGACGCGATCCGCGAACCGCCGGGCGAGACGGGAAACCGGCATGTCGATGCGGAAGATGCGCCCCGGATTCAGCCGCTCCATGAGCTTCAGATTCCGCTCTCGTAGCGCGGCCGGAGACAGCTTCGGCTCCTCGGCGACGATGCGATCGATCCCGACCTCGGCGAGACGCGTCTCGAACTCTTCGAACGACGTGTTCTGCGTGAGGACGATTCGCTTCCGTGACGCCAGGTCCGCATACGTCTGGCGACGGTGGGAGAGGTCGCGCGCGTACGAGTCGATGACCTCGTCCGACAGAATCTCCGTCACGCGAAGCTGGTTGCCCCGTCCGAGATGGAGATGCACCCGCTCGGGCTCGAGAGCGCGCGGCGCGAACCCCGTGTAGAATGAGGGCTCGTACTTGTCGTACGGCACACCGTAGGCCGGCGGCTCCTCCAGCTGGCCCTTCTTGCGAGCCGGGTAGAGATCGATGTCGTCTCCGCCGACCTCGTCGGCCCGAACGACCATCGGCGCGACCAGGGGCGCGAGCAGAGCCGTCGCGAGGACGACGATCCTTTGGCGCGTTCTCTTCATTTCACCTTCTCCCCGAGTGAGATCGATTCCGATCCTCCCGGCTGCTCGCCATCGAGGGCGGCGAGCGCCGGCATGTTCTTCAGCTCGTCGTTTCCGACGAACGGACGCGTCTGGAACAGCCACAGATGACCGTCCGCGAAGCCGTACTCGATGTCCCACGGCATGGGGCGTCCTCCCGGGTCCCTGGCAGGCTCGAGGTCTCCGCGGATCTTTTCGGCCGCGTCGATCAGGTCATCGAGCTCGTCCTCCGAGAGCACATACGGGCTTCCCGTCGACGGAACGACTTTGCTGCCGCCTCCCGGCTGCAGAAGACGACGGTACGGGGACTTGAACATCGTCACGAGCTCGACGCCCTCCTCCGACCACAAGAGAGTCTCGGCCGGCGTCCCATCGACCGCACCGCCGACCCCTTCCGACGTCGCGACGAGCATCTTCGTCTGGTCGCCGGTCTCGATGTCGGCGGTCACGAGTACGCCCGATTTCTCGGAGGGGATGGACTCGAGAATGACGATGGACGGCAAGACCCACATGGGCTCGTCGATGAGCGTCTGGCGCCAGGAGAACGAGCGGTACGAGAACGGAGACGCCCAGACCTTCTTGATTCCCGCATAGACGTCGTCGAGCGAGCGGAGGTTGAACAGAGTGAGGTTCAGTCCCGCGCCATTGAAGTCGTCGAGGTCCTCCACGTTCGTGTCGCTGCGAACGAAGCAGCCGACCGTCTGCGACGGATCCTCGGGCTCGAGGAGCCCCTCGTCGTCGAGGCGAGCCCGGATGCTCTCCTTCAGCGCGGGAGAGAGCGGCTCCTGCTCGAGCGAGTACTGCATCACCTCGAGTCGGGGCTCGATCCAGGCCGACAGCTCCTTCTCGGACGTTCCCGCCGGAATCATCTCGTCGAAGAACGTGGCGTAGGTCCGCTCGACGAAACCCACGAGCGGCTCGCCCGGATCGGCGATCCCCTTGCCGGCGAGCGCGTTCGGCACCGAGACCTTGGCCTTCTGGAAATGTGCGTAGTAGGCGCCGAACGGCACGACGACCCCGCGCGCGACGTTGTCGGGGAAGAGCGAGCGGAGCTCCCCGAGGAACGAAGCCTTCGGCCCGGCACGGACACCCGAATCCTTGCGGCGCATCTGCGAGAGCGAGACGGGCTCGGCGGACGAGACGTCCAGCCGACTGCGATCGATGTGAAGCTTCTTCACCTCGCCCTTCAACGCCCCGTCCGTCTCCCGCTCGGAGCTCTTGTGGAACTCCGAGACGACGGCCAGCTCCTCGGCATCGAGATCGGCCCGCTTCTTCACGTGAACACGACCACCCGGCGTCGCGATCAGGACGATCTCCCGACCGTCGTACTGCTCGAGCTTCTGGAACTCCCCGGGCCCGAGGACGACGTTCGGAATGCCCAACGCGCGGGCGAGCAGCTGGACGTGGGAGACGACGTTGCCCTCGCCCTGCGTGAGAATGCCCGCCGCCGGCTGAAGATCCGGCGGGGTTTCGGGAAGGGCCACGATCTCCTCGCGCGAGTACGTCCCCGACTTCGGCGCGACGCGCAGCACACCGACGGCAAGGCCCGGATTCAGGGCGCGCACGTCCGTGCTCACCCGGTTCTCGAAGATCTCGTGACGAATCGGAGCCGCGCCCGAGACGTGCGTCTCGAGACGATCGAGGAAGCCCGCGTAGAGAAGCAGAGGTGATCCGCGAAGGACGTCGTCGGCGATGAAGGCGGTCGACGGCAGCAGGAAGGTCCACGCCGGCATGACCTCCTCGAACGCGAGCGTCACGCCGGTCTGAGACCACTCGACGACGCGCTTTGCCCGCCGGATCACCTGCTGGAGTTCGGCACGAGAAAGACTCCCTTCGTCCGCCGCCTCTCGGAGATCCGTCGTCGCCGCGTTCCACTCCCGCTCGGTCAGCAGGCCGGCGCCGTAGGCCGCGTCGGTGAGGGCAGCGAGAAGCTCGAGAATCTCGCGCACGGTGAGCTCCCGGCCCGAGCCCAGCAGATCGGAGCCGCGCCGCTGGATCACGGCGGCGGCGGTCACGGAGATGTCGATCAAGCGGCGGCGGTCCGCCGGTGTCACCTCCGCCGCGCCGACGAGCATGCGCGTCTCCACCATGATGCGCGCGAGCGCACCGATCGATGCGACGGGAGTCGCGCCCTTCGCCGGAAGCGCATCCTCGAGGTCCTCGCGAGCCGACTCGTCCCGGACTCCCTGGATCTGCGGAACGAGAACGGACTCGTCGAGCGAAGTGAGCTTGCGGATCTCCGCGATCAGCCGATCCAGATCCGGACGCGCCCCGGCGGGCACCTTCGCCCGGTACGCCTCCAGCCGCGGTAGGAGCGCGCCCGACACCTGGTTGTGGGTCGCGTCCCGGAGCGGCTTGAACGCGCGGTCGGCGGCGTAGATCCGGCTCGCGAGATTGCGGATCGCCTGGATCTGCCCCTGGTCGTCGCGCACGAAGAAGCGTCGCTGGAGCTCGTACGCGAGCAGATGGTGCCGGGCGTCGTCGAACGACGGATCCGCGAGGTAGCGCTCTACGAAGAGTGGGGCATCACGCGCCTCGTACTCCGCTCCCGACAGACCGCCGTAGGCTCGCATCTCGGCGAGCTTGTGGTCCGGGTGGGTCTCGATGAAGAACTTCTCCAGGATGTAGCCGCGAACGAGATCGTGATGATCGTCGAAGTCGTTCCAGTCCTCGAGGTCGCGGGAGAAGATGTTGGCGATGTACATGCGGTGCTTCGCGAGCACCTCGGCCCACGCCGTTCGATAGGCCGCGCAGAACTTCGCGTTCGCGCCGCACGGGCTCACGATCCGTCCGTCCGGCAGCTGCACCGGCTTCTTCTGGCCGTTCTTGCAGACGCAGAAGTTCGGCGAGTAGGGGCCCTTCTTCTTGCTGAGACACAGAGCGAAGTTGCGCTTCAGCTCCTTCTGCGTCGCGACGTCGAGCTCGCGCCCATGGCCGGTCGCCGCCTCGACGTCTCCCGGCGCCAGAAGAACACACAGGCCCCACACGAGGGCAGCTACGAACCCGTTCCTGGCGGTCATCACGATCCGTGCCTTCTATCCGCGGAGGACGAAGGGAACAACGTCGCCCTTGACGGCCCCGGCCATCGGACGAAGACTCCAGGAGGTGCGAGGTAGGGGTCGGGCGCAAGGGGTCGCATACGGGCTGGTCTTCGTCCTCATCGCCAGCACGAACGCCGAGGCCGCCGGAAACCGCTCCTGGCTCGCGACGATCGAACCGTCCCCGACCCTCCAGGCCGAGTTGGATCACTCGGTCGAACGCCTCGTCGCCGAGGATCCCGGCCTCTCCGAGGAGAGCCTCCGGATCTCGGTGATCGATCTCGACGGAGCAGGCCCGCCGCGGATCGCCCACCGGCACGGAGACACCCCCGTCTACCCGGCGAGCGTCGTGAAGTTCGTGTATCTGATGGCGGCCTACGCGTGGGTGGATCGTGGCCAGATCGTGATCGATCCCGAGCTCGACCGACAGCTGCACGAGATGGTCTACTCGAGCAGCAACAAGGCGACGCAGCAGGTCGTCTGGCGGCTCACCGGCACCCGACCCGGTCCCGAGCTCCCGCCCCCGCAGTACGCCGAGTTCCGCGACAAGCGGCTCTCCATCAAGCGATGGCTCGAGACGATCGGCATCGACGATCTCCACTGCCTCCATCCGACGTACGACGGGGACGGCGATCTGTTCGGGCGAGACCGGCAGCTCCTTCGCGACCCCGGCATCGAAGGCGCGCTCCCCTCGCAGTCGGGCGAGTTTCGCAACCGGCAGGCCATGACGGCGAACGAGACGGCCCGACTTCTGGCCCTTCTCGCGACCGACCGCGCACTGTCGCCCGAGGGCTCGGCCGAGGTTCGTCGTCGCATGCTCCGCGATCCGAAGAAGCAGAAGTATCTGAAGGATCGCATCGCCGGTGGCGCACGACGCTGCGCGGAGTCGATGACGATCGAGTCGAAGACGGGGACGTTCGGGCGAATCATCGCCGATGCGGGAATCGTACGCGACCGGCGCGGCCGGGAGCTCGTCGTCGTCGTGTTCATCGACTCGAGCCCCCGCTACCGCGGCTCGTTCATCGCGGACCTGAGCCACGACATGACGACGGCGGTGCTCGGTTGTAGCGAGTGAAGTCGGCGGCGGCACAGTGTACGCAACTCCGGCAGTGGCGGAGGCGAAGGAGGTGTGGGATCGCGAGCACCGAAGGCTCACGATCGGTCTGCTCGCCACGATCGCGTTTACCGCGTTCGAGGCGCTCGCCGTCGCGACGGCGCTCCCGACGACGGTGAAGGAGATCGGCGGCCTCCAGCTCTATGGGTGGGCGTTCAGCGCCTTCATGCTGTCGAGCTTGATCGGCATCACCGTAGGCGGAATCGTCGCGGACGACCGGGGGCCGGCACTGCCCTTCGTCGTCGGCGCCTCGGTCTTCATCGTGGGCCTCCTCGCGGGCGGTGCCTCGCCGACCATGCCGATCCTCGTCGCCGCCCGCTTCGTGCAAGGACTTGGATCCGGCGCGATCGGCTCGGTGGCGTACGTCGCCGTCGGTCGCGGCTACTCGCCCGAAGCGCGGCCACGGATGATCGCACTGCTGTCGAGCGCCTGGGTCGTGCCCGGTCTGGTCGGTCCGGCGCTCGCCGGCCTCGTGACCGACACGATCGGCTGGCGGTGGGTCTTCTACGGCCTCGCGCCCGCGACCGCCGTCGGAGCCGCCATCGCGACGCCCGCGATGCGCCGGCTCGCACCCTCGGAGGAAGAGCGCCCCACCCCATCGGCCGACGGGCACCGGATCCGCGACGCGCTGGTCCTGACCGCCGGCGCCGCGCTCTTGATGGCGGGTATCGAGCAAACGGACGAGGTTTCGATCGCCGCGCTCTCTCTGGCCGGACTTCTCCTCGGCATTCCCGCCGCTCGCCGGCTTCTGCCGGCCGGAACGCTGACGTTCCGCAGGGGGCTGGGTGCGGCCGTCGCGCTGATCGGCATCACCGGGTTCGCGTTCTTCGGCGCGGAGGCCTTCGTGCCGCTGGCGATCAGCGGCGTACGGAACGAGCCCGCGACCCTCGCGGGGCTTCCGTTGAGCGTCGGGACCCTCACGTGGGCGACCGGCGCATGGATCCAGGCCCGCGAGGCCGACCGAAGGAGTCGGCGGATCCTCGTCGTCGTCGGCTTCGTCCTGATCGGCGTCGGCGTCCTGGCCACCGGCGCGATCGTCTACCCGAGCGTGCCCCTGTGGACGGCCGGCGTCACGTGGGGCCTGACCTCGCTCGGGATGGGGATCACCTACTCGACGCTGGCCCTGGTGATCCTCGAGTGTGCGGCGGAGGGCGAGGAAGGCCGCGCTTCCGCCGCCCTCCAGCTCTCGTACACGCTCTGCATCGCGCTCGGTACGGGGCTCGGAGGGGCCATCGTCGCACTCGCGACACGCGTGGGGCTCGAGCTCTCGTCGGGGATCCACGTCGTCAATGCGGTGATGGTGGCGACCGCCGTGTTGGGCATCGCGGTCGCCACCCGCATCCCCCGCACCCGCGGCGAGGCGTCGGTGCTTCGAGGGGCGGGCCGGGGGTAGGGGAGCCGATGACGATGGCGGTCGCGGGGAAGGTTCCCGGTCTTCGTTCGATCGTTGCGATCCACCGGTCGTGGTTCGAGACGGCGGTCGTCGCTCGAGCCGGTCAGTCGTAGAATCGCAGGAGCGAAACCTGCGGATCGCCGTCGCGGCTCTTCTCGAGCCGGACCTCGAGATGCCAGACGTCGTCGCCACCGCAGTTCAAGAGCGGCCGGGGGGAGCGCTTGGTGAAGGTCTGCTCCGCGTCGGAGTTGGTGATGTCCCAATCGCTGTCGAAGAGCTCGACGTTCTCGGTCTCGTAGCCGTCCACGTGGGAGCGGACGAGCTTGGCGGTCACGCGGGCATCGGCGCCGTCGTCCTTGAAGCGGATCTTGAAATACCGGGTCCTGAGACGCATCGGCCGATCGCAGTCGATCGCGTATCGCAAGATCACGGTGCCGGTCCGGTTCGGCCGCACCGATGCATCGGGGCCGCGGAAGGAGAAGCGACTGATGCCCGACTCATCGACCGTCCCCGTCGAGCCGACCTTCGTCCACGCGTAGTTGCCCGACGGGGCCGCCCCCAGAACGTCGCCATCCTCGAAGCAGGAACGGGTGAAGTCCCCCTCGGGCGTCTCGCCCAGCAGGCAGACGGGGTCTTGCGCCCGGGCCGTCCCGGCCAGGCTGAAGAAGGCGACCAGGGCGGTCAGCGAAAGGGCGATCTTCTTGGTGATGGCGTGGCGCATCGGTTCTCTCCTTCGAGTCGGTTGATGTGGGCTCGTCCCAACGAGCGTCGGAGGAGGGTTTCGCAACGCACGTGCCATCCGAGAATCGTTCCAAGACGCCTGTATTCATTGCGAATTTTGAGGCGTCGGGGCCCTCGGTCGAGGAAGGCGCAAACCTTGGTTTGCGGCCTCCCCGCAGTGATCGCCAACCGCGCTTGGCGCGGAAGAAGCGGACAATGACCGGGAACCTTCCAGACTCCCGCTTGCGCGGAATGCCGGGGGTTGAGCCGAACCGACGCGCGTCGTCGAGCGAAGCAGTTCGTTTCGTTCGGGGTGAAGCAAATCGCGTCCGTTCGCTCCTCGGGCCGCGGGCTCGAGCGTCTTTTCGCCTCGGCCCGATTCCTGCTCACCCCTGCCATCGTGATGCGCTCGAGAGGACGAAGTGACAGGCCCGACCCGAAGGATCTCCGCCGATGCTTCGGCGGCGTGAAGCACGCCCGCTTCCACGACCCCGACATCGTCTACCACGGCCTCATCCGAACCGTGCAGGGCCGCTTCCTCCTGCGTCCGGACGACAAAAACCAACTCGCCACCCTCATTGCAGGCGTCCTGGGCCGGGCCCAGGAACTCTACCCGTCGGTCCGCCTCTACGCCGACGCCTGGCTCTCCAACCACGCCCACCTTCTCATCAAAGGGAGCTTCCCCGAGGTCTCCCGCTTCTTCGCCTTCGTCGAGCGGGAGATCTCACGCCGCTGGGGCTCCGTCATCGGTTGGGCCGGATCCATGTTTCAGACGTTCGAATCCTCAGCGCTCCCGTCGGAGGAGAGCCAGATCGAAGCTCTGAGCTACGTCCTCGCGCAATCTGTCAAGGAGCACTTGGTCGCGAGCCCGCATCAGTGGCCCGGCGCCCACTGCGCCCGGGATCTCTCGCACGGGTTTAGCCGCCAGGGCATCTGGTTCAACGGCACAGCCTATGGCCGCGCGCGCCACAAGCGCCTCGGCCGAAGGACTCGGCAGTCCCCACCCAACCGATGCGACTTCGAGCGCCCGTCCACCGCCCGGTTCGAGAAGCTTCCCGCGCTCGCCCATCTGTCCGACGAAGAGTACCGCGCTCACATCACCGCGGTGGTGAAGAAAATCCAGGCGACCGCAGCTGAAGAGCGCAAGAGCACACGTCGGAAGCTCCTGGGGCGCAAACACGTCCTGCGCGTCTCGAGAGAGAGCCGGTCCGCACTTCCCCCGCCGCCTTGGTTCGAGAACCGGCGTCGCATGATCTGCTGGGCTAGCCGGTGGGCGCGCGAAACCCAAGAATACTTGCAGCGCTACTGGGAGTTCCAGCGAGCGTTCCGTGAGGCCTCCCGTTCGTTCCTCGCCGGACGGCTCGACGCACCTTTCCCGGCGAACGCGTTCCGTCCTTCGATTCCGATGCACCCTACCGCGCCCGGCTGATCGTCACGTGGGCCGAGGGACGACACCTCTCCTGCTCGTCGCCCTCTGGTCCCTCCTCTCCCGGGAGACCGAGCTCTGCGATCCAAGCGCCTCGCCCCGCCCCCGGATCGAGCAACCCGGCCGATCCGCGCCGGACAGCCGTCTCCGCCGTCGGGTAGCTCGTGGGCCACATTGGAAAAGCGCACGTGGGCGGATGCCAACGGCTCTCGGGGAGTACCTCTCGCCGCCGGCGAGACGAGTTCCCGCCAGAATCGTTCGACGGGTCCGCACAGGTTCCCGGTCGTTGTAGCCCCTTCGGTCGTTGTAGCCCCTTCGTTGTAGCCCCGCGCGGTCGTTGTAGCCCCGCGCGCGCGGTCGTTGTAGCCCCCGCGAATTGCCCCGGAATCACCCCGGTTTCGCCAAGGATCGGGCCGGGACGTGTCGTATTCGATCAGCTCGTGCGTGTACGGCGCCGCTCGCACGCGTCAAGAGGCGCCCGCTCGAACAGAAAGGATCGGATCGATCGCATGACGGAGCAGCAAACGACCATCGGAACCGGAGTACGCTGGACGTGGCGAGCCGCATTCATCGCGCTCGCCCTGAGCCAAGCGGCGGTTCCCGCCCGCGGCGAGATCCTCGGCGCGCTGGAGGGGCCCACCGTCGGCGCGCAGGTCTCGAACGTGCAAGGCTGGGCGTTCACGACGACGCCGGGCGCGCGGCTCATCCAACCGTTCCAGGTTCGCATCGACGGGGTCGACGCGATGCTCGTCCCCTGCTGCAGCGACCGCGGCGACGTGCAAGCTGTCCATCCGACGGCACCCCGCCAGACCGGGTTCTCCGGTGTCTTCAACTGGGGGCTCCTCGGCGGTGGCGGCGACTTCGTGTCCGTCGAAGTGATCGTGGAAGACACGAAGGGCGGACGCCGCATGCTGAAGCGGACCGTGCCAATCTACGCGCTGAGCGACGACATCCCGTTCTTTCACGACCTCTCCGTGAACTCGGGTCTACCGCCGGGGTCCGGGCTGCTCCGCAGCGGCCGATGCGAGATCGGCAACAACCCGATCGGCGATACGACCGGGCTCGCAGAGATCCGTTGCTACAACGTCACGGCGTCACGCCAGAATCCCGACGGCTTTCCGATCGCCCGCTCGTGCGACGCGCTTACGTTCGGCTGGGACCGCAGCTCGCAGTCGTTCGTACAGACGTCCGATTGTCTTGCGCTACCTCGGTGGTCCGACAACGGCAACGGGACCGCCACCGACAACCACACCGGCCTCGTGTGGGAGCTCAAGACGGAGGATGGAACGGTCCACGACGTGGACCGAGTCTACACGTTCTCCGTCGACGGGGCCCGGCGAAGCGGGACGGCATACACCGAGTTCCTCGACGAACTGAACTCGAGCGTCAGCACCGACGGACGGACCGGGAGCGGTTGCTTCGCGGGAGAGTGCGATTGGCGCCTGCCCACGATCGACGAGCTTCGCGAGATCCACCCAGATGTCGGAGCCGCGGTCTGTGGATCGGAGTGCGTCCCCATCCCGGGAGAAACCGCCGAAGCGACGTACTGGAGCTCGACCGCAGCAAGCGATCCGCTCCTCGCGTGGCTCGTGGATTTCGAGACCGGGGAGAGTCTCTCAGCTGGAAGCTTCGGCGGAAACCGCGTGCGAGCGGTTCGAGGGACTCGCGAGCGATCGTATACGCCGGTTCTCTGACGCCGTCGTCTCGAGAACTCGCGATGCGACCTCACCTGCTGGGTAGACCACGCGACGCGCGAAGCCCGGGGCGTTGGTGCTGCGCTGCTGATCAGGTCTCGCGCGCATCGCGCCCGATTCCGAGCGGCCCGCCGCGGCGTCCCGCCCTGGCCTGCTCCGCGCCCCGGCCGACACGCCGCCCGGCTCGTAGGGTCCGGACAAGTTCCCGGTCATTGTCGCCCCCGGGTCCGGACAAGTTCCCGGTCATTGTCGCCCCCGTAGGGTCCGGACAAGTTCCCGGTCATTGTCGCCTTGTCCGGTCATTGTCGCCTTGTCCGGTCATTGTCGCCCCCTCTCCCCCTCCTGGTGGGGAGTCCCCCTCGTGCGCCCCGGGCACACGTGTCGCCCATGACACACCCCGCCGTGCCAGAAGCGCTCCTCGGACGCCTCACCCGCGAAGATCGTGCAAGTAATTGCGTCCTCTACGCCCCGGCACTTTCCTTGCGTGGGGAGGTAGGAGCCGCGAACTCCGCGGCCCGGTACGCGCGGGCCCGGTACGGGCCGCCGGCCCCGGGGCATCCCGGGCGGCGAGCCGATCGCAGGACTCGAGATCCGGATCGGCGCGGCAAAGGACGAGCGGAACCGAGTGCACGGCATGACATTGGACGAAAGAGGTGCGGTGCGATGAACGGCACCGACGTGGTCGTCGGGATGCCCCTCTTCCTGGCGAATCCGGGCGCCGAGCGCGGGGCCGTCCTCTCCGGCACGGTCGATCGAATCGGCAAGGACGGCTTCGTCGTGCTCACGGAGGGCGCGGCCTGCACGCGCCGCGAGATCGTCGAGGTGACCCACCCGGCGCCCAATGCGCGCTATCAGCTCTCCGCGCGCGTCGAAGCGACGGACGCGCGGCACGTCGTGCTCGTGCCTTTGAGCCCCTGGGTGCGGGTCCAGCAGAGGGCGTTCGTCCGCTACCGGCCGTCTTCGCAGCTACCGATCGAGGTCCGTCGGATCGACCCCCAGGGATACCCGAGCACCGAAGCAGTTGCCGGAAAGCTGGTCGACGTGAGTGCCGGCGGCGCTCAGATCGAGCTGCCCGAAGCCGTGGACGACGCGGATCTCCTACAGGTTCGCTTGCAGCTTCCATCGTCGGACGAGGTTCGGGCGTGCGCCCGCATCGTGCGCACCGTGTCCGCGAACGTTCCGGAGTCCGACGGATCGGACTCCACCCCACCCGACGGCGTTCGCCTCGGGCTGCAGTTCATCGATCTGGGCCGCGCCGCGGAGCAGACGATCCTGCGCTGGATCTTTCGGCAGCAGGCCGCAGCCCGTCGAACCGGCCAGTGAGCGGGAAGAGGAATCAGAACACCACGCCGAGCGCGAAGCCGATCACCAGGGCCGTCGGGATGTCCTTGCGGCCGTCGGGCCACAGGATGCCCTGAACGTCGGGTTGCACCCAAAGCCACGGCGCGAACGTGTGCCGGTAGTTCACCTCGACGAGAAGCTCGCCCCCCTGGACCGACTCGCCCCGCGTGCGCTGACCACGGCGAAGATCCTGGCTGTAGCGGCCGTACGCGACCATCGCGGCGATCCCGTTCCTGTCTTTCTCGACGGTGTAGAGGAATCCTCCGGCCAGCATGTACTCGAGCTCGTTGCGATCGGGTGGCGCCCAGCTCGCGGCCGCCCACGCCGAGAGGCCGTCCATCATGGATGCCTTCGGAGGCCAGAGATGCTGCTCGCCTACGAGATACAGGCCGCCCGTGCCATTCACCGAGGCCTGCGTCTCCTGCTCGGTGACCTGCTCGGAGTCGTAGTAACCGCCGAGCTTGTACGCGCCCGGCTGCGCGAAGACCCCCGACCCACTCCCCGCGAGATACCCGACCTCGGCGAGAGTCAGCGCGCCGGCACCACTGTGCGTTCCGAAGTCGATGCCGTGGCGAAAGGAGTCCCCGAAGCCCGGATAGACGAGATACGAGCCGATCTGCCCGTACCACTGGTCCCCCGGTTGAAGGCGAACGCGCCCACCCCAGACCGCGTTCGGAAACGTGGGGAAGGAGAGGTTCTGTACGGCGTTGATCGGCGTCGCGCAGAGTGCCTGGTTGACCGAGGTGCACGCGAGGCGGAGGTTCGCGAAGTCCTCCGAGGTGATGATCCGGCCACCGACGACCTCCGTCGTGTTCTGGAACAGCTGCTTGCCGAACGCGAGGTTGGCGAGGCGCACCGTGCTGCCCTCGTCGTAGGTGTCCAGCTGCACGGGGAACTGGTTGTCGAGGTAACGCGTCGAAAGGGAGTCGGTCCCGTGCTTCCAGTCGGCCGTCGCGGTGAAGTACGTCCTGTACAACCCGAGTGCGCGTTGGAGGTCCACGAACACGGAGGCCGCCAGGTCGCCCCGCCAGCTGACGCCGCCCTCGTCTTCCCCACCGATGGGATTCGCGGAGAACTGACCGTAGTATGCCGCGGCGAACCCGAAGCCCTTCTCCATGAGAGAGGCGCGCGTGCCGCCCCAATCGCCGGTGACGTTCGTGGCCTGGCTCCACTCGTCGCCGCCGGAGAACACGCCCCACTTCTGATCGGGCGCGTACGCGGGCGGGTGAAGCCACGGTGTCGCCGCGCGGCCACCCGCCGAGTCCCATCGCCGACTGTCGAAGACCTCCGCCTGAATCCAGGGATTGATGTTGCCCCGAGCGGGGCCGGCGACCGACAGAACGACGAGTGCGAGGAAGCCGGTGGCCCACTGCCTCCCCCGAAATGACCGCGGAGTGCGCATGTCACTACGAAGCTCGCGCTTCGGGGTGCTCGACGAACCGAACGGCCTTCTCGTAGATCAAGAGGGCGATGCAGCCGCCGCGGCTTCCGGGAGAGTGCGCCGTGCCCGGCGGGTTGATGACGAAGCTGCCGGTCGGGTACTCGCCGAACTCGTCGTACTGGTCACCATCGAGCACGATGAGGTGCTCGTACCCGACGTGCTCGTGGAGCATCACACGCGCGCCCGGCTCGTACCGGAGGAGGACCGCGGCCGGTCCTCCGTTCGGCTCATGATAGAGCCAGTGCGCGGTCACGCCCGGACGGAACGGCTCCCAGTCCTTCTCTTCGAACTCCCGCGCGCGCTTCGTCAGGTTCGACATCGAGAATGGATCGATCATCTGAGACATGTTCGTGACCCCCGAGCCCTCTCAAGGAGCGGCGGACGAAGCGGCTTCCGGAGCCGGGCTCGCCGCGGTGGCGTTCGCCGGCCCCGCACGCTCCGAGGCAAACGAGTCCTCGACCCATCCCAGAACGATCACGAGCCAGCTCGTGACGACGAACGGCACCGAAAGGGCATTGATTCCGAAATACGAGATGGCCGGAGTCAGCATCGTCGCGAGCATCGCTCCCAGGATCGCGAGCCGGAGCTTGCTGCCGCAGAACACGAAGACCGCCAGAGCCGTGAGGACTCCGTTGAACCCAAACAAGCCGGTGTTGAAGAGGGACACCGACGCCGCGTCGCCGTGGTAGTACGACACCGCGGAAGCAATCGTGGCGGCGAGCAGTGCGACGATGCCATGCCTCCAGTTGCCGAGGGCGAGGCCCGCGAGATAGAGCAGACCCGACCACGGGTTCGGACTGAACAGCACCTCGCCGAGGCTCGAGAGCACGGCCTCGATCGGCTGGACGGTCGCGCCGACCGGGGTCGCGAGCGAGACCGACTCCAGAACGCGCAGATGCGGCTCCAGAGCCGTGAGCGCATAGAACGTCACCAGGAACGGCATCACCAGCGTCGGAAGCGGGAAGAACAGAACGCTCAGACGAGTGATGACGAGCGTACTCGCGACCGATGCGACCAGCACGCACCAGATTCCCGGATGTGCCAGATCGACCTGGAAGAACGTCGGGATCGAGAGCGCGATCAGGCAGGGGTTCAGCCCGGGAAGGCCGGTGTGCAGCGCGGGCCCACGGTCGCCGAGCAGCATCCGGCCCGCGGGGGCCATCGTCGCCGCGACGAGCATGAACAGGGCGGCCGTCGGTGAGGCGACGAGGACACCGACCAGCAGAAAGACTCCGGTGAGCTCGTTGCCCTGGAACGCGAGCTGCGAGCATCCGCGCAGGACCATCCGCCAGTATGCCAACCGGCCGACGTCCGGGGTGGGTTCAGCGCTACTGTCGGCGTGCCTCATGAGACCGGGCCAGAGTCCCGGCCGAGCCGGCGGCCCGACCAGAACTCGAGGCGGGCGGAGTCAGACCGCCTTCTTCATCTGCGTCGTGGCGAGGACGTCCAGCACGACGCTGGAGGGCGTCGTCCAGCCCACGATCCCGCCCTGTGCGGTGAGCGCCTTCAGCGTCATCGCCTTGAACTCCGGGAAGTAGCTGTCGGTGCCGTCTTCCACGAGAAGACAGTCGTAGCCTCGATCGTTCGCGCAACGCATCGTCGTCTGCACGCACACGTCGGTGGTGACGCCGGTGATGACGAGGCTCGAGATGTTCCGCTTGATGAGATACTCGCGCAGGTTCGTCGCGTAGAAGGAGTCCTTGCCCGGCTTCGGAATGACGAGCTCGCCCTCGAGCGGCTTGTTCTCGTCGATGAAGTCCGAGCCCTCCTCGCCGTCGATGAGGATGCGACCCATCGGGCCATGGTCACCGATCTTCACCTTCGGATTGCCGCGGACGCGTTTCGATGTCGGCAGATCCGACAGGTCGGGCTTGTGACACTCCTTCGTGTGGATCACCGGAAGCCCGGCGGTCCGGAACGCCTCCTGGAGCTTCGCGATCACCGGGACGCAGGGCTGCAGCTGGCTGATGTCGTTGCCCAGCGACTCGGCAAAGCCGCCCGGCAGGATGAAGTCGCGCTGCATGTCGATACAGAGCAGCGCAATGTGGTCGAAATCGAAGTCGAACTCGAAGGGCTTCGCATCGATCATCGGCATTGTAGTCCCTTTCCTACGGCGGCTTGGAGACCCGCGGGCCTCGAGTTGCAGTAGGAAGTATCGGCGCCAACGCCCACCGACTTGAGGTCGGATGGACACACGCGAAGGGCTCATTTGTTGATTGACAACGACGACGTGGCCCCCGTCGCGCGCGTACGAGTCGTCCTATCGGGTCTGCGCATTGCGCGCCTCGGACCCCGTCCGTAGCATGGCGCGCGGTGACCGAGGGGCACGACCTGGTGCGCGCCTCCCTCCCTATCGAACGCCCTCCCCGACGAGTCACCTCCATTCGAAACCGGGGGAACTGAACCGTGACGGCGGTCGAGGGAGCCTCTCCACGCGAGATGTCTTCGATGGACTCGTGCGTCGTCCGTCAATCCAGGGAGTTGGGAAATGCACCCGTACGTTCGGCACCACCACGCGGCGACCGTTGGTCGCACGGCCATGATCCACCTCACGAGTCTTCTGTTGCTCGCCCTATCGGTTGCGCCGGCCGGTGCGACTCGCGTTTCCGCCTATTGGGCGGATTGGGAGTACTACTACGACAGCGCGTTCACCCACGATCGAGTCGACTTCGGTCGATTGACGCACGTCCAGTACGCCTTCGCATGGAGCGACGAACACGGCGTCCTCTACCTCACGGACCAGCACGTCTTCGCGGGACTGGGTCCGTCGTCGTTCTCCGGAGGACCCGGCAACGGCCCCGTGAAGTGCTCGCCGCCGTTCTGGCATCCGTTCAGCACCTACGACGACACGCCACACGCCCCGATCTGTCAGCGTTGGAACGACCACGAGAGCGGATTCGCGAAGTCCGTGCACGACGCCGGGGCCAAGGCCATTCTGTCGATCGGTGGATGGACGCTGTCCCACCGGGTCTCCGAGATGTTGGAGAGCCCGACTACGCGCGCGACCTTCGTCGACCACGCGATTCAGTTCCTCGTCGACTGGAACTTCGACGGGATCGATCTCGACTTCGAGTATCCGGGCTATGCGCCCCACGGCGGGCGGCCGATCGATCGTCCGAACTTCACGCTCCTCCTGTCGGAGCTCCGGCAGGCGTTGGACGCGCTCGGGGCGGCGACCGGGCGAGAGTACGAGCTGACGGCGGCGGTGTCCTGTGGGCCGCAGAACGCGACCAACGCCTACGAGTTCGCGGCCGTCTCTTCCCTCCTCGACTACGTCCACCTCATGTCCTACGACTTCGGCGGCGACTGGGATCCGGTCGCACAGCACAACTCCGCGCTCTTCCCGTACGCCGGCCAGCTTCACGAGGGATTCGACGCCGACGGCTGCCGCGAGCTCTGGGCGACGGCGGGAGGGGCTCCGGCGAGCAAGCTGGCTCTCGGCGTCGCGCACTACGGGCGCAGCTTCGCGGGCGCGAAGGCGATCGGGGACCCGTCGGGGGGCCACGACTGGGCGCACTGGTCCGGCGGTACGGAAACGAAGTACTACGAGATCGCCGCGCGGATGGAGGGCGATCCCTCGTTCCACACGTCGTACGATGCCGAGGCCGGAACCCACTTCGGCTTCTTCGACGGCGGCGGCGCGATCTCGTTCGAGGACACGGAGTCGATCGCCCTGCGGACGCAGTACGTGCTCGACCAGGGAATGGCCGGCGTCGTCATCTGGCAGCTTCACGGCGGCATGATCCGGCGGGGTGACGACTACGAGTACCCGCTGCTCGACGCGACGCTCGCCGTGCTGGCGGGCCTCCCACCCGCACCTCCGGACGGTCCGACTCCGACCGCGACACCGACGCCGACCGCGACGCCGACTCCCGACGTGCCCGCCCCCACGCCGACGGCCGCACCCACCGCCGTCCCCGCCACGCCGCTCCCGACCGCCACGCCACCCCGTGGGGATGCGGCGGAATGTCCGGAGTTCGTCCAGCCCTACGCCGGCGACCCGGGCTACGCAGTCGGGGACGTCGTCACCTTCGGCGGAGCCACGTTTCGATCCCTCCACGAACCGAACTTCTGGGCCCCATCGGCGGCACCACGGCTCTGGGAATCGACGACGTGCCGGCCAAGAGCCGACGATCCGAGCCCGGACCCGACACCGGTCCCGACGCCGCCGGCCACCGGCGACTGTGAAGTCTTCGTACAGCCGTACGCGGGCGATCCCGGCTATGCGATCGGCGACCGCGTCGAGTTCGAGGGCCGCGGCTACGAGTCGTTGCACGAGCCCAACTGGTGGTCTCCGACAGCGGCGCCCCGGCTCTGGCGAGAGACGGGCTGCTCGTGAGCACGCGTTGCAGCGGGGTCGCACGGCTCCGACCGTGACCACTCCCGGCCCGGGCCGGGAGCGGCGCGACCGCCGATGGCGGTGGCGACCGCGCCGGGCCCGGGCCGCGGCCGCGTCGACGACCAAGAAGCCGAGCGGATCGGCTCGCGACGAACGTCGAACGGCGGTTGCAACGCGGCACCGCCGGTGGTCCCATCCGGGGGATGGTCCGGCTGAGTGTCAACGTGAACAAGGTCGCGACGCTCCGGAACTCGCGGGGCGGCTCCGTCCCCCGTCTCCGGGACGCGGTCCGCACGTGCGTCGACGTCGGCGCGCCGGGCATCACGGTACACCCGCGGGCCGACGAACGACACATCACGCGCCAGGACGTCTATGACGTCGCAGAGCTTCTCGCGCCCCGCAGGGGCGACGTCGAGTTCAACGTCGAGGGCGATCCGCGAGACGACTTCCTTCGCCTCGTGCACGAGGTGAAGCCGCACCAGGTGACGCTCGTCCCCGTGAAGCCGGGCGAGATCACGAGCGAGGCCGGCTGGCCCGCCGAGACGAACCTCGAAGACATCGTGCGCGACTTGAAGAGCGACGGCATGCGCGTGAGCCTCTTCGTCGACCCGACGCCGGAGGCGGTCGCCTGGGCGGCGTCCGCGGGCGGCGATCGCGTCGAGCTCTTCACCGAGCCCTATGCCCGCGCCGCGGCCGCGGGGGTCGATGCGGGCCGTCGTAGCTTCGAGCGGTATGCCGCCGCGGCGGAGCGCGCTCGGGCGCTCGGCCTCGGGGTGAACGCGGGGCACGATCTCGATCTCGACAACCTCGTGCTCTTTCGCCAGCTACCCCACCTGGACGAGGTCTCGATCGGCCACGCTCTCATGAGCCGAGCCCTGTTCGTGGGGCTCTCGACCGTCGTCCGCGAGTACCTCGAGGTGCTCGCCTCGACCGGGGAATGAACGATGTCTCTGCTGACGAAGGCGGTCGCCGTTGCCGTGGTGTCCATGGCCGCACCCATGCTCGCGACGGGCTCCCTCGCGCTCGCACAACCGCGAGCCATCACGATCGCGATCGACGGTACGATCGGAGCCCCCCCCCGAGTCGCGTCCCCGCGCAACCTGGCACCTGCGGGTGAACGGAAGCGAGGTGAAGCTCTTCGTCACGAAGCTCGACGTCCTCGCGGGAGCGACGACCGATGCCGAGGTCCTTCGACACCTTCGCGTCAACCGAGCGGCGATCCTCACATCGGGCGACAAAGCCGGCATCGACGCGATCGAGAACGCGCCCGCGGGTAAGCCGTTCCGCATCCAGGGAACGATGCGCTGGGCCGAGACGCCACCCATCCTGATGGTGTCGACCGCCGGCCCACGCCGCGGCCCCCTATAGCGCCCCACCGGGCGAACGCTCCATCGCGTCGTCCACGATCTTGCAAGATCACACGACCTCGCGGAGATGCGCGAAGGCGCCACCGCCCCGCAGCTCCGCAACCCATGGACGAAACGGAGTTTTTCGTGAGCTGCCCTGGGCACTCGGATTGCTCGGGCGACGCTGGCGGACGCTTCGCCCCGTACCGGGCATCTCATCGACTTCCTCCGGGTTTCCCTTGCTCCCCGCCCGTGCCCCGGGCCCCCCACCGCGTCAGCACGAGCCATAGAGTCGATCGACGTTTCCCACGTCACCCAACCAGAAAGCCTCCATGCGAATTTTGCGGAACCGCGAAGCCCAGGGCTCCCGCGAACGGTCCACCCCTACCTTCCATCTCCTCGTTGCCACGCTGGTCGCCGTCCTCTCGACGACCGTGATCGCGCGCGCGGACGAGCCGCGGCTGCGCGATCTGGTCTTCGACCCCAGCATCATCGCCCTCGCGCCGGGTGAGTCGATCGACGTCACCATCTGGGGCGTCTACGACGACGAGACCCAGCGGGATCTCACCGACGAGGTCACACTCTCTTCGCGCGATCCCGAGTCGGTCGCCACGTCCGGAAACACGATCACCGCCCTCGCGGGCGGCAACGCCGTGATCGACGCGGAGCATCCCGCGACGGGAACCGAGGCCGACGACAAGGCCGAAGTCGAAGTCCTGGAGGTCGTCGAGCTCGCCATCTCGCCCGCCGTCTCGACGATCACCTCGGGGACCAGCGTCCAGCTGTTCGCCCTCGCCACGCTGGAGGATGGTCGGACGGGGTGGGACATGACCGATTTCGTCGAGTGGGAGATCGACATCGACGAGATCGCCTCGGTCGACCAGACGGGCCTGGTGACGGGCCTGTCCGAAGGCGTCACCGAGGTCGAGGTCCAGGATCCGGAATCCGGCGTGAAGTCGCCGGGCAACGCGCACTTCGTCGAGGTCCTGGCCGGCGACGACGGCGGCGAGCCGGCAGAGCCGACCGAGGTCGTCGTGTCTCCGCTCCAGTCGAACCTTCTCCCGGGCGAAACCGTCGATCTGATCGTGACGCTTCTGTTCGACGATGGCTCCCAGCAGGTCTGCGGCGATTGCACGTTCCGCGCGCTGCGCACCAGTGTCGCCAGCGTGAGCTCCGATGGCCGGGTGACGGCGCTGGCCGCCGGTGACACCCGGATCAAGGTCGAGCACCCGGACTCGGGCCGCTTTGCGGAAGAGGATCCCGTGATCTGGGTGGGAGAGATCGAGCAGATCGACCTCTCACCGCGCGGGGCTTCGATCGGCGTCGGTGAGACCGTGGCGTTCCGTGCCCTCGCCTCCCACGACAACGGGCGCGTTCTGGACATCACCGACACGGCGTTCTGGTCGTCCAACGACGCGGACGTGGCGAGCGTCTCCGACACCCCGGGGAGCAAGGGGCTCGTCCTCGGGGTGGACCTCGGAGGGGCGGAGATCACCGCGCGTGACCGCGACTCCGGAGTCGAATCCGATCGCGACGACGGCGAGGTCGTCGTCTCCCTGACCTCCCCCGGCGATCCCGGTGGGGAAGTCGGCGACGACGACTTCGACCCGGACGAGGTTCGCAGCGTGGTCGTCGATCCTCCCGTCCTACAGCTGTTCCCAGGCGACGAGGCGGAGGTCACCGTCTACGCGATCCTGAAGGACGGCACGAGTCGCGACATCACCGATCGTGCCGAGTTCAAGGTACGGAGCCGTGGGGTCGCCCGGGTCGGCGACGGCGGCACGATCACCGCGCTCGAGG
Organism: bacterium; assembly: GCA_030430245.1. Taxonomy (GTDB): domain Bacteria; phylum Desulfobacterota; class Binatia; order UBA12015; family UBA12015; genus VGTG01. The sequence continues at coordinate 2,777 of JAUIFY010000033.1, read as the reverse complement.
GTGGCGAGACGGACGTCCGCGCCGAAGACCCGCTCTCCCGCACGCGGACCCGCCAGGACCTCCGCGTGCGCGTCACACAAATGGTCTCCCTTCGGGTGTCGCCCGCCGAGGTCGAGCTCGAGGCCGGCGAGCAGATCCAGCTCAAGGCCTACGCCGACTTCGACGACGGCTCGGTCGACATCGACGTCACCGACCTGGTCTGGTGGGAGTCCGACCGCGAATCGGTCGCGACGATCGACAACACCACGTCGAAGGGATTGCTCACCGCCACGTCCGAAGGCGCGGCCCGCATCCGCGCGGAAGACCCGGCGTCCGGAGAACGTTCGAGCGGCTCGACCGGCCAGTTGACCGTCGATGGCGCGGTGCCCACCGATCCGACCGAGATCGTCGAGCTTCGATTCGAGCCCCCGTCGCTCGTTCTCGATCCCGAGACCACCGGCCAGGTGACGGTGCGAGGAGTCCAGCTCGACGGAACCATCGTGGACCTGGACGCGGACGACCTCCGCTTCAAGCCGGAGTCCCGCCGGGTCGTCTCCATCGGTCGAGACGACGTCGTGGTCGCTCGTCGGGCCGGCCGGACGCGCGTCACCGTCGAGCATCGTCCGACCGAGAATGAGGGATCCTTCCAGGTGACGGTCCGGGAGCTCGAGCGGCTCCGGATCGAGCCCGGCACCATCGCCCTCCGGGTGGGCCAGACCATGGATCTGGCGGCGTGGGGTTCGTTCAACGACGGATCGCCCGACCAGCGGATCGTGGAGGGACTCAAGTGGCGCTCGCGCGAGCGGTCGGTGGTCGACGTCGACAATCGCGCGGTGCCGGGGCGGATCACCGCGCTCGGCGCGGGTACGGCCCTGGTCGAGGTGCGCCACCGTGACTCGCGCGCCCGATCCGATGGATCGTCGGGCATCGTCCGCGTGGTCGGCGCCCCGATCCGCGTGTTCGTGATGCCCGAGACCGCCGCCGTCGAGGTCGGCGCGGAGCAGCAGTTCGAAGCCTTCGGCGTCTTCGAGGACGGGACCGTCCTGAACATCAGCGACGAGGTCGGCTGGTCGTTGTCCGCCCCAGGCTTCGCCACGATCGATCCCACCGGCCTCCTCACGCGACTCGCACCGGGAACCTTCGAGGTCCGCGCCGAGGATCTCCTGACGGGCCTCTCCTCGGAGGACGGGAACGGCAATGCCATCGTCGATGCGGCGGGCGGGCTGACCGGACTCGCGGTGTCCGAGAGCGACGAGATCCCCGAGACTCCGACGACGATCGGCCTCGCGGCCGGCGAGGCCATCCTCCTGAAGGGGCTCGGGGTCTTCGCGGGCTCCCCCCTGCCTGCGGACCTCACGGCCTCGCTGGTCTGGACGTCGAGCAACCCGGACGCCGTTCCGGTCGACGGGGCGGGTCTGGTGAGCTGCGCCGCCCTCGGCGTGGCCGAAATCTCGGTGCGGGATCCGCAGTCGGGAATCCGCTCGACCGACACGCTGAGCGACGCGACCATCCACTGCGCCGGCGACGTGACCAGTCTGAAGGTGACCCCACTGGAGGCGAACCTCGACTTCCCGAACTCGCGTCAGATGCGCGCGTTCCGGGTGTTCCACGATGGCCGCGAGGTCGAGGTGACGGAGCGGGTGATCTGGACCTCGTCCGATCCGGACGCTCTGTCCGTCGTAGAGACGGGCAGCGAGGGCGGCCGCGTCACGGCCCTCGACGACACGATCGCGACCGTGTCGGCCTACGATCCCGCCTTCGACATCAGCTCCAACGATGCCGGCGGCCAGAACGGAACGGTCAGCGTCCGCAAGACGCGTACCCTGCTCGAGATCTTCCCGAGCGATCCCCAGCCCGACCCAGACGGCGTCTACCGCGTCCGCGTCGGCGACGTCATCAAGCTCAAGGCCCGGGTGACGTTCGTCTCCGGCATCACCCAGGGTGTGAACATCCTCGTCGAGTGGCAGTCCGACGACGAGACCGTCCTCCTGATGAGCCCGCCGGGCGTGAACGTGAACTGGGGCAACGCCCTCGCGCCCGGAACGGTGACGGTCACCGCGCGCTGGCCCGCCGACGCGTTCTCCCCCGAGATCTCGGACGTCGTGACGGTCGAAGTCCTGCCGTAGCCCCCACGCGCGGGTCGTGTCGTCCGACACGCGCCGGTCGACCGATCGCGATCGGCCGACCGGCGTACGCATACGGTCGTCGACCGACGGACCGACGGTCGGGCCGGGCGGGGATCAGGTCAGAAGCGGCCCGAAGAAGCCGACCGCAGGACCGTGGAGATCCTGATGGAGGCCGGACGTCGGCCCGAGGATCATCGTTCGCGGGTGCTCGGCCGTGAAGGGCAGCCACTCCGGAAGGTTCTCGTGCGCGGGGCTCGCCCCCCGCGCGAACGAGAGCCACGCGCCCTGCATCCGGTTCGAGAGGCGACGCGCGTCGGTCGTCGCCCCGAGAACCGCTCGAAGGAAGCCGCTCCGAAGCGTGCCGAAGACGAACGGGATCTCGAGAGCGTGGAACGACCCCGTCAGCCCACCGATGACCGGCGGCGCCCAATCAAACCGATACGAGTAGGTGGGAGCGCCCGTCGAGGCACACCGCTGCGCGAGGAGTGCCGCCGGAGCGTGGAACACACGGTCCGATTGAAACGCGACCCACCGCTGGACGGGCGTTCCGAGAGCCGGACCGTAGCGCGCCAACGCCGAAGCCACGATCGCGTCGTCGTCCCGGCCGAGAACCGCATGCAGGGTCCGCTGGATGCGGCGCTCCAGCGCGGGCCCGTCGAGCGTGCGCATCCT
>JAUIFY010000032.1 GCA_030430245.1 bacterium | reverse complement strand
TCGGCCTCATGGCCCGACACAAGATCGAGAAGCTGCCGATCGTCGACGGCGCGGGCAGCCTCAAGGGCCTCATCACCCTCAAGGACTATGTGAAGGCCGACAAGTACCCGAACGCGGCCAAGGACGAGCACGGCAGGCTGCGCGTCGGCGCGGGGATCGGCTTCTTCGGGGACTCGTGGGACCGGGCCATGGCGCTGGTCGAGGCCGGTGTCGACGTCATCGTCGTCGACACCGCGCACGGGCACTCGCGCAACGTGATCGAGACCGTGGGGAAGCTCAAGGCGAGCCATCCCGAGATCGACGTCATGGGCGGCAACGTCGGAACCGGAGACGGCGTACGCGCACTGATCGACGCCGGAGTCGACGCGGTCAAGGTCGGGATGGGCGTCGGCTCGATCTGCACGACCCGGATCATCTCCGGCGTCGGCATGCCGCAGGTGACGGCGATCGTCGACGCGGCACGGGTCGCACGGAGCGCCGACGTTCCGATCGTCGCCGACGGCGGGATCCGCTTTTCGGGGGACGTCGTGAAGTCGTTGGCCTGCGGCGCGGACTCGGTGATGATCGGCAGCCTCTTCGCCGGCACCGAGGAGTCGCCCGGCGAGACGATCCTCTACCAGGGCCGGACGTACAAGATGTACCGCGGCATGGGCTCGCTCGAGGCGATGCGGGCCGGCAGCAAGGATCGCTACTTCCAGGACGACGAGGAGGACGCCATCAAGCTCGTACCGGAGGGCATCGAGGGACGGGTTCCGTACAAGGGCTCGTTGTCGTCGAACATCCACCAGCTGGTCGGCGGCGTGCGCGCGGGCATGGGTTACCTCGGCGTTCCGACGTTGGACGAGCTCCGGAGCCGGGCGAGGTACATCCGGATCAGCGAGGCCGGCCACCGCGAGAGCCACGTGCACGACGTCGTCGTCGCGAAAGAGGCTCCCAACTACCGACTGGGCTGAAGCGTGATTCTCGTCGTCGACTTCGGAAGCCAGTATACCCAGCTCATCGCGCGGCGGATCCGCGAGTCCAACGTCTACTGCGAGATCCTCCCCTGTACGGTGTCGGTGGAGGAGGTGCGGGAGAAGAAGCCGGCGGGGATCGTCCTCTCGGGCGGGCCCGCGAGCGTCTACGTCGAATCGGCCCCGAAGCTCGCGAGCGGCATTCTCGAGCTCGGCGTGCCCGTCTTGGGCATCTGCTACGGAATGGGCGTTCTGAACGTGAACGCCGGCGCCTCGGTAGGGCGGGCCGAGCGTCGCGAGTACGGACGCACGAAGATCGAGATCGTCGACGACTCGGATCTGTTCGACGGGTTCGAGATCGGCGCGGCACCGTCCGTCTGGATGTCGCACGGCGACCGGATGGAGTCGCTCCCGGAGGGCTGGACCGTGCTCGCGAAGAGCGACAACGCCCCGATCGTGGCGTTTCGGGATCCGACGCGTCGGCTCTTCGGTCTGCAGTTCCATCCCGAGGTCGTGCACTCCGAGCGCGGAGCGGAGGTGCTCTCGAACTTCGTCCACGGCGTCTGCGGCGCGCCTTCGGATTGGACGGCGGACTCGTTCATCGACTCGACGATCGAAGGGTTGCGACGCCGCGCTCCCGAAGGACGCGTGATCTGCGGTCTGTCGGGCGGGGTCGACTCGACGGTGGCCGCGGCGCTTCTCCACCGGGCGATCGGGGAGCGTCTGACGTGCATCTTCGTGGACAACGGGCTTCTACGAGCCGGGGATCGAGAGATGGTGGAGACCTCGCTCGCGCACCTGGGGCTCGACATCCGGGTGATCGACGCGGCGGACCGGTTCTTCGATGCGCTGGAAGGCGTGCTCGACCCCGAGCTGAAGCGCAAGCGCATCGGCAACCTCTTCATCCAGGTGTTCGAGGAGGCGGCGGCGAAGCTCGAGGACGTGCGCTACCTCGCCCAGGGTACGCTGTATCCGGACGTCATCGAGTCCGTCTCCGTGCGTGGACCGTCCGCCACGATCAAGACCCACCACAACGTGGGCGGACTTCCCGAGCGCATGAAGCTCGAGCTCGTCGAGCCGCTCCGCGAGCTCTTCAAGGACGAGGTCCGCGCCGTGGGCCGGGAGCTCGGCCTCGCCGAGGAGCTCGTGGCACGCGAGCCCTTCCCGGGCCCCGGGCTGGCCGTCCGCATCGTCGGAACGGTGACGCGCGAGCGGGTGCGTCTGCTGCGCGAGGCCGACGCGATCGTCCGCGAGGAGCTCCGCGACCGACCCGACGCCGCGAACCTCTGGCAGGGCTTCGGCGTGCTGCTCCCGATCCAGACGGTCGGCGTGCAGGGCGACGAGCGGACGTACGATCAGGTGATCGCCGTCCGGGCGGTCGAGAGCCTCGACGGAATGACCGCGGACTGGGCACGGCTGTCCCACGAGACGCTCGAGGTGCTGGGACGCCGCATCCCGAACGAGGTGAAGGGAATCAATCGGGTGGTGTACGACGTCTCGTCGAAGCCACCCGCGACGATCGAATGGGAATGAGGAGAAGGGGAGGGGAGGCGGAGTGGGGTTCGTACATCTCCATCTGCACACGCAGTACTCGCTGCTGGACGGCGCGAACAAAGTCTCGGAGCTGATCCCGAAGATCGCGGACCTCGGCATGCCGGCCGTCGCCATGACGGATCACGGCAACATGTTCGGGGCCGTCGACTTCTACCGCGCCGCGGAGGAGGCCGGCGTGCAGCCGATCATCGGCTGTGAGGCGTACGTGGCGCCGAAAAGCCGCTTCGACAAGTCGCAGGCGCGCAGCGACGACCCCGAGACCGCCGGCAACTACCACCTCGTCCTTCTCTCGATGAACGAGAAGGGCTACCGGAACCTCTGCCGCCTGGTCTCGAGTGCGTACCAGGAAGGCTTCTACTACAAGCCACGGATCGACCGGGAGCTGCTTCGGGAGTTCAACGAAGGGCTGATCTGCCTCTCGGGCTGTCTCGGCAGCGAAGTGAACCAGGCGATCCAGCGCGGCGACGTCGGGCAGGCTCGGCGGGTGGCCGGCGAGTTCGCGCAGATCTTCGACAAGGACCGCTACTACATCGAGGTTCAGGACAATCACCTGCCCGAGCAGGAGGTCTCGAACCGCGAGCTCTACTCGATCGCGAAGGACCTCGGACTCCCGCTGGTCGCGACGAACGACTGTCACTACCTCGGGGCGGACGACGCCGAGGCGCACGAGGCGCTCCTCTGCATCCAGACGCGAAAGACACTGGATGATCCGGACCGCTGGCGGTTCGGCACGGACCAGCTGTTCGTGAAGTCACCGGAGCAGATGCGCGCCGCGTTCCCGGAGTTTCCGGAGGCGATCGACAACACGCTGGATCTCGCGAAGCGCTGCGACTTCAAGATGAGCTTCGGGCAGTACGAGTTCCCGGACTACAAGGTCCCCGAAGGCGACAGCCTCGAAGAAGCTCTCCGTCGCGAGAGCCGCGCGGGGCTCGACGAGCGGCTCTCGATCCTGCGCAAGAACCCCGGCTGGGACGAGAGCAAGGTCGTCGCGTACGACGATCGACTGGCCGAGGAGCTCGGCGTCATCGAGCGGATGGGCTTCCCGGGATACTTCCTGATCGTCGCGGACTTCATTCAGTGGTCGAAGCGCAACGGAATCCCGGTGGGGCCGGGCCGCGGCTCCGCGGCGGGAAGTCTGGTCGCGTGGGCGATGCAGATCACCGACATCGACCCGATCGAGCACGGGCTTCTGTTCGAGCGCTTCCTCAATCCCGAGCGCAAGTCGATGCCCGACATCGACGTGGACTTCTGCTACGAGCGCCGCGACGAGGTTCTGCAGTATGTGCGCGAGAAGTACGGTGAAGACCGGGTCGCGCAGATCATCACCTTCGGGACGCTCAAGGGAAAGGCCGCGCTGAAGGACGTCGGTCGGGTGCTCGAGTTCGGGTTCGCCGAAACGGATCGGATGGCCAAGCTGTACCCGGCCGCGCGCCAGGGGCGCGACGTGCCCCTGGCCCAGGCGCTCGAGACCGAGCCGCGACTCGCCGAGATCCGTCAGAAGGGCGATCGCGAGGAGAAGCTCTTCGCGTACGCGCTGCGCCTCGAAGGGTTGATGCGCCACTCGTCGAAGCATGCCGCGGGCGTGGTGATCGGCGCGAAGCCTCTCGTCGAGTCCGTGCCCCTCTGCGTCGACAACGATGGCGTGGTCCTCACGCAGTTCTCGGGCACCGACATCGAGAAGGTCGGCTTGATCAAGTTCGACTTCCTCGGCCTGAAGACCCTCACGATGATCCAGGACGCGGTGAACCGGATCCGCGACGGGAAGGGGGTCGACATCGATCTCGCGAATCTCCCCCTGGACGACAAGAAGACCTATCGCCTCCTCGGGCGCGGCGAAACCGTCGGCATCTTTCAGATGGAATCGAGCGGCATGGCGCAGCTCGTGAAGCGCCTGAAGCCGACGTGCTTCGAGGACATCGTCGCCATCAATGCGCTCTATCGCCCGGGCCCCCTCGAGTCGGGCATCGTCGACAACTTCATCGACCGCAAGCACGGCCGTGAGGTCACCACGTACCCGCACCCCCTCCTGGAGCCGGTTCTGAAGGAGACCTACGGGGTGATGGTCTACCAGGAGCAGGTCATGCAGGCGGCTCGGGTGCTGGCCGGCTACAGCCTGGGCGACGCCGACAATCTCCGCCGTGCGATGGGCAAGAAGAAGGTCGAGGAGATGGCGCGCGAGCGTACCCGGTTCATCGAGGGCGCCGCGAAGAACCGACTCGACCAGAGCCAGGCCGGCGACATCTTCGACACGATCGAGAAGTTCGCGGGCTACGGGTTCAACAAGTCGCACGCGGCCGCCTACGCACTGATCTCCTTCCAGACGGCGTACCTGAAGGCGCACTATCCGGAGGAGTTCGTCGCCGCGTTGATGACTCTCGAGATGGGCGACGCGGACAAGACGCACAAGAACATCGCGGAAGCGCGCGCCCAGAAGATCGCGGTCCTGCCGCCGGACATCAACGAGAGCCGTGAGAACTTCACGGTGACGGGCGAGAAGATCCGGTTCGGCCTCGGCGCGGTGAAGGGCGTCGGCGCGAAGGCCATCCAGGCCGTCCTCCAGGAGCGAGACGAGAACGGCCCCTACGACGGGCTCGACCACCTCCTGTGCCGGATCACCTCCACGCACCTGAACCGCCGGGTATTGGAGAGCCTCGTGAAGTGCGGGGCCTTCGACAGCACCGGACTCGATCGCGCCAGCCTGCTCGCGGGCCTCGAGGACGTGATGCGCTGGGCGGCGCTGGCGGCGGCCAACGTCAATCAGGGCAACTTGTTCATCGGCGGCGGAAAGGGCGGACGGGAGACGTTCGCCTTCGCTCGCGTCGACGCGTGGGACGACGAAGAGCTCCTGCGGCAGGAGAAGGAGACACTCGGGTTCTTCATCACCGGGCATCCGCTCGATCGCTACCGGCGCCAGCTGAAGAAGCTCGTGACGTGCACGACGGCCGGGCTGCGTGGGCAGCCACCGCAGCAGAAGGTCACGCTCGCCGGTGTGGTCCAGGGGCTGCGGCTGAAGAACAGCAAGAAGGGCGACCGGTACGCGACGTTCTTCCTGGAAGACCTCGATGGAATCGTGGAGGTCATCGCCTGGCCCGAGGCCTACCGGAAGAACGAGCCGCTGATCACCGGCGCGGATCCGGTCTCGCTCACCGGGAAGCTCGACATCACCGAAGAGCGCTGCCAGATCATCGCCGACCAGTTCATGCGCCTCGACGAGGCGCGCGCGCGGACGATCCGCGAGCTCAAGATCCAGATCGACGGGAGCCGATTCACGCGAGAGGACCTGGAGCGGCTGGGCCAGACCCTGGCGCGCTATCCGGGAAACTGCCCGACCTACCTCCACGTCAAGCGAGAAGCCTACGAGACACGGATCTCGCTGGAGAAGCACGGCGTGGCGACCAACCACGAGCTGATCGCGGCACTCGCGGAGCGGCTCACGGGCGTGGAAGCGAGGTTCGTCTCCTGAGCGTCTTCGCACTGGATCGGAGCGGCGCCGGCGCGCACAATCAGGCATGAGCCGAAGAGGTCCCATCGAGGTTCGGCGGGACGCCGAGCGTGCGCTGCTCGTCGGGCTCGAGCTGCCGGGGGAGAGCGCCCTCCACCCGACGGAGGAGTCGCTCGCCGAGCTCGGGCGTCTGTGCGAGACGGCGGGGGCCGTGGTCGTCGGCTCGACGACCCAGCGCCGGAACACGCCCGACGTTCGGACGTTCGTCGGCTCGGGGAAGGTCGACGAGATCCGTGCGATGGTTCAGGACCTCTGCGTGGATCTGGTGGTTTTCGACGACCCGCTCTCGCCCGCGCAGCAGCGGAACCTCGAGCGCACCGTGGATCCCCGTACGTTCGGTGATCCGCTGGTGCGCGTCATCGATCGGAGCCAGCTGATCCTCGACATCTTCGCCCAGCGGGCGCAGAGCATCGAGGGCAAGCTGCAGGTCGAGCTCGCACAGCTGGACTACCTGCTTCCGCGACTGACCCGCCACTGGACGCACCTCTCGCGCCAGCGGGGTGGGGGCGTCGGCACGCGTGGACCTGGCGAGACGCAGCTCGAGGTCGATCGCCGGCGGGTCCGTGAGCGCGTGGCCATGCTTCGAAGGCGCCTGCGCGAGGTCGCACGGACCCGGGATCTCCACCGGAAGGATCGAGCCGAGGTTCCGTTCCCGACGGTCGCACTCGTGGGCTACACCAACGCCGGAAAATCCACGCTGATGCGCCGTCTGACGGGCGCCGACGTACGGGTCGACGACATGCTCTTCGCGACGCTGGACCCGACGGTTCGGCGGCTCGAGCTGCCGAAGGCGGGCACCGCACTCTTGAGCGACACGGTGGGCTTCATCCACAAGCTACCGCACCAGCTGGTCGAGGCGTTCAAGAGCACGCTCGAGGAGGTGCGTACGGCCGACGTCTTGCTCCACGTCGTGGATGGCTCGAGTCCGGAGCGCGACGTCCATCGAAAGGTGGTCGAAGAGGTGCTCGAGGAGATCGGCGTCCACGACGCGCCGACGGTCCTCGTGTGGAACAAGCTCGATCGGCTGCCGCCCGAAGACCGCGGCGCCGCGGCCCGCCAGCTCGAGCGCGACGGGGGCGTCCTGGTCTCGGCCCAGACGGGGGAGGGGGTTCCGGAGCTCCTGGCGGCCATCGACGAGCATCTCGTCCGGGGCGCGCGGCAGGTCGAGTTCTGGATTCCCTTCGCGCAGGGTGAGATCCTGGCGCGCGTGCACCGAGAGGGACGAGTCCTGGAGCGCCACGACGAGGAGACGGGGACGCGAGTGACGGCGCTCGTCACCCACAAGCTCGCGGGCCAGATCGAGAAGGCTCTCGCGGAGGCGACGTGCTGAACGCGCTCAACGTGCCGAACGCGCTGACGCTGCTGCGCATCGCCGCGATTCCGGCGATCCTGATCGCGGTCGACTCCGAGAGCTTCGGTCTCGCGTTTCTCCTGTTCTTCGCGGCCGGCGTGACCGATGGGCTCGACGGCTACATCGCCCGGTCGACGAACACCCGCACGGAGCTCGGAGCGTACCTCGACCCGCTCGCGGACAAGGGACTCGTCATCACGCTCCTGCTGAAGCTGTCGTTGATCGGCGCCGTTCCGTTCTGGGTTCTGACGATCATCCTCACCCGGGACATCGTGTGCCTGACCGGATACATGATCCTGTACCTGCTCACGGGCGAGACCCTCGAGATCGCGCCCAGCCAAACGGGGAAGTGGGCCACCTTCTTCCAGATCGGGGGACTCGGCGTCTGTCTGTTCATCCTCTGGATACCGCACTTCCCGGTCCCGGGCCTCGCCGACGTTCTGCTGGGCATCGCCGCGGCGCTGACGGCGGTCGCGGGAGTTCAGTACGTCTGGCGCGGGCTGACATGGTACCAGGCGCGGCCCGCATGACTCGGCATGCCGTTGGCGTGCTCGCGATGGTGGCGACGTATCTCGTCGCCGCAGACGGGGCGGTTGTCGCGGAGGAGTCGCCGAGCCTCCTCGAGCAAGCGCGGCGACACTCCCGCTCGAGCTGGCGGTGGAGCGATCGCAAGCAGACGCTGACGATGACGATCGTGGACGGCCGCGGCAACGAGCGGACGCGGCAGCTTCGGATGTTCACGCGTCGTGAGGACGACGGCTCCGAGAAGAGCCTCGCCGTGTTTCTCGAGCCCGCCGACGTTCGCGGCACCGCGTTCCTGCAGCACACGTCGCCGAGCAGACCTTCTCTGCAATGGCTGTACCTGCCGGAGCTCGGACGGTCGCGTCAAATCACGTCGTCCGCTCGTCGGAAGAGCTTCATGGGCACCGATTTCTCGTACGCGGACCTCGACCTGATCGAGAACGTGCTGCGTTGGGAGGTGCCGTCGGAGCCGGCGTCCGAGCAGGGGGCCGAGGCGGACGAGCGCGAGTGGTTCGAGCTCGATCTGAGTGGCGACGATCGTGGGTACGACCGTGCCGACGTGCAGCTCGGGCGCGGGAACGCGTGGATGCATTCCTTGCGGCTGTACGAGGACCGGGCCGCGCCGCCGACCAAGGTCCTGGCCTTCGAGGGCGTGCATCTGGTCGGGGCCGTACCGACGGCCGAGCGGCTCCGGATGACGCAACCAGCCGCCGGCAGCTTCACGCTCGTGACGGTGTCGGACGTCGCGTACGATTCCGGTGTGGCGGACGACCTCTTCACCAAGCGCGCGCTCGAACGCGGCCTCGACCATGTCGACTGAAGACGGTTCACGCCCCGCGCGCGGCCGAAGTCCGTTCGACGCTCGAGGCATCGCACGGCTGGTGCGCCGCGCCGGCGCACTCGCCCTGGAGCACCGACCGGAGCCGAATGGGTGCGCGCCGTCCGCCGCGAGCGTGATCGGCGAGATCGAGTCGTGGCTCTCGCATGAGGCCCGGGCGAGCCATCCACGCGTGCGCGTGGCTCCCTCGTCCGAGGCCGGTCCGCTGCCGAGCAACGAATGGGTTCTGACCGTCCAGGCGATCGATGGTGTCGACGCGTACCTGGCCGGCCTGCCGACCTGGTCGATCGTGCTGGGCCTTCTTCGGCGAGGACGGCCGTGGTCCGCCGCCGTGGCTGCGCCCGCGCTCGGGGACCTCTACGTCGCCAGCTCGGGGACGCTCCGGTGGCAGGGGAAGCCGCTCGCTCCGCCCGACGGCACACCGTCGCCGTTCGTGCTCGGCACTGGACTCGAGAAGCGGTCGATCTTGCGATTGCGCCGGCGACGCGAGGCCGAAGGCCCGAACTCCTACCATGTGTGCCTCGTGGCGCGCGGGGCCGCCGAGGGGGCCGTGCTCGGGCGGGTCGGCCTGCGTGAGCTGGCGCCACTCGCGTGCATCCTCGACCCCGTCGGGGGAGAGCTCGTTTCCCTGCGCACCGGCGAGCCGATCGATCTCGATTCGCTGCGCGCGGGTCGGACGAGCCGGGATCCCGTTCTCGCGGCGGCGGCGGGTCGCGCCGAGGCGCTGGTGGCGCGACTCAAGAAGTAGGCGCGGCCGCGCCCCACGGGAGTGGCACGCGTCGATACGCCGTTCGGCAGGGCGGACCGTGAGCATAGAGGAACGCAGGCGGTCCTTGCTCCTCCATCCAGATCAGGCTCGACGACCGCGTGCCGTACGCGGTCGTGTGGATGCAGAGCTGGTCGGTCGGCTTCCGGTCGTCGAGTGCGATGTGGTGATCGGCCAGGATGAGATGGAGCTCGTCGATCATCTTGGCTCGGTCCTGGCCGGTGGCGTAGGCGGGCACGAGTTCGGCGAACCGGTGGGTCGAGCGCGAGATGCGCTCGCACTCGATATCGTTCAAGTCGAGATTGGTGAGGAGGTGCAGGCCGGGGTCGAGGACTTCGATCGACAGCCGCCCCTCTCGATTCTGCGCGACGACCGCGCTTCGGCGATCGGCGACGAGGAGGTTGAAGGGGTTGTAGCGATCGGGTGCCTGTCCCTGCAGATGCGCCACCGCTTCTTCCATCGTACGCGCCTCGGCGAGCTCGACGCAGAGCGCCCCACGCGAGAGGCAGGAGGGATCGGGTGCCTCCTGGGTGCGGCGGTTGAGGATGCCCACGACGAGGTCGTGTCGACCGATCGCGAGCCAGGTCCCGCCGGCACGCAGGTCGCAGCCGCCGAACGCGTCGCCGCGCCCGAGGCGTCGCGGCGGGCTCGCCGGGCGCTCGTAGAACTCGTCCCGGTTGGCGGCGACCAGGAGCGGTAGATCGCTCCAGGCGTCGGTGTAGACGGCGAGGGTGCACACGATCGTCGAGAATACGCTAGCGGACTGTGCGTTGTCTTGCCCTGGGGGCTGTGTTTTAGTCCGATTTTCCGCGAGGTTCACCGATGTTCGATTCCATCGATCAGGTCATTGAGCAGTTCGCCGAGCGCAAGTACATCTGCAATCGCTCCATCGCGACGGTCGTCTACCTCGCGGCCCGGATGCACAAGCCGATCCTCGTCGAAGGACCTGCCGGCGTCGGCAAGACCGAGCTCGCGAAGGTGGTCTCGGCGTGCCTGGGACAAGAGCTCATTCGCCTGCAGTGTTACGAAGGGCTCGACGAGGCCAAGGCACTCTACGAGTGGGAGTACGGCAAGCAGCTGCTCTACACGCAGATCTTGAAGGACAAGATCGGCGAAGTGCTGGCCGGCACGAACACCCTGCGCGACGCCGTCGATCGCATTGCGGACCAGGACGGCGTGTTCTTCTCCGAGCGGTTCATTCTGCCGCGTCCGCTGCTGCGCGCGATCACCTCGGACGAGCCCGTGGTTCTGCTGGTCGACGAGATCGACAAGTCGGACTCGGAGTTCGAGGCGTTCCTGCTCGAGATCCTGAGCGACTTCCAGGTGAGCGTGCCCGAGCTGGGAACGATCGAGGCGAAGAACCTTCCGCTGGTCGTCCTCACCAGCAACAACTCGCGCGAGATGTCGGACGCGCTGAAGCGTCGCTGTCTGCACCTGTTCATCGACTTCCCGGACACGGATCACGAGTCGCGGATCGTCCGACTCAAGGTGCCCGAGATTCCCGAGGCGCTCGCGTCCGAAGTCGTGTCGGTGGTCCAGAAGGTGCGTCGGCTCGACCTGAAGAAGGCCCCGAGCATCAGCGAGACCCTCGACTGGGCGCGCGCTCTCGCGCTGCTGAACGTCGAGAACCTCGGAGACGAGCAGGTCCGGGACACGCTCAGCGCGATCTTCAAGTACGAGACCGACATCCGGAAGGCCGAGAAGGAGCTGCGAGAGCACGTCGCGCGGCAGCGCGCGCGCCAGGAGGCCGACAAGCCGACGGGCGAGGGCGGCAGCAACGAGGGCGTGCTGCACTGAGCCCCGGGGGAGGGCGCCCGCTCGCGCTCACCCGAGGCCTCGTCCGGGAGGAATCCCTTGGAAGCCCGCATCCTCGAGTTCGGAGCGCTCCTCAGACACCACGGGCTTCGCTTGTCGACCGCGGAGACGCTGGACGCGCTGAGCGCCCTCCGGGACACCGGGCTGGGCTCACGCGAGCTCGTGCGCGAGGTGCTGCGTGCGACGATGGTGAAGCGTTCGACGGATCTGGGCACGTTCGACGAGCTGTTCGACCTCTTCTTCTCCGGGCTGGGCGAGGCGATCAAGGAGGTCGGGGAAGCCGGTCGCCAGCAGCTCGCGGACTCGCCACAGGACTACCAGGACCTGCTCGAGCAGCTCCAGCAGCTCCTCGAGCAGAACGACGTCGAGCTCTCCGAGATCGCGAAGGCGCTCATGGAGAATGACGACGGCACGCTCGAGCAGAAGATCCGCGAGGCGATGGAGCAGGCGCGCGGGCAGGGCGGGGAGGGACGAACGCGGGAGGGGCGAATTGGGCACGCCCTGGGCGAGCAGATGGGCCTGTCGGACATTGCACGCGAGCTCGGCCAGCTGTCGGAGCAGCTCGATGCGATGGGACTCGATCCCGAGACCGCGGCCAAGCTCCGGGAGCTCATCCGCCAGAGGCTCGCCGACCTCGCGGACCTGATGAAGCGGGCGGCGCGCCTCGAGACCGCGCGCGAGGAGAAGAAGCCCGGCGATCCCACTCGGCTGGGCAACCTCGGCGAGAAGAGCTTCTACTATCTGAGCGAGGAAGAGATCCGGAAGATGAAGGAGGCGGTGACGCGGCTCGCGCAGCGCCTCAAGAACGTGGTCTCGATCAAGCGTTCCCGCGCGAAACGCGGGTCGTTCGACCTCCAACGGACGCTACGGCACAATACGCAGTTCGGCGGTGTGCCGTTCGACGTGCAGTTCGACCGACGGAAGAAGCACAAGCCGCAGATCGTCGTGCTGTGCGACGTGTCCGACTCGGTCCGGAACGTCTCGCGGTTCATGTTGCAGTTCGTCTATTCGCTGCAGGATCTTTACTCGAAGGTCCGGAGCTTCATCTTCGTCGCCGACATCGGCGAAGTGACGCGCCTCTTCGAGGATCTGGAGATCAACGAGGCCGTCGACCAGGCGCTCCGGGGCGACGTCATCAACGTCTTCGCTCATTCGGACTTCGGCCGGGCCTTCAAGTCGTTCCACGCCGACCATCTGTCGATCATCAACCGGCGTACGACCGTGATCGTTCTGGGGGACGCGCGGAACAACTACAACCTGCCGCATGAGTGGGTGATGCGCGACATTCAGCAGCGGGCGAAGCAGGTCCTGTGGCTGAATCCCGAGAGCCAGAACACCTGGGGCTTCGGGGACAGCGAGATGGACCGCTACGGGCCGTTCTGCGACTACGTGGAGGAATGCCGGAACCTGAACCAGCTGTATCGGGTGATCGACCGCCTCGTCGTCTCTTGAGGTTCCGGAGGCCCGTTGACCGGGCGCGGAGCCATGGGTAGGAAGGGGCCACGGGGCGGACGGCATGGATCGTGCAGACACGATACGGATGAGCGTCGAGGGGCTGACGCTCGACCCGGCGACGAAAACGCCGATCGTCGTTCTGCGCGACGCGGACAACAAGATCAACCTGCCGATCTGGATCGGGCTCCTCGAGGCGACGGCGATCGCCACCGAGCTCGAGAGCATCGAGATGGCGCGTCCCATGACCCACGATCTGCTGAAGACCGTGATCGGGGAGCTGGATGCCACGGTGGAGGCCGTCGAGGTCAGCGACCTGAAGGACAACACGTTCTACGCGACCATTCACTTGAAGATCGGCGACCGCACCGCGAGCATCGATTCCCGCCCGAGCGACGCGCTGGCGCTCGCCATCCGGGCGCAGTGCCCCATCTACGTGTCGAAGAAGGTCCTCGAGCAGTCGAGTGTGTTGCAGCAGGAGCAGGAAGAGGGGCAGGAGCAGAACCTCTCGAACGTGTCGCCGGAGAAGTGGGCGGACATCCTCGACCGGATGACGCCCGACGACTTCAAGTACAAGATGTAACGCAGCCCGAGGCGTGCCGGACGGCCGCCGCCTGGCCAGAGAGAGGATGCCCAGAAGACCATGAGTGCGCGCGCCAAGCGAATGACCGCGAAGGAGCTGAAGCAGCCCGACGAGTTCGTCACCGCGACCGGCAAGGTCGTCGAGTGGGCGAAAGAGAATCCCGCCACCGTCCGCAACGGCGTGATCGGCTTCGTCGTCGTCCTCCTTCTCATCGTGCTCGTGAGCTGGTGGAGCGCGTCGCGGGCCGCGAGCGCAAACCGGCAGTTCTATTCGGCGATCGAGCTGTATCAGGCCGAGCAGTGGGGCGAGGCGTACGACGGCTTCGCGAAGCTGGCGAACGACCTCGGCAGCACCGACTACGGACGACTCGCGGCGGTCTATGCCGGGCGTGCCGCGCTCAAGCTGGAGAAGCCCGACGACGCGATCGAGTACTACCGCGACTACCTGGCCGGGACGACCACCGTCGCGCTCGAGCAGCTCGCTCGGCTGAATCTGGGTCGTGCACTGGCCATGAAGGGCGACACGGCCGCCGCGCGGACCGAGCTGGACGCCGCGCTCGCTCTCGCAGGTCCGGCCAAGCCCGAGATCACGCTGGAGCTCGCCCGCATCGAGGAGTCCGCGGGTAACGACGAGCGCGCGCTCGAGCTGTACGGCAACTACCTGAAAGACGATCCGCAGGGCGCCGCCAAGGAGCTCGCCCGCGCCCGGATCGTCGCGCTGGGAGGAACGCCTCCCGCCAGTGCCCAGCCGGCCTTCGGCGGGATGAACCCGCTGCAGTTCCAGACGCAGTAGGGGCCCGCGGTCCGCATTTGGACGACGAGCGGCTCGGCGTGCTCGGTCGCCCACGTGCCCGCGGCGCGCCGTGCGGATCCGTCCGAGGAGCCGGCGGCGCGTTCCAGGTGCGCCGGGGCGAAACGCGCGTCCGGGCCCGGGTCGCGCTTGGGCCCGGAGCGGTCGTAGGGCATGTTGGGCCAATGCCGCACGGAAGCCCCCTCGACCCGGCCTGGGATCGTCGTTCTCGGAAAGGCCCGAGGCCGCAAGAGCGAGAGCCGGCAGCTCCTGGCGCGCGCGTCCGTGGCCGCGGTTCTCTGGCACGAGGCCCCGGAGCCGCGCCCGATGGTCCTCGTCGTCGCGCGGGACGCGCCCGATCCGATTCCCGACGCCCAGAAAGCTGCTCGGCGCCTCGAGGCTCTCGGCGTCCCGCGGGATCGGATCCTGGCGCGAGCCTGGTCGAGCTGCACGGTCGTCGAGGCCCGTGCCGTGCGCGTGCTCGCCCGAGCACACGGTCTGGGCGACCTCACGATCCTGACCCATCCGTATCATCGGCCACGCGCCGCGAGGATCTTCGGCGAGGTCCTCGCCGAGGCGCGCGTCGTGGCCGTCGAGCCGCCGCTTCTCGCGCCACGGGAGCTTCCGCCCGAACTGAGATGCGTCTCCGACGAGCTTCGGTGCTCCATGCCTCACGGCACGGACCTCCTGCGAGAACGCCTCGTCGAAGCGCTGCTCTTTGCGCTGCACGCCGCGGATCCCAGGGGCCGGGTCGAGCGCTGGCTCGCCGCGCGCCTGCGCCCCGGGGCATGAGGGACGGGACGTTTTCCGGGTCCGCCATGTCCGATAAGATAGATTATGACAAGCAGAGGGATCTCCTGGGTCGGGTGGAGGCGGCCCTCGTCCCCCGGGGCCTCCAGCCCGCCCCGGAAGTGGCCGATTCCCTACGAGCATGGATGCGAAGCCCGACCGGCGGCCCTCCTGGGCCCTGCTCGCCTTGATCGTGGCCGGGGCCGTGGGCGTGAAGATCGCGGCGTGGCCGTCCCCCGTAGGCCACCATGCGCTCGACGGCAGCAACTACTATCAGGTCGCGGCGCACGTGGCCGCGGGCGACGGCCTGCAGACGCGGCTTTCGCTGTATCACCAGGGGTTCCGCTCGTTCCCGCACCCGAGCAACATCTATCCGGCCTGGCCGCTGGTCCTCGGGTACGCCAGCCGCGCCCTGGGGCTCTCCCAGGCGGCCGTGCTGGTTCCGATCGCGCTGTACGGCCTGTCGATCGTTCTGCTGTACGCGCTCACGAATCGGCTCGCGGTGGCGTTCGGGAGCGACGGCCGCCTGGCCTCTCGCTGGGCGCCGTCTGTGGACGTGGGGCACGTCTCGGCCCTCCTCTTCGCGCTCAATCCGGTGTTCTTCCGGCACACGTCGCTGCCGTACGCCGAGGGGCTCGTCTACGCGACCGCGTTCGCGGCCTTGCTGGCCCTCGACGCGACCCGGACCGCGCGATCGGCCTGGGGCTGGGCGCTGGCGGCCGGAGGGCTCGCGGCGATCGCCTTCCTCTCGCGGCCCCAGATGGCGCCGCTTCCGGTCGCGATTCTTGCGGGCCTTCTCGTCACGGCCCACGATCGCCGCGACGTCGTCGCCGCGGCGGCCGCGGCGCTCGGCGCGGTCCTCCTCGTCGGCGCCTGGGCCTGGCATCTCTCTGGCTTCGTCGGCGGTCTCTCGCCGCGAATCCTGGTCGATTACGCCGCGTACCGGGAGACGCCGGCACTCGCTCCGTTTCCGATCACGCTGGCGGCGGACGGATGGGGCTCGTTCGTCCTCGACCGGCTGGCCGGCGTCGCCGTGGCCTTCGATCCGACGCATCCGAACGGCTACGCGCGCTCGTTCGGTCTCGCGGCCTATCTCGTGCCCCTCGCGCTGGTCCCTCTGGCCATGTCGGCTCCCACGACGCGTGAGGCGCTCGGGTGGCTTCGCCGGCCCGAGGCGCGCACGTTCGTGGCGGTCCTCCTCGCGGGTCTCGGGGCGTTGGTGGCGGTGCATCTGCACCACGGCACACTCATCTGGGAGTGGTGGTTCCACTGGCGCCACGGTCTTCCCCTGATCCTGCCGATCGCGCTCGCGATCGCGGGGATCGCGGCGACGCGGCGCACGTGGGTCCAGGCCGTCGCGGGGCTCCTCGTCGCGGGGGCGCTCGTCACGGGAGCGATCTCGGTGCGCGACACCGCCGCCTTCCTCGGACGGGGCACCGTCGGCCCCAGCGCACCCGAGATCGAGCTCGTGGCGTGGGCCGACGCGCTCCCCTCCCCGCCGTCCTTCGTGAGCACCAGGGCGCAAGCGTTGGCCGCGTTCTCGGATCGCGCCGCCTTCCACTGGACCGTTTGCGGCGACGCACCGTCCCAGACCGCGACCCTCCTGACGGACGCGGGTGCGGACTATCTGATCCTCTACCCGGGCGAGGAGCACTGTCCGGCCATCCACGGGCTCCTTCCCCACCTCGCGCTGGTCCGCGGCTTTGGAGGATTGCGCGTGTACGCGCTCGCGCCGCCCGGGCGGAGCGCCTCCGCGGGCTGACGGGGGACCTACCCCTGTGGCGGCTCCGGCTCGGTGTCGCGCACGGAAGCCTGCTCGGACTCCGTCGCGAACGGCTCTGGCGCCTTCGGTGCCGACGCCTGGATCGCCTCGCGGATCTCTCGCGCGTCTTCGGGCATGAGTCGGGCGAGCGTCACGCGTGCGCGCTTGTCGTCCGGGTCCATCTCCAGGAGCTTCTCGAGGTATTCCCGTGCCGCGAGAGGCCGGTCGTCGTGGAGTGCGATCTCGGCGAGGAGACGCAATACGTCGCAGTCCTCCGGCGCCACCTCCCGCGCCCGCGTCAAGTAGTATCGGGCCTCGTCCCGCTGTCGGCTTCGGTAGTAGAGCCGCCCGACGCCCTTCAGCGCTTGTGCGTTCCACGGCGACAGTCGCAGGGCCTCCTCGAGCTGGCCCAGCGCGCCCTTCATGCGCCCGTTGCGCATCATGTCGCGGGCCATGCGAACCAGGTTCTGGCACTCTTCCGCGAACTCGCGCACGTCGGCTTCGACGCGAAGGACGGAGTCGTCCAGCTCCGCCTGCTTCAGCTTGGCGTGGACGCCGAGGTAGCCCTTCAACAGCTCGAGACAGCGCTCGCGATCCAGGGCGCCGAGAAACACGAGGCCGAGTGCGTCGTTCTTGTGATCCTCGCGGTGGATCTCCATGTAGATGCGTCGCCTCATACTCGCTCCAATGGGTCGAACAGCTTCTTGTACTCTTCCAGGGCGAAGCGATCGGTCATCCCGGCGACGTAGTCCGCGATGACGCGCGGGGGCTCTTCGCCGTTTGCGATCTGCTCGAAGACGTGGCCGGGCATCTGGCGCGGCTCCTCCAGATAGCTCTCGAAGAGACCGGTGAGGACCGTCTTCGCCTTCACGCCCATACGCACGACGCGCACGTGCTTGTAGAGATTCTCCATGAGGAAGTCCTTGAGCTCGCGAATCTTCGGAGCCATCACGTCGCTGTAGCGGGCGAGTCGAGGCCGGACCTGCCGCAGGTCGTCGATCGTCTGCACCCGGTTGTCCATGATCCCGCGACTCACCGTCTCGACCAGGTCCGAGACCATCGCATCGAGGACCCGCCGGACCGTCTGGTACCGGAGGATCGAGAACGGTGCGTCGGGCGAGCGCTCGACGGCGGCGCCGTAGGCGTCCCGCCAGAGCTCGACCTCGCCCATCTGCTCGCGCGTCAGCATGCCGCTCTGCACGCCGTCGTCGATGTCGTGGCAGTTGTAGGCGATCTCGTCCGCGAAGTCGGCGATCTGCGCTTCGAGCGTCGGAGCCAGTTCGGGATCGAACAGGCGGACGAGCGGGCGGTCGTACTCCGACGAGTGCTTGACGATGCCCTCTCGCACCTCCCAGGAGAGGTTGAGGCCCGGAAAGTCCGGGTAGCGCTCTTCGAGCCTCTCCACGATCCGGAGGCTCTGCGCGTTGTGCTCGAAGCCCCCGTAGGGCTTCATGAGTGCGTCGAGAACGTGCTCGCCGGCGTGGCCGAACGGCGTGTGTCCGAGGTCGTGCGCGAGCACGATCGCTTCGGCGAGATCCTCGTTCAGCCGGAGTGACTTCGCGATGGTGCGCGTGACCTGCGCGGCCTCCATCGTGTGCGTGAGACGCGTCCGATAGTAGTCGCCCTCGTGGTTCACGAAGACCTGGGTCTTGTACTCGAGACGCCGGAACGCGGTCGAGTGGATCACGCGGTCGCGGTCGCGCTGGAAGGCCGTGCGGAGATCGTGCTCGGGCTCCGGATGTGCGCGGCCGCGACTGTGGGCGCTGCGCATGGCCCAGGACGCGAGCCACACGTCCTCGTGCGTCTCGAGCTCGTGGCGATTCACGCCCTCACCCCCACGACCGCCAACGACCGCCTCGTCTCCACACCCCTCCTCCGGCGACGCCGCCCCTTGCGGCATCCGCACGGTCGCCCGCCCGGCCGGAGCCGGGTGCGACCTTCGACTGCCATTGTGAAGGATACCCCGGCCCGGTGGCAAGGGCTGTCCGTACATGGCCTCGCCGGGAGCGGGCTCAGTCGGCGCGAGCGGCCTCGGCGGAATTCTGGCGACCTCCCGGCAGGTAGCGATCGTAGGCCATCTCTCCGGCCGGCTTCTCGCGCGCGGTGCGTTCGGCCTCGCGGCGATCGTGCTCGCGCGCGGCCTCGTCGTCCACGAGGCCTCCCGAGAAGACCACGTACAGCACCGACAGCGAGAAGATCGCGAGAACGACCCAGATGATGCGCTGGACCCAGATCACTCCGTCGGAGGATAGCAGCGCGCCCCGGCCATTGCCGCCGCATCGCCGCGCCGCCCGTTCGCGGGCCTTCGGGGGGCGTCCCTCACCGGGGATGCTATGGTTCACTGCCGGATCTGAGCTTCCATGACCGAGCCCGAGAAACGACCGGACGCCCCGGCCCGCCGCATGTCGATCGGAGACCGAGCCTCGCGTTTCCTGAAGCGCAAGGGTTCGGATCTCGCGGCGCTCGTGGTGCCGCACATCTACATGGCCTACATGCGCTTCGTCTGGTTGACGAGCCGGATCGAGGGGCGCGACTTCGTCGAGCTGAACGAGTGGGCCCGCAAGTACAAGGGCGTCGTCTGTCTCCTCTGGCACGAGGAGGTCTTCACGGTCGCGTACGGTTACTACTACCTCGGAATCCGGATCCACACCCTGGCGAGCGTCGGAGACTCGGGCGAGGTCATCACCCGCATGCTGAAGCTCTGCAAGGCGGTCGTGTTCCGCGGGGGCAGTACGAGCGGCAAGGTCCGTCGCCGCGAGGGAGTTCTCGACGACCTGATCCACCACATGAAGACGACCGAGCCCGTGACCCTCGGCCTGACGGTGGACGGCTCGAAGGGGCCCCGCTACCGCATGAAGATGGGCGGCCCGGTGGTGGCGCGCGAGTCGGACCGGCCGATCGCGCTCGTCCGCACCTGGTACAAGCGCTGCTGGCGACTCCCCACGTGGGACCGGATGGCCGTCCCCCTCCCCTTCAACCGCATCCGCTACTATCTGCGCGGACCGTACTTCGTGCCGGAGACCGCCTCGACGCAGGAAGGCCTGGAGGCCTTCCGCCTCGAACTCGAGAAGGAGCTGATCGATCTCGCCGCTCAGAGCTACGACGACCTGGGCCAGCCGCGCCCCGAGGAGTTGAAGAAGCGGAACGACGACGCCGCGGGCGCGGCGGCGTAGGCACGGCGGCTCTCGAAGCGCCGCCGTCCCTCATCCGGCGATGTCGAAGCTGAGGACGATCTCGACATCCTCGCGCGGGACCGCGACCCCGTCCACGATGCGAGGGAGGTAGCGAAACCTCTCGACGGCCTCGATCGCGGCTCCTTCGAACGCACCTTGCGGGTCCTCCGCGTCCAGTACCTCCATGGTGTTCGTGCGTCCCGCGGCATCGACCGTGTAGCGCAGATGGACCCAGCCCTCGGCCGCGTGTAGCCGGGCGGCCATCGGGTAGACGGGGTTTCCGCGCACGAGCGGGACGACGTCGGCGTCTACGGGCGCCTCGAGCCACAGCGCGACGATCCGATCCGCGGCGGTCGACGCACGAGCGGGATCGGCCTCCTCTCCCCCGTTCAGACGCGCGACCGCGCTCTGCAGGATCCCCGCCGCGCGCTCGGTCTCGCCGGCCGCGGCGTGCTTCTGGGCCTTTCGGACCAGATCTCTCACGGAGATTCCGCCGGAGCGCCGGAGAATCTCCTCGTGGACGCGCTCGGGCCAGCCGAGCCGCGCCGGGACCGGGAGGCGAAGTGTCTCGCCGTCGCGGGTGACGACCTCCACGCTCCCCTCCTCTGCGAGCAGCCCGCCTTTGCGGACGTCGGCCACGTCTGCGTAGTCGAGGATGTGTGGGCCGCCGGCGTCCGCCGTCGCCGGCAGGGACAGGATGCGTCGCACGGTGAGCACGTGGCCGCCGGGAGCCCCCGCCTCGGATGGAGAGACGGCGAGTACGACGTCTTCCGCGAGCTGCAGCCCCGACTGCCGCTCCAGGTCGCTCCGGATCGCGGCCGGCAGATCCTCGCCGTCGCGAAGCACCATCACGTCCGCGCTTGCCGGCGAGTCGGTCGCCCCGTCGCGCGCTCGCCGCATGCGGCCCTTCATGTCCGGATGGGAGTCGAACAACCCCGAGCCGCCGGACTCCTCGTCCTCCATGAGGCGTTGCATGATGTTGGCGAACGCATGCGTGGACCGGCCGGTCCGCCGGAGAAGATCGAATCCGAACTCGTCTGCCTGGGACTCCGTTGCGCGGGAGTAGCTCGACTCGAGCAACGCGGTCGCCAGCGGCCCCGCCACCACGACGACCGATGCGTCGCCCGCGACCGCGGATGCGATGATGGCGAGACCCGAGTGTTCGAGCAGCGAGATCGTCGGATGGCGGAGCTCGGCATGTGCGAGCTCGTGGGCGAGTACCGCCAGGATCTCCTCGTCCGTATGGCTCATCTGGACGAGGTCGTCGGTCACCACGACGACCCCTCCCGGAAGGGCTGCGGCGTTCGCGCCCAAGCTCGGCGCGCTGCGGAACTCGAGCGTGGCCAGGGGTGATACCTCGAGCCCGGCGTGGAGCTCGGCGAATCCCGCGCGGAGCCGTTCTTGGTCGCTCTTCGGCAGCTCGGTCGCGCCGAAGTACCCGGCTCCGTCGAGCGAGTCGAGCACGTTCCGCCCGAGGCGCTGCGCGATCTCGCGCGATGTCTCCTGGGCGATCCGCTCGGCGACCGCCGGGAGCGCGTAGAGGTACGACAGCGACACGGCGAGGACGAACATCACGACGCTCGTCGCGCCGACCCACCGATGTCCTTCGAGCCATGCGACGATTCCCTCCGACCATTCGTCCTGTGGGAGTACGTCCGGGAGCGCGGCATCGGCGCATTGGAGCTGTCCGCCGTCCGGAAGCGCGATGAAGCGGGGTGCGAGGCCGATCCTCGGCGAAACC
The DNA here is from genome assembly GCA_030430245.1 of bacterium. Classification (GTDB taxonomy): domain Bacteria; phylum Desulfobacterota; class Binatia; order UBA12015; family UBA12015; genus VGTG01. The sequence goes on along the minus strand of JAUIFY010000032.1, from coordinate 10,464 downwards.
CGGAGGTCCGCCGTCGCATAGCCGCGATCGACCTCGACTCCGCGAATGCGGGCGCGGACTCCGTCCGCCGTCAGCACCGCCTCTCGCGCGATCGGCGTGCGACCGTCGAAGTACAGGACCGACGCCGTCGTGGAATCTCGACTCATAGGGACACGTCCAGATCGAAGACGTCGCCGACCTCCGAGCCGACCGCGGAGACGTTGTCCGCGGGAGTTCCACGGAAGACGTGCTCGCTGCCGTCGAGGAACGCGCGAAGACACTCCATTCGGTACCGCTGCGTCCGGACCTCCGCCCAGGGAACGAGGAGTCCCAGCGAGCACAGGATGCCGACCGCGTTCGTGAGGTAGATCCCCATCAGCTTCCTCGCGCGGATCGTCGAGTGAAAGCGGAGCGGGCCGAGCCGTGTCGCGTTCCAGACCAGGTTCGCCGTGCGCGCCCGCACGTAGGCGATCATCAGCAAGGTACCGCCATATCCCAGGACGAGCGGCACGATGGTCGCTTGGTGGTCCTGCCCGGTGGCCGCCTCCAACGCCAGAACCACCGGCACGACGGCCGCGAGAAGGACCAGGCCACCGCCGAGCATCACGAAGCCGGCCCGAACGTAGATCCAGAGGAACTCGCGTGCGCGTGCGCGCATCTCGCCGGGCTGACCGCCGAACGAGGAGTGCTCCACGACGAATCGGCGCAGGGCCTTCTGCCACCACGGGAACGTCACGAACGAGAGCCCGGCGATGCCGGCCAGATACAGCTCGGGAACCGCGCCCGTGAGCGCGCCGAGAGCGAAGACCAAGCCCGGTCCGCCCAGGAGGGCGACGCATGCGGCTCGGCCGTAGCTCGCCTCGAAGCGCAGCGTGAGGGCGCGGTACGCGGAGTTCCGCGCGTTGAACGCGAGCGACTGTCTCAAGAGGAGCGGTAAGAAGGGGATCGCGAAGGCGATCACGTAGGGGAGCGTGCCGGGCTGGAGGTAGGTCGACAGGTAGTACGTGGTGGCGACGGCCACCGCGATGAGACGCCCCTTCAGAATCGGGATGGGCCGCGCGAGGTACTGGAAGGGAGTCCCGTCCAGGATCGTGTGCGAGTAGAGATAGCGCTTCCGCCGGACTTTGGCCCAGGCCGAGTACGTCCCGAGTGTGACCAGCGACAGGAAGGCGTTGACCACCCAGATCCGAAAGTACTCTCGCCCATCGCCGACGAAGCGAAGGTCCAGCTCGCGTGTCGCGCCCTCCGCCTGTTCCTGGTCCGTGCCCCTCGTGTCGGCGAGCCCTTCGGCCGGCGGATCCACGCAACCGTCGATACGACGGCCTGTGGCCGCTGGCAAACGCCGCCGTCGTGGGGCGCGATGGGTGCAGTTCACGCATTGACCTGCGGCGGCCGAATCCCCGAGGGTCGGACGCATGTCCGAACCGAGGAGGTCGAGGCGCTACCTCTTGGCTGTTGGCTGCGCCGCACTCCTGGCGGTGACGCCCGCGCGCGCGGCGACGCTCACGTTCCTCTCGGAAGTGCCGGCGCCTTCCGGGGTCGGCTTCACCGAGCTCGCGGTGAGCCCCGACGGGAAGCACGTGTATGCCTATGCGGGCACCGGTGGCGACCTGGTCGCCTACGCACGGGACGCGGGGACGGGGGCGCTGAGCTTCGTCGAGGAGGAGTCGATGAACGTCCTCTCCGGGTTCCCCCTCGCCCTGAGCCCCGACGGCAGCTCGGTGTACGCGTCGGTCTTCGCGTTCCGCCGTGACGCGGTGACCGGGGAGCTCGATGTCGTGCAGACCTTCACCACGAACCCGGGCATGATCGACGCGGTCAGTCCGGATGGGGAGCACGCCTACTCGGCGACCTCGACCTGGGGGATCGGCGTGTGGGATCGCGATCCGACCGATGGCTCGATCCGCGTGATCGAGGTGCACGACTCCCCCGCGAGCTTCGACCCCGAGCATCTCGCGATCAGTGCAGACGGTGCACACGTGTACGTGCCCGACGTCGAGAGCGCGCCGGGCTGGTCCGTGCGCGCGTACGCGCGCGACGCCGCGACGGGCGAGCTGGACACGATCCAGATCGTCGGCGGGGGGACCTCGAAGTACCGGGTCCCCCGCAGCGGGCGCATCTACCTGAGTCCGGACCAGGTCCACGCGTATCTCGTGGTTTCGGATTGGCCCTACCCGGGCGGTCTGGGGAACGAGATCGCGGTGTTGCGCCGCGATCCCGCGACCGGGCGCCTGACCTTCGTCCAGAACCTCACGATGGAGCGCTGTCTCTCGAGTGATCGGGCCTGCTGCCGGCCGGATTCGCTCGGGTTGCCCCATCGGATGGCCCTCGAAGCCTCTGGCGAGCGGGTGTTCGTGGTGAATGCGGGCTACCAGGATTTCGGCGAGGCGGGCATCACGGTTCTCGGTCGAGACCCGGGCAGCGGTGCGCTGACGTTTCTCGAGATCCTGCCGAAGACTGCTCTGGGCGCGGGCACGCCGATCGCCGCCACGCTCAGTCCCGACGGCCTCCACCTCTATGTTTCGACGGCCGAGGCTACGGTCGAGGTGTTCGCCGTCGGCGCGAGTCCGGCCGCGCCGCTCGCGACCGAGTGCAAGCTCGCGGGCAAGTCGCTCACGATTCGCAACGCAGGACCGGGCGATCTGCTCGAGGCGGCCAAAGCCGTCGCGCGCGACACGACGATCGTGGTCCCCCCGCCGGGTTCGCCCGACGACCCGACCTGCAACGGCGACGCGCCCGGCACCGTGCGTGCGACCGTGCGGTTTCAGAGCGACGCGTCGGGTCAGGATACTGGGGAGATCGGCCTTCCGTGCGAGAACTGGACGACGCTCGGAAAGGTGGGCCGGGCCACGTTCGGCTACCGGTACCGCGATCCGGCGAGGGCCTCCGGCCCTTGCTCGGACATCAAGCTCATGGGGACGAAGCTCCTCAAGATCACGTGCGACAACAAGGGAGGCGCGGTCCTCGGCTACGACCTGGTCGAAGGCACCGACGAGGGAAGGGTCTCCGCGGTCCTGACGACGGCGACGACCCGGTACTGCGCATCGTTCGACGACCACAACGGGAAGGACGGAAGCGACGGGAAGAAGTTCCTCGGACGCTCGCAACCGGCTCCTTCCAGCTGTCCTTGAAGGGGTTGGCTGGGCCCTCCTCGAAAGGTTGGTGAAGTGCCCCCGGCGTGACTCGAACACGCGACACCAGGATTAGGAATCCTGCGCTCTATCCACCTGAGCTACGGGGGCCGTGAGTGTTTTCAGTGGGTTACCTGACTGCTCTCGCCATCGAAATCCCGAACCGTAACCGAACCGTAGCGAAGATGCCGGTCCAGGGCCCCTGCGCTTCGCTTGCCGACGGCACGTCGTCGCGATCACAGACGGATCGCGTGCGATGCCCGGTCGGTCGCCGCGGCGAGCTCTCCGGATACCGTAGCACGGGCGAGATTACGAACGGGACGCCTCGCGCCTCCTGAGGAACAAGGCGACCGACGTCCAGAGCACGCCGCCCGAATGCAGCACGATATGCGGGCTCACGTGGTGATTCTCCTCATGGTCCAGATCGATCGGGTTTTCGATCAGAGATCGCGAGATGCGGAGGTCCAGCGGCCCACCGACCAGCTCGGCGTCCGGGGATGCTCGAATCACCAGCTCCTCCAGCTCCTCGAGTCTCAGATACTCGGGATGATGTGCGTCGTTCAGGATCAACTCCGTCATGACACAGGCGATGCCGCCCGCACGAACGACGCGCACCATCTCGCGCACGGCCTGGCGGACGCGCGCGTGCGACCCGAAATGTTCGATCGACGACAGCGAGAAGGCGAAGTCGAAGTGCCCATCGGGGTAGCCCAGGTCGGTGCCATCCATGCGGCGAACCGTCAGTCGATGGCGGCGGTAGTCGAACGGAGCAAAGGCTTCCGGCCGCGACAGCATCTCGGGCGTACCCTCGTTGTCCGGAGAGTCGTAGAGATCCGTCGCCACCATCTCGCCGATGTTGTTCGCGAGATAATAGAGTGGGCGCTCGGAGCCTGCGCCAACCGCGATTGCGCGCGCCTCTGGAGTGACGACCCCGAGCGTGCGCAGCCCGCAGACCGCCCAGGCGTACTCCCATGCCTTGCGGTGGATGTAGACGCCCTCGCCCAGTTCGCGCATCATCGACGTGATCGGGGCGTCGGCTCTCCAGTCGCTGATGTCGCAGATCCGGTTCAGGGATGGTCGCCCCTGCTGGCGCAACACCCCATCGGGCAGCACCTCGATCCGCGGAGCGATGGAGAGGCGCAGGCCGTGTGATGACGCCCTGACGCGGGGCACTCTTCGTCGGACCGCCGACAGCACGCTTCGCATCGGGAACGATCATCACAAGGAAGGCAATCGAACAACCGTGACCGACGCCGCAGAGGGATGCGAGCTCCGGCCCGGCCGAAGGACCGCAACCTCCTCCCGATGCGACGGACCTTCGGCCGGCCGGCGTCGAAGCCTTTCGTGCGCGCGTCGCTCCTCCGCCGAGGCCAGCGTCTGTGCCGACGGGCCATGCCCGGATGTCTGAAATACTGGACAACGCCGACGGGAGGCGGTGCTCCTGCGTGAGCTGCTCCAGTCGGGCGGGTTTCGGCCGCGTCGTGATTCGTTCCGCCATCGGATCGCGCCCCAGTTCTCGTGGCAGCGCCGCGGGCACCGTCGCCGGGAGGTACCCGGCGCCTACGGGTCGGGCGACACGCGCGCCGCGAGAGGAGATCCGATTGGCAAAGCACTTCGTCCGGGCGACGATCCTCGCCTCGTACTCCTCCATTGCGGCACGGTCTTCCGCGAACGCAGTCCGTTGCTCGGCAAAAGGGGTACGCCGAGGTCCTTCGCCCGGAGAGGGCGCCGGCTGCACAGTGGAAGGCGACGGAGGCTTCGGCTCCTCCGCTGCGGGGCCGAGGAGGAGTGCACCGGCGCCGACGCCCGTTGCCGCGAGCAGCAGGTCGATCGCGGCGGGGGTCGGATTCTCGGCCCGGGCACGGCTGCGGATCCCCAAAAAGGTAACAAACGGAAAAAGGTAACGAACGTCCCCTACCGGGCGGGGGTGACGCCGTAGTGGAAGACGCGGGCCATGCCGGCGGCGAGGTGGAAGAGGTTGTGGCAGTGGAAGAACCAGTGGCCGGGGTTGTCGGCGAAGAACTCGAAGTCGATGCGGCCGCCGGGGGGGACGCCGACCGTGTCCTTGATCACGGCGTCGCGCTGATCCCAGGCGGCCGGGCGGGCGAGAAGGCGGAAGAAGTGGCCGTGGAGGTGCATGGGGTGGTACATCATGGTCGAGTTCGTGAGCGTGACGCGCACGCGGTCGCCGAGCTCGATGTGCAGGGGCTCCGCGTCGGCCCTTCCCTTCGGTACGTAGATCTCGGGGTAGAGCTCGCCGCCCATGGTCCAGAGGTAGTCCTTCATCATGCCGCCGAGGTCGAGCTCGATCGACTTGATGGGGCCGTCCGGGAGCGTGGTGTCGTGCGGGGAGCGCATCGCGCCGTAACTCGTCATGCCGCCGGTGCGGGGGCCGAAACGCGCGCGTGCGAGGTTCGGCTGGGGCTTCGCGTCCGCCGTGTGGATCACGCCCACGACCTGCTCGGCTTGTCCGACGCACGCCCAGTGCAGCGTGAACGATCCCGACTCCTTGATGGTCACGAGCACGTCGTACCGCTCGGCCACGGCGACGACGACGCTGTCGACGGTGACGGGAACGCAGGGGGTTCCGTCGCACGCGATGATGGTCATTTCGTGGCCGTCGAGCCCGACGCGGAACGTGGCCGACGTCGCCCCGTTGATCAGGCGGAGCCGCAGCCGGTCGCCTGCCTTGCAGGAGAACGTCCAAGGGTCCTCGTTCGCGTGCGCGTTCAAGAGGAAGCCGGGATAGCTCACGTCGACGTTGAACGGCTTCTTCGCGCCCGGCAGGTCGTAGAGGTCGCCCTTCGGCGGCTCGACGGCCGCGGTCTTCTTCTGCTCGCCGCGGATCTGCGGGACGATGCCGTACGGCGACTGGTTCAGCCAGTCGTTGCCGAAGCAGACGATGTCGTGGTCGTAGTCGGCGATCGGGTGCTTCTCGTCGATCACGTAGGGGCCGTGGAGCCCGACCTGCTCCTGGAGCTGGTAGTGCGAGTGGTACCAGTACGTGCCCGATTGGAGGATCGGGTACTCGACGAAGAACGAGTTCTTGGGCGGGATCGCGAGCTGGGTGAGATCGGGAACGCCGTCCATCCAGTTGGGCACGATGAGACCATGCCAGTGGACGGTGGTCGGCTCGTCCAGGTGGTTCTGCAGCAGCACCCGGAACATGTCGCCCTCGGTGTAGCGAATCTCCGGGCCCGGGGTCTCGCCATTGACCACGATCGAATCGACCGTGACCCCGAGAGGGGCGAGCTTCTTCGCGGAGATGTCGAGCACGTAGTCGGCGCGCGGTGCGAGAGCGCCGGCGCGCCTCTCTCTCGAGATGGCGTCGCCTTCGGCGGTCGCCGCTCCCGCGGTCCTCGGACGCACCGGTGCGCCGGCGATCGCGAACGGCAGCGCGGCGCCCGCCGTCAGTACGGCCCGCCGCGTCGGCCCCCGCTTCGCTTTCGGCTCTCCTGCCATCGGCCTTCCCCTTTCTCCGTGCTCGCGATAGACCACGCGGCGGCGGTCGTGCGCGCTCAATATCTCATCTTGTCGCTGGCGATCCAATGCGGGTTCGTGTCCGTCGCTGGCGCGGTCCACCCGCCGGAATCGCAGGTTCTGCGCGAGCCGAACCAGTACGTCTCGCCGACGGTCGAGACGCGTCAGGGCTTCCGGCCGGGCGGCTACTGGGACGACTGGCCCTGGGGAAGTGACGGCCTCACCGGCGACTGGGGTGGGCTCCGGACCTGGCTCCAGGACCGCGGGATCCGGCTCCGCGGGCAGTACACCGCGATCTCGATGGTCAACGTCCAGGGCGGGCTCGACCGGGGGTACTACGGCGGCGCCCCGCTCGGCGTGACCCTCACGGCGGACCTCGAGCGACTCGTCGGGGTGCCCGGCGCGACGGTCTTCGTCGACTGGGAGTACTTCCAGTGGTTCAACTCTCCGTTTCCTCCCACCGAATCGTTGAACCCGAGCGGCTCGTACGTCGGCGACAACACGAACCTCATCGATCCCGACACGAACGTTCTGGGCCAGGTCGCACAGCTCTTCTGGAGCCAGAATCTGTTGGGTGATCGGCTGAACCTCCAGTTCGGCAAGATGGACGTGAACGCCGCCTTCGCGGTGGTCGGCCCCGCCGGCGCGTTCCAGAACTCGATCGCGATGTTCACGAGCACGCTGAACCCGTTCATGGCGACGTATCCGAACGAGACGACGGGCCTGCAGGTCTCCCTGCAGCCGACCGATTCGATCCAGGCCCTCTTCGGCTGGTTCGACGGCACGACGGCCGCCTTCGACCCCGCGACGGGGCAGACCGGACCGGCCACCGGTCCGCGCGGCCCGTCGACGTTCTTCGACAACGACGGCCATTGGTTCCTGGTCGGAGAGCTCGACGCGGGCTGGCAGATCGACCCGACGCGACCCGGCACGGCGGGAGCCGGGGCCTGGGTGCAGACCGGCACGAGCGCGACCGCCGGGACGAGCGAGACCGGGGTGCGCGACGTGCCGGGCTTCTACCTCCAGGCGAGCCAGGCACTCTGGACCGAGAGCGCCGCACTCGCCGATGCCGGCGGCGGCGTCCGGCTCTTCGGCCAGTTCGGTTGGAGCCCGGCGTCGAAGAACCCGGTCGGTTGGTCGATGATGGCCGGCGTCAGCGCCACGGGCATCGTTCCCGGGCGACCGGCCGACGCGATCGGCGTCCTGGGCGCCTACTCCTCCTTCAGCGACGACCCGGCGATCTACGAGTCCACCACCCGCGACGGCGGCACGGGGCCCAGCGGCGGCGTGGAGACGGCGATCGAGGCGTTCTACCTCCTCCAACTCCTGCCGTGGCTGTACGTGCAGCCCGGCCTCGAGTGGATCGGAACGCCGGGGGGAGGCGATCCCGCGCCTCTCTCGGATGCGTTGATCGGCTACTTGCTCGTCAACGTGGAGCTTTGACGAGCAACACCCGCCAGCGCCACGATCAGGACGGTCCGGAGCCCGCCGGTGTGGCGGCGGTGCTCCCGGTCGGCGGGACGGCCGCGGGCCCGAGCCACTCGTCGTCCGCGAGCTCCCAACCGCCGCCGAGCGCTCGATAGAGCCGCGCCACGACGAGAAGCTGATCCCGTTGGACCCGCGCCAGGTCGAGTTCGGCCGGGAAGAGCTGCTGCTGCGCCTCCAGGACCTCGAAGTAGCTCGCGAGGCCGATCTCGTACCGTAGGAACGAGAGATCGACCGACTGCTCGAGCGCCCGGACCCCACGCTCTCGTTCCGCGCGCTCCTGCACGAGATTCTGATGGGCGGTGAGCAGATTCGACACTTCCGCGAACGCCTGGAGAACCGTCTGCTCGTACGAGGCGACCTCGGCCTCCCACGCAGCGACGTTCGCCTGGTACTGCTCGTAGTTCAGGCCGCCCGTGAAGATCGGGCCACTCACCGCGGCGGCGATGTTCCAGACCCCGGGAACGCCGTTCAGCATGTCCGACAGCTCCAGGGACGTGGAGCCGTAGAGCCCCGACAGACCGATCCGCGGGAAGAAGTTCGCGATGGCGACACCGATGTCCGCGTTCGCGGCCCGGATGCGATCCTCCGCCTGTCGCAGATCGGGACGGCGGATCATCAGCTCCGACGGCAGGCCGGCCGGGATCTCGGGCACCACCTGCTGCTGCACGAGCGGCGCGCCCCGCGGTACGGGGCCGGGGTTCCGCCCCAGGAGCAGGTTGATCTCGTTCTCGCTGGACACGATCTGGGCCTCGAGTGCCGGAATCGTCGCGGCCACGTCGGCGAGCGCCGCTTCGGCGCGCGCCACCGCGAGCTTCGAGCCCACGCCCCCTTCGTACTGCTGCTGGAAGAGCTCGAGGGACTTCTGGAAGGACTCGACCGTCGTGCGGGCGATCGCGAGCTCTCGGTCGAGCTCGATGAGCTGGAAGTACTCCTCGGCCACCCCGCTGACGAGCGAGAGGAGGATGCCCCGCTGGGCTTCCTCCGCCGCGAAGAAGTCCGCCTCGGCGGCTTCGGTCGCGCGGCGGATGCGCCCCCAGAGATCGATCTCCCACGCCAGATTGAAGGCTCCGCTGAAGAGGTTGAAGGTCCGCGGATCGGTTCCGGGGATGATGAGGCTCTTCTGGCGCGTGCCGGACCCGTTGTATCCGACCTGCGGGAAGATCTCGGAGCGCGCGATCCCGACGAAGGACGACGACTGGCGCACCCGCGCGGCCGCGACCCGGAGATCGTAGTTGCCTTCGATCGCGCGCGAGACGAGCCCCTGGAGCACCGGGTCTCCGAAAACGTCCCACCAGGGGAGGTCCGCGAGCGACGCCGCCGCGTCCGGGCGGATCTCCGCGCGGAACTCCTCGGGGGCGTGGATCGCGGGAGGCTCGTAGTCGGGCCCGATCGGGCACCCGCCGAGCGCGAGACTCACGACCGCGAGCAGGAGGTGGGAGCGCGTCACGGAGCGCCCTCCTCCGGCTCCGGCTTCGCTTCGCCGCGTTCGCGCCAGCTCTCGACGACGTAGAACGAGACGGGGACGAGGAAGACTCCGATCAGCGTGGAGGCGAGCATGCCGCTCATCACGGCCGTCCCCAGGATGTGCCGCGAGATCGCACCAGATCCCGTTGCGATGACGAGCGGGAGGACGCCCAGGATGAACGCGAAGGCCGTCATCATGATCGGCCGCAGGCGCAGGCGCGCGCCGTCGAGCGCGGCGTCGACGATCGAATCGCCTTCGTCGAGCTTCGCGCGCGCGAACTCGACGATGAGGATCGCGTTCTTCGCGGCGAGTCCGACGAGCATGACGAGCCCGACTTGAGCGTAGACGTCGTTGATCAGCAGTCGCACGAGCAAGCCCACGAACGCACCGAACACCGCGATGGGGGTCGCGAGCAGGACGCTCACCGGCAACGCCCAGCTCTCGTAGAGCGCGGCCAGGATCAAGAACACCGCGAGGAGCGACAATCCGAAGATTACGGACGGAGACACACCCTCCGCCGCGACCTTCTCCTGGTACGACATCCCCATGAAGTCGTAGCCCATGGTCGCGGGCATCGTCTGATCGAAGACCTCTTCGAAGGCCGCCATCCCCTGCCCTGAGCTGATCCACGGCCACAGGATGCCGTTGATCTGGGCCGACCGATGTTCGTTGAACCGCAGTGTGAACTCCGGGCCGAAAGTCCTCTCCATCGAGACGAAGGTCTCGAGCGGAACCATGTCGCCCTTCGAGTTCCGAACGTAGAACGAGTCGATATCGCGTGCCTCGGTGCGATACTGGCCTTCGGCCTGGACGTAGACCTGCCACGTTCGACCGAAGCGGTTGAAGTAGTTGATGAAGACGCCGCCCATGAACGCCTGGAGCGTTTGGTAGACGTCGCCGAGCTCGACGCCCTGCTTGAGC
>JAUIFY010000031.1 GCA_030430245.1 bacterium | reverse complement strand
TCGACCCACTGCACCTGGGTCGCGTCCAGGCCGCGCGAATCGCCGCCCCACAGCCGGTGGGCGGCCGGGAGCACGCCGCTGGAGAGGATGATCTGGCTCGCCTGCTCGACGGGGTGCACCCACCGCGACGAGCCGGACGACGCCTTGGTCGAGTTCTGGAGGATGGGCGTCCATCGTGGGTTGTCTGGTTGCTTCTCGAAGCCGCCGACCTGCTTCAGCGCGTCGAAGGCCGCGATCTCTCCCGTCTCGATCTCGATCGCGTTCTTGCCGAGCGCCGGAGCCGTGGACACCGCAAGCGCGGTCGCGAGTCCCTGTCCCATGTCGATGGCACTGGTCGTGACCCCGATGTCGCCGTCCGGGCTCACGGAGACCGCGGCCGTCACCGCGTCGGCGCCACTGCCGTAGTTCTTCATCGCGAGGGCGAAGCCGACGCCGTAGGCTGTGTCGGAGCCCTCCGCGGCCCTTCGGGCGGACTCGCGCTCCTTCCAGAGCTCGTGTGTCTTCGCGCGCTCGAGCATCTCCTTCATTCCGGGCGGCGCGACCGGCGCTCCGGTGACGATGGCATCGCGCGGACCCAGAATGTTCTCGAGGCGAAGATCGATCGGGTCGATTCCGCGCGCGTTCGCGATCTCGTCGACGAGCGACTCCAACGCGAAGGTGGCCTGCATCGCGCCGAACCCGCGCATCGACCCGGCGACGATGGATGACGTGTGCTGTGGCCGGGACCAGATGTCGGCCCAGTTGAACCGATACGCTCCGGCGCCCATGATTCCCGCGACGTCGGCGACGTAGCTGCTGACGTTCAGTCGGCCGCCGCCGTTCAGGAAGGTGTGGTTGCGCACGGCCTGAAAGTCGTGGCTCGTCGGATCGACGCCGATCGTCAGCTCGATCTTCGACGCGTGGCGCTTCGTGCCCTGCTGGAACTGCTGGTAGCGATCGTGGAGGATGCGGACGGGCTTGTCCGAGTAGGCGGCCGCGAGGCCGAGGTAGAGGCAGAGGATCGACGTGTCCCGTCCCCCGAAGCCGCCGCCCGGGTAGGCGGCGTAGATGTGGGCGTCCTCGACCCCGAGAGTGCTCGGCGTCAGGATCGAGCGGACGTCGTCCACGTCGTAGCCGGGCGATTGGGTGCCGATGAGCAGCTCGACCTTCTTCTCGTCGCGGTTGAACCAGGCGAGCCCGTTCTCGGGCTCCATGAACATCGGGTCGACGACCTGGGTCGTGAAGGTTTCGCGATAGACGTCCCAGCCCTTCGTCTCGAAGAGCCTGGTGATCTCCTCGACGTGCCTCATGGCCTCGGCGTTGCGGGCGCCGCCCTTCGACGGGTGCACGGGCCCCCCCATCGTCTGGGCGAACTTCTGGCCGCCTTCCTCGCCGACGACGTGAATGATGCTGGTCGACGGGTAGTCCGTCGGCTCGGGCACCGCGACCTTCTTGCCGAGTCGGACACCCCGGTTCTGGTAGACGAGGATCCTTCGCGCCTGCTCGAAATCGGTCTTCTCGTCGAAGAGAAGGATTCCGACCGGCTTGCCGTAGTAGTCCGGGCGTTGGCCCTTCTTCACGAGGTACCGGCCGGCCGGATACTCCTCCTTCGCGATGCCGATGCCATCGCGCTCGAGGTCTTCGCCGGTGATCACGATCCGGGGTCGCCCCCTCTCGGGGAGCGCGCTCAGGTCGATCCCCTCGAAGACGCGGTCGACCGCGGGCGAGCAGAGAACGAGTGCGTGGCGGTAGTCGGTCGGCCAGCCTGGGAGGTCCGCGGGGAGGAAGTCACGCGCGTAGATCTTCTGCCCGGTGACCTTGGCGAGGCCGTCGATGCGGTACCGCGCTTTTCCCGGTGGACCGCTCCACGCCCCGGGCGGGTGCATGTCGGCGGCGCTGGCATCGCTCGGCCCCACGCCGGCTCCGAACGGCGCGAGTCGAGAGACGAGAACCGTCGCCCCGCCGGCGGCGGTCGTTTTCAAGAACTCACGCCTGGTCTGCCACATCCTGTCCCCTCGCCGGGCGCCGAAGTCCCGTGACCCGTCGCGTGGGACGTCCTCGCGGCAGCATGGAACCCGGGAAGGGAGTATCGGCCGATCGACGAATCGCCATAGAGGTCCGTCGCCGGTCGCACCTCGCCCTCGGTCACACGGCGGACCTCGCGCTTCGGAGGGGTATCGAAGGAAGCCACGCGGCGGAGCGCTCGGGCGGCAAGCGTCCCGACGACGCCGTGCTACGATCCGGAGGCCGGCCGACATCCTCGCCGCACCGCGTGCTCCGGCGGCGTCGGCCCCGGCCGGGAGCCGGAACACGAGAACGGGCAGGCCGTGGCAAAACGACTCATCCGCTATCAGGGGGCCATCGTCCGCTCCGACCGGCTTCTCCTCGTCCGGTGGGAGCCCGACGGATTTCCCCCCGTCTGGCTCGTGCCAGGCGGCGGTCGTGAGGACGAGACGGAGGAGGAGTGCGTCGTGCGCGAGATCCGGGAGGAGACCGGGCTGCGCACGACGGTCGTGCGCCTCCTCTCCGAGGAGTCCGTCCGCCACGACCAGGCGCCGTACCGGACGCTCAAAACGTACTTGATGGATGCCCCGCGCGGCGAGCCGTTTCCCGGCGACGAGCCCGAGCCGGGCGCGCGCGGCCGGATCACCGCGGTCCGCTGGTTCGACCTCCGCTCGGTGGAGGCGACCGCGCTCGACGTGCTCGGGACGTCCTTCACGCACGGGTCGGTCGTGCGCATCCGGCGCGCGCTGGGGTACCGCGACTAGTCGCGACCGAAGCGGCGGCCGGATGCGGGTGCGCGGTTCGGCCGCGACGCGGTGGCGCCGACGGAGCGCGCGCCTGCGTGCTACGCCAGGATCATGGACTCGCAAGCCTGGCGGCCCGCGTACGTACGGTGGGTTCGCATCTACGCGCTGGCGTTGCTGCTGTCGCCGGCGGTCTGGGCGGTGCTCGTCCGGCCGCCGGACGGCATCCGGGCCGTCGGGAGCGCGCTGCTCCTGACCGTGTTTCTCGGCTGGCCGTGGATCGTCGCGTGCCTTCTCGTGGGGACGATGGTGGTGCGTCGGTTCTCGCGACGGACGGCGGACCTGATCGCGGTCGGAGCGGCCCTGGCCGTCGCGGTCGGTACGTCGCAGATCGGAATGATGGTGCGATGAAGGGCGGCGCTCGCGACCGGCGAGGCCCGTGGCGGGGCACGACCGTGCCGTCGGCATGGACGGCCCGGGACGCGCCGCCCGCGCGCACGACGAAGCGTCCGTTCCGACATGGAGTCGGCCGGCTCCGGCGATCGTCTCTGGCGTGACGTGGGCGGAACGCGTAGGTCTGGCGAGATGCGGAATCGCAGCGCATGCCTGGCCGCGGCGGCCTTCCTGCTCGCGGCGGTCGGCTGCGAGAGCGGTGACGCCGAGTCGCCGACGGCCCCCCGCGTGACGACGACGGTCGCGCCCCCGACGGTCACCGCACCGGCGTCCGACGCGACGGCGGGGGAGGAGGCCGCCGCCCGCCGCCCCGACGTCCTCTTGCTCATCGCGGACACCCTCCGCGCCGACCGTCTTCCCGCGTACGGATTCGAATACGGCAAGACACCGACCCTCGACCGGCTCACGCGGGACGCGGTGGTGTTCGACCGAGCGGTCGCGGCGTCGGCGGCGACGATGCCGTCGCACGCGTCGATGTTCACGTCGCGCTTCGTTCGACAGCATTCCGTCGGATACAACAACGGCAATACGATGCTGGCCGACGAGAAGACGATCGCCCAGCACTTCCAGGAAGCGGGCTACGCGACGGCCGGCTTCATCGGGAACGTCATGATGCTGGACCGCCTGACGGGCTTCGCTCGTGGATTCGAGGTCTACGACGATCGATTGCCGCAGCCGGAGAAGAATCGTCCGGAGTTCTTCGAGCGCGAGGCTCCGCAGACCACGCAGCGCGCGATCGCCTGGTTGAAGAAGCGCGCCGGCGACCGACCGGTCTTCCTGCTGGTCCATTATCAGGACCCACACGGGCCCTATACGCCGCCCGAACGGGTCTTGCGCGGCATCTCCCTTCCGGCGCCGGAGGAGGAGCCCCGTCTTCCCGTGAACGAGACGCAGAGCGGGTACGGAGGCATTCCGGCGTATCAGGCCCTGGAGGGACTCGACCGGCAGAGTCAGTACGAGAGCCGCTATCTGGCGGAGATCCTCTACATGGACCGCTGGATGGGCCTCCTCCTCGATGCGTTCGAGGAGCATCGACCGGACGCGGGGCACGTGGTGGTCTTCACGTCGGATCACGGGGAGAGCCTGGGGGAGGAGGGACACTGGTTCGAGCACGGTCACACGAGCATGCCGGACCTGGCGCACGTCCCGTTCCTCCTGCGGGCGCCGGAGGTCCCCGCCGGACGCCGCTCGGAGCCGGTGAGCCACGTCGACATCCTGCCCACGTTGCTCGACCTCGCCGGTCTTCCCGTGCCGGCCGACGCGGTGGGGGTCGCGCTCGGCCCCTACCTTCGCGAGAACGAGCGACTTCCCGCGCGCGAGCTCTACTGCGATCTGGGACTCGAGACGGGCATCTACGACGACGACGGCATCACGCGCATCCGGTTCTCCTCTTTCGAGGCGGCGGACGCGGGCAACACGCGCGACGCGGACGTGTCGCGATGGGACTGGACGCCCGGTGGGCCGCCGGTCGCGCGTGATTCGGAGGCAGAGGTGGGCGCCGCGGCCGCGGCGTATCTCGCGGACGTGAAGACGCCGCGCGTCCTGACCGCCGCGCCCGACCCGAAGCACGTCGAGCGGATGCGCGCTCTGGGTTACATCGAGCCCGAAGACCCCGCAGACTGAGTCCGCCGCGGCCTCCGGGGCTTCACCGCGTCGGGGTAGAGGCGCCGCAGGCGACGCAGGCTCGCTCGGGCTTCTTCGAGTCCCGGTTGAAGCTGGAGTGCGCGGCGATAGTTCGCGGCGGCGCGGCGCGCCGCGCCGAGCTCCTCGTTGACCTGACCCAGGGCCATCTGCACGCCCGGGTGGAACGGCTCCAGCTTCGCGGCCGCGCGGTAGTACGAGAGCGCTTCCTTGAATCGGCCCTTGTCCTGCAGCACGAGCCCCGCGTTCAGCTGCGCCTCGAAGAGCCACCCGCCGGCCTCCGTGGCGCGGAGGAAGAGCTCGAGCGCTTCGTCCGCATCGCCGGCGCGCAGTCGGTAGAGGCCCAGCCCATTCAGCGCTTCGGCGTTCTCGGGGTTGGCCTCGACGGCGGCCTCGAAGTGCCGGTGCGCTTCCTCCTCGCGGCCCTCGATCATGAAGATGGTTGCGAGGCTCACGTGTGCGAACGAGTTCCGTTCGGTGACCGAGAGCGTGTACTCGAAGAGGGTCTCGGTGTTCTCCTAGTGGGCGACCTGCGCGCGGGTGGTGGCGGCGAACGCCAGCGCGACCGCGATCGAGGTCGCGGCGACGGCGGCGCGGCGGGTCACATTGCCCCGTGCCACCTCGGCGAGTCCCCAGGCGAGCATCAGGAAGAGGCCGATCTGGGGAATGTACATGTAGCGATCGGCCATGCCCTGATCGCCGACCTGGATGACGCCGATCACCGGGACGAGCGTGCCGACGAACCACAGCCAGCCCACGAGCAGATACGGTCGTCGCTCGCGCTGTAGAAGGGCGATCGCCGAGATCGCGCCGAGGAGGACACCCGCGAGGAGAGCCTGCCAGAGCGGAACCCAGCCCGGGTGCGGGTAGAAGGCCGCGAGCGCGTCGGGCCACACCGTCAACCGCAGATACGACGCGTAGGCGACGAGCGCGTTGCCGAGACGAGCCCCCCACACGAGCTCTTCCGCCGTGTTCTCGATGCCCGGCTGCTGGGCGAGGACGGTGAGGATGCTCGCGCCCGCGGCGAGGGCGAGGAGCGGGATCTTCTCCAGTCCCAGCCAGGCGAGCCGGCGGACGTCGGTCCACGAGCTGCGCCGCAGCGGCCAGACGTCGAGGAGGAGGAACACGAACGGCAGAGTCACGACCATCGGCTTCGCCATGAGGCCGGCGGCCACGGCCAGTGCGACGAGCAGGTATCGACCGATCCCGGGGCGCTCGGCGTATCCGGCATAGGCCCACATCGCGAGAAACCAGAAGCACGCGGAGAGGACGTCCTTGCGCTCCGACACCCAGGCGACCGACTCGACGTGCGAGGGGTGGAGGGCGAACAGGGCGGCGACGAGGAGGCTCTCCCATTCGCGACCGGTCAGGCGTCGCAGGGCGAGGAAGAGGAGGATCGTCGCGAGGAGGTGGTAGCCGACCCCCATCAGGTGTTGGGGGCCCGGGTCCGGCCCGACGAGGGAGACGTCGGCCATGAGCGAGATCCAGGTGAGGGGATGCCAGTTGTAGGCGTCGAACGAGGTGAGTGCCCAGCGTACGCCGTCGATCGTCAGCCCCGCTTGCACGACGGGGTTCATGATCATGTACGCCTGATCGTCCACGATGATGAAGTCGTGGTCGCGCACGCCTGCGTAGACCGCAGCCGTGACGGCGAGCACGGCGATCAGGGCGACGAGGACGCGCACCCCGAGACCGTATCGCGCGCGCGTTTGCGGTGCACGCACTTCGCGCGGGCAGCTGCAGGCTAGGCCTTGGGGAAGTACTCCTGCGACGTGGCCGCGGCGATGAAGTTCTCTTTCAGGTGCTCCATCGACTGGCTGTCCGCGTTGACCGCGTCGAGTCCGTGCGCGAGCACGTAGGCATAGCTCCGCTGGAAGGGAGAGAGCGGGGCGCTCTTGTAGGCCTCGCTATAGGCCGCGTCGAAGGCGCTCGGCCGGTCGGGGCCGAAGCCCATCCAACGACCCGCCAGATGGCGGGCGGCCTTCATGCCGACCAGGCCGATGCCCGCCTCGCGCGCCTTGTCGAGCGTCGGCCGAATCGCGGTCATCGACGCCGAGCCTTCCTGGACCCCCTTCGCGTTCCAGTCGTACCAGCCGACCGGGGTGATCGCGATCTGCGCGAGCGAGAAACGACCGGTCTCGGCGGCCGCGCCGAGGACGTTCGCCGCGTTCTGGTGGGTGCTCACGCCCCAGTGGTCGACCTTGCCGGCCTTCTTTGCGCGCGAGAACGCCTCGTACATCTCGTCGCTCCGGACGAGCGAAACGTTGTTGCCGGCCATGATGTAGTACGCGTCGAGGTGGTCGGTCTCGAGGTCGACGAGGCTCTGGTCGAGGGCCTTCGACCACGCGGCGGCGCACTGCTTGCGCTCGTCGGCGGAGAGCGTCTGATCGGGTTGAACGTCGAGTCCGACCAGCCCCTTCGAGATGAGGAAGATGTCGTCGCGGTGCTTCTTCGCGAACGCGGCGAGATTGGACTCGGCGTTGCGGTAGTAGTCGCTCGTCCCGACGTCGAAGACGTTCACGCCGTGATCGTACGCCGCGTTCAGCAGGTCGTCCTTTCCCCAGAACATGAGCGCCGCCCCGCAGCCGAAGACCAGGCGGCTTCCCTCGAACCCGGTCTTGCCGAGGGTCCGGTACTGCATCTTCGGCCAGGCATCGCTCGCCCTCGCCTCGGACTCGGCGAGCGCCGCCGCGGTCCGCGCGAGCTCCTTCCCTCCCAGCCCGAACAGGGCGAGCAGCTGCAGGATTCGCCGACGTGAAGGACTTCCGAACATGGACATGATGGGCTCCTGGCTCCGACGGGACGACGATCTCTTTGTTGCGGGTTTGGAGCGGACTGTCCAGCTCCGGCCGGGGCGGGAGCGGGGACGTGGGAGCCGTTTCCCGGGGCGCGCTCGGGTCCGCTCTGGTAGGCAGGCCTCATGGCGAAGCTCGAAGGGAAGAAGGCCCTCGTCACCGGCGCGTCACGGGGCATCGGCAAGGGGATCGCGCTCGCGTTGGCGGCCGCCGGAGCGGACGTGGCCATCGGCTATCGCCGCGAGAAGGCCTCGGCCGATGCGACCGTCGCGGAGATCGAAGCGCTCGGCCGCCGGGGAGCCGCGTTCGCCGCCGACGTCCGCGACTACGCTGCGGTCGACGCGATGGTGCACGACGCGCGCGGCGCGCTCGGGGGGCTCGACATCGTCGTCGCGAACGCCGGGGTGCCGACGCGATTCGAGCCCACGCACGAGGTGGACCCCGGATACTGGGACCGGGTGATCCAGATCGACCTCTACGGGGTGTTCCACACGCTTCGGGCGGCGCTGCCGTCGCTGCGCGAGCAGCGCAGCGGTGTGATCCTCACCGTGTCGTCGATCGCGGCGGATGCGTGTGGGGGGAAGGGCGCCGCCTACAACGCGGCGAAGGCCGGGGTGAACGCGCTCACCAAGACGGTCGCTCGCGAGAACGCCCGACGGAACGTCCGGTGCAACGTGATCGCGCCGGGACTCGTGCAGACGGACATCTCCGACGGGATGCAGGCCTTCCACGGCGATCTGGAGAAGGCCATTCCGCTGGGCCGCATCGGCACCCCGGCGGAGATCGGCGCTCTGGCGGTTCATCTCGCCTCCGACGACGGGGCGTGGATCACGGGCAAGGTCTTCCGCATCGACGGGGGGCAGTGGTAGCGCGGGTGCGCCGCGACGCGTCCGCGGCGGAGGAGCAGAGAGTGTCCGAATCCCCGATCCTCGTCGATGCGCACACGCACGTCATCTCGGACGACATGGAGCGGTACCCGCTTCGACCTCCCGGGCTCGCGCACGGCTCGGGGGCGAGCCGGCGCCCGGCGGACTGGTTCCGGACGCACCCGATCACGGCCGAGGATCTCCTCGCCGAGGCCGCGACCGCCGGCGTCGATCGCGTCGTCTTCGTCCAGGCCATGGGCGCGTATGGGTACGACAACGCGTACTGCGCCGACGCGGCCCGCGCGCACCCGGCGCGCTCGACGAGCGTCGCGATCGTGGACCCGGGGGCGTCGGATCCGGGTGCCGACCTCACGCGTTGGGTGCGCGAGAGAGGCATGCGTGGTGTGCGCGTGTTCGCGATCGGCGGTGACGAGACGTTTCTCGACGGGGAGGCCGGTGACGCCATGTTCGCCACGGCGGGGGAGCTCGGGATCCCGGTGGTCGTCGCCACGCTGTCGACGGGGCTCGCGAGGCTCGCCCGCGTCCTGCGCCGTCACCCCGACGTGCCGGTCGCGCTCGATCACTGCGGGTTTCCCGACCTGCGGGGCGGGCCGCCGTACGCGGCCGCGGCCCCGCTCTTCGAGCTCGCGGAGCATCCGAACCTCCATCTCAAGGTGTCGGGCCTCCTTCTCGGTCAGGTCGAGGCGGCGGGCGGCCGGCCCGCCGACGTCGTCGCGCGGCTCGCCTCGGCGTTCGGCGCACGGCGACTCCTCTGGGGATCGGATCATCCCCAGACGCACGACCGCCCCTACGCCGATCTGGTGCGGCTCTGTCGCGACGCGTCGGCAGATCTCTCCGACGACGACCGCAGCTGGTACCTGGGCCGCACCGCGTGCGCGTTGTGGCCCGAGCTCGCGGCCTGAGCGGCCTCCGGCCGCGGAAGCTCGGGGGCTCGCGTTGGTCACCATGCGAACGCGTCGTCTCCCTCGTCCCAATCCCGACGCGTCCTTGCTACGGTGGGGCGCCATGGCTCCCGAGTTCGACCATCAGATCTGCCCCTCGTGCAACGGCGAGTTCACTCTGGCCGTCGAGCGCTGCTCGGAATGCGACGTCGACCTCGTTCCCCCCGATGCCGTCGCGGGGGACGAGTTCCCGCCCGCGACGGAGCTGCACTGCGTTCGCGTCGCGCCGGTCGCCTGGATCGAGGCGCTCTCGGAGGGCCTCGAGGAGCGCGAGGTTCCGCATCGCGTCGAGCCCGTCGCGCCCGACGCGATCCCGGAGGGAGTCGAGGCCGTCGGGACTGGTGAGCTCGTCGGGTTGTTCGTCGACGACGCCGGGATCGCGGTCGCCCGCGAGATCGATCGCGCGATCGCGGCCCAGGTGCTGC
Organism: bacterium; assembly: GCA_030430245.1. Lineage (GTDB taxonomy): Bacteria > Desulfobacterota > Binatia > UBA12015 > UBA12015 > VGTG01. The sequence goes on along the minus strand of JAUIFY010000031.1, from coordinate 22,377 downwards.
CCGCGCAGCACGCCGACGAGCTCGCCGAGGGCGAGGTGGAGTCCTGTCCGGCGTGCGGGGAGGAGCTCTCGGCCGACGCCGAGGAGTGTCCCGAGTGCGGCCTCGCGTTCGGCGGCTGAACGGCGGCCCCTTCACGTCCGAACGGGCTCCCGGGGCCGGCGAGGTCGCAATCGGAGGCGTCGCGTTCTACGAACCCGCGATCGATGCGACGCGCGCTCCACCTCGTCCTGGCCGCGGCCGCGACCGCGACCTTGACCGCGGCCGGCGCAGGTGCGCGGGCGGCGACGGAGTCGGACGGCGCGGCGGTCGACGAGATCGTCGTGCGCGACGTGGGACCGCTGCCGGGGGCCGGCGTGTCGCGAGACCTGCTGGCCGCGAGCACGCAGAGGGCCTCGGGCCGGGAGCTGATGCGCTCGCAGACCGCGGGCATCGCGGGGTTTCTCGAGCAGGCGATGGGAGGCGTCTCGCTGGCCGAGGCACAGAGCAATCCGCTCCAACCCGACGTCTGGTACCGCGGCTACGTCGCGTCGCCGCTGCTCGGCGTGCCGCAGGGGCTCGCCGTCTACCAGAACGGGGTGCGACTGAACGAGACGTTCGGCGACGTGGTCCATTGGGATCTCCTCCCGGAGATCGCGATCGCCGAGCTCGAGCTGATCCCGGGCGCCGATCCTCTCTATGGCTTGAATGCGCTCGGCGGAGCGATCACCCTCCGCACGAAGGACGGATTCTCTCATCCGCGCACCACGGGCCGGATCACCGGCGGATCCTTCGGGCGCGTGGCGATCGACGCGGAGACCGGTCGCAACGACGGCACACTGGGCTCCTACCTGGCCGTCCACGTGCTCGACGAGAGCGGATGGCGCGACCACTCGCCGTCGACGGCGGTGAACGTCTTCGGCTCGGTCGGATGGCGCGGGGAGGCGACCGGCGTCGATCTCGACCTCGGCTTCGCCGACACGGATCTGACGGGGAACGGCGCGGCGCCGATCCAGCTTCTCGACCTCGATCGGCGGGCGGTGTTCACGTTTCCCGACACGACCCGGAACACGCTGCAGTCCTACGCTCTGGAGGCCACGCACGCCTTCTCGGAGAGGTGGTCGCTCACCGGGGTCGGCTACTACCGGGGGCTCGACACGAGGACGTTCAACGGAGACTCGACCGAGTTCGTGGATTGCGAGCTGCCGGAGCACGCCGGCCTGCTGTGCGAGGACGAGGAGGTGGGAACGCCCGAGGAAGAGGTCGTCCAGGACCAGTTCGGGGATCCGGCGTCCGAGGACCTGGACGCCGTGAACAATCGCACGGCGACCGATCAGAGCTCGTTCGGGGTGGGCGTGCAGACGCGCGTCGACCACGTCGTGTTCGGCTTCGCGGGAACGCTCGTCGGTGGCGTGGGCTGGGACGGGGGCCGGGCCGACTTCGACTCGTCGGTCGAGCTGGCTCGCTTGACCGACGATCGCGGCACGACGCAGACCGGGCGGTTCGTCCCGGACGCTGCCGTCGACGCGCATGCGAGGCGCAGCGTGTGGAGCGCGTACGCGGCCGAGGTGCTCTCCCTCACGGGCGACGTCGCGCTCAACGTCGGGGCGCGTCTGGTGTCGACGTCGATCGATCTGCGCGATCGGAGCGGGCTCGCGCCGGACCTGAACGGGTCGCACGACTACTTTCGGGTAAATCCCTCGGTCGGTCTCACGTACCGCCCGCACGAGCGGATCACCCTCTTCGGCGCGTACCGCGAGTCGTCACGCACTCCGAGTCCGGTGGAGCTCGCGTGCGCGGACCCCGAGGCGCCGTGCAATCTGCCGAACGCGTTCCTCGCCGATCCGCCCCTCGACCAGGTCGTCGCCCGAACCGGGGAGGTCGGGATTCGGGGTGGGTGGGGCCCGGTTCTCTCGAATGCGTCGCTCGCGGCGTTCTGGTCGCGCAACGCCGACGACATCCTCTTCGTCAGCACGGGAGGCGTGACGAGCAACGAGGGCTTCTTCGACAACGTCGGCGACACCCTGCGCCGTGGCATCGAGCTGAGTCTCGCCGGTCGGATCGACGTCGCCTCGGTCCAGTGGCGGCTCGACTACAGCTATCTGCGCGCGACCTTCGAAGACGCGTTCCGGGTGAGCAGCCCGAACCACCCCGACGCGGATGCGAACGGGGACATCCAGGTCGAGGACGGGGATCGATTGCCGAGCCTGCCCGAGCACGTGCTGAAGGCGGCCGTCGACTGGCTGCCCATGCCGGAGCTTCGCGTGGGCGTCGACGTCCGCTTCTACTCGAATCGCCATCTGCGCGGCGACGAGGCCAATCTCCTGCCGCCGGTCGACCCGTACGCGATCGTCGGCCTCCGCGGCGAGTGGCGCTTCTGGGAGCGGGCGTCGCTCCTGCTGCGGGTCGAGAACCTGTTCGACGCGGACTACGAGACGTTCGGTCTGTTGGGTGATTCCGAGGAGGTCCTCGGGCCCGAGTTCGACGATCCGCGCTTTCTGAGTCCCGGCGCGCCGATCGGGGCGTGGGTCGGCGCCCGGATCTGGTTCTGAGAGCCGGTTGAGCCGGGGGGGCGCCCGCAGTACGTTCCCGCCCCGTGACCGAGCCCACCGACACCCAGCGCAACGCCGCCTATTGGCGGCGCAACCTCCAGTACCTGACCGTCCTTCTCGGCTTCTGGTTCGTCGTCTCCTTCGGGTTCGGGATTCTCCTGCGCGAGCCGCTCGACGCGATTCGCCTCGGCGGGTTCAAGCTCGGGTTCTGGTTCGCGCAGCAGGGGTCGATCCTGGTCTTCGTCGCGCTGATCTTCGTCTACGTCGGGCTCATGAACCGGCTCGATCGAGAGTACGGCGTGCGCGAGGAGTCGGCCGGCGGATGACCATCCAGGGCTGGACGTTCCTTCTCGTCGGTCTGTCGTTCGCCCTCTACGTCGGCGTCGCGATCTGGTCGCGCGCGCGGTCGACCGCCGACTTCTTCGTGGCCTCGGGCCACGTGCCGCCGCTGCTGAACGGCATGGCCACGGCGGCGGACTGGATGTCGGCCGCGTCGTTCATCTCGATGGCGGGGCTCATCTCGTTCATGGGCTACGACGGGTCCGTCTATCTCATGGGCTGGACGGGGGGCTACGTGCTGCTGGCCCTTCTCGTGGCGCCCTATCTCCGCAAGTTCGGGCAGTTCACCGTCCCCGACTTCATCGGAGACCGTTACGCCTCGCGCCCGGCACGCATCGTGGCGGTCGGGTGCGCCATCTTCATCTCGTTCACGTACGTCGCGGGCCAGATGCGCGGCGTGGGGATCGTCTTCTCGCGCTTCCTCGACGTCGAGATCGAGACGGGCGTCGTCGTCGGCATGGCGATCGTCTTCTTCTACGCCGTGCTCGGGGGCATGAAGGGCATCACCTATACCCAGGTCGCACAGTACTGCGTGCTGATCTTCTCGTACCTGGTGCCGGCGATCTTCATCTCCATGCTGATGACCGGGAACCCGATCCCGCAGATCGGATTCGGGTCGACGCTCGCGGACGGCTCCGGCGTCGCGCTCCTCGACCGACTGGATCAGTTGAGCATCGATCTCGGGTTCGTCGCGTTCACGCAGGGGACGAAGAGCACGCTCGACGTCTTCTTCATCACCGCGGCCTTGATGATCGGCACCGCCGGGCTGCCCCACGTGATCGTGCGCTTCTACACCGTCCCCAAGGTGTCGGCCGCGCGAAGCTCGGCCGGCTGGGCGTTGGTGTTCATCGCGATCCTCTACACGACGGCGCCGGCCGTGGCGGCCTTCGCCCGGACGAACCTGCTCCAGACCGTGCCCGGACGTGCGTACGCCGAGCTGCCGTCGTGGGTGCACAACTGGGAGAGCATCGGGCTCGTCCAGTTCGACGACCACGACGGAGACGGGCACGTGCGGTACGTCGGCCCGGCGAGCGACGCGCGGAACGAGCTGGTCATCGATCGCGACATCATGGTGCTCGCGAACCCCGAGATCGCGAACCTCCCGGCGTGGGTCGTGGGGCTCGTCGCGGCGGGAGCGCTCGCGGCGGCGCTGTCGACGGCGGCGGGGCTCCTGCTCGTCATCTCGAGCTCGGTCGCGCACGATCTTCTGAAGAAGAGCTTCGTGCCGGACATCGACGAGCGCGCGGAGCTTCTCGCCGCGCGCGTCGCGGCCGGGCTCGCGGTGGTCGTCGCCGGCTACTTCGGGATCCGACCGCCGGGGTTCGTCGCGCAGGTGGTGGCGTTCGCCTTCGGGCTCGCGGCCGCGTCGATCTTTCCCGCGGTGACGCTCGGCATCTTCTCGCGGCGGATGAACAGCCACGGGGCGATCGCCGGCATGATCGCCGGCATCGGGTTCACCGCCGGCTACATCGTCCACTTCAAGTTCATGGCGCCCGAGCTGAACACCGCCGCCCACTGGCTCTGGGGCATCTCGCCCGAGGGCATCGGCGCGCTGGGCATGGTGCTGAACTTCGCCGTGGCGTACGGGGTGGCCGCCTTCACGCCGTCGCCGCCCGCGCGGGCCCTGGAGCTGGTCGAGCGGGTCCGGCTTCCCTGAGGCGGTCGGGGTAGGCGCAACTCCCTGAAATCAGGGGTGTTTCAGTCTTGTCTTCGCCCTCGGTTCGCCCGCGTGCCGGCGCTCCTCCGCGAACGAGCGAAAATTCCGTCTGGACCAGCACGTGAAACGCGGGCTTTCTGGAGGTCGGACCGTCCCCCAACCAAGAAGTGGATCCTTTGAAGACACCAACGCTCGTAGCCTCGTTGTGCGTCGCGCTCGTCGCGGCGTTCGTCTCCCCCGCACGTGCCACCGTGGAGAGCGATCTCTGCACCGGCAATCCGTGCGTCGTGTCGTCGGACATCACGGTCGACGCCGGATCGGTGCTGGACTTCACCGGGCAGTCGCTGGTGATCGCGACCGGGACCGACATCACCGTGGGGCCGGGCGACAACGCGCGAACTCTGGAGATCACGGCCGACGACATCACGTTCCAGCCCAACGGCAGGATCCTGGGCGGCGGCGATCGGGCGGTCGTGACCCTGATCACGGTCGCCGGCGACATCGTCCTGTCGACGACCGGGTCGAACCGATCCCGGATCGACGTGCGGCCGGACGTCGACGAGGCCGGCAACATCTTCCTGGACTCGTTCGGCGACGCCCTGATCGACGGCATCCTCGACGCGAGCGCGAGCGGGCTGGACGCGTCCGCCGGGTTCATCGACGTCCGGGCCAATGGGTCGATCACGTTCTCCCAGGATGTGACGGCCGAGGGGAGCGGCGACGGCGCGAGCGGCGGCGACATCCAGGTCACGGCCGGCGGCGACGTGACCATCGACGACGTGATGATCTCGACCGGCTCGGATTTCGGCGCCGGCGACATCGACATCTTCGCCGCCGGCACCGTCACCGTGAACGACCGCATCGAGCTGAACGGCGGCGACCCCGACGGCGAGGCCGGCCTGCTCGACATCGAGGCGGGCGTCGACGTCCTCCTGACGCAGGATGGCGAGCTCTTCGGGCGGGGCGGCGCGAACCAGACGACCGAGGACTGCGGCGACGGCGCGTCGATCTCGCTGATCGCCGGCCGCCACATCGTCTTCGACGGCGACGTCGACGCGAAGGGCGGGTACGAGTGCTTCGGCGGCGACCAGAGCTACGAGGCGCGGCTCGACTTCGTCCAGAACTCGACGAGCTCGATCGTGACCGAGACGGCCGGCCCCTTTGGCGCGTCCGGCCTCGTCGACATCACGGCCGACCGCAGCGCGACGCTCGGCGACATCGATCTGTCCGCTCCCGGCTTCGCCTCGGACCTGACCGTCATCGCGCCGCTCTTCGTCGACGTCGTCGACAAGGTCACGGTGCGGGGCGGCGGGCATCCGGACGCCATCGGCGGGCGGATCGAGATCCAGTCGTGCGAGATCGGGATCCTCGCCCCGGACGGGGAGCTCGACGCGCGCTCGAACTTCGTGTTCGAGGGCTTCGGCTCGACCGTGCTCCTGGCGAGCGGGCTCGCGACGATCTCGGGCGACATCCAGGCCGCCGAGCCGACCGAGAGCCAACCGCAGGTCGGCAACTTCGTCTTCTACAAGACGGTGCCGCCGAGCATCACGGGCTCGGTCTCGCCGGCCGCCATCTCGACGTTCGACGCGACGCTGCCCGAGTGCGGCTACTGCGGCGACGGCGTCGTCACCGCGTCGCTCGGCGAGCAGTGCGACGACGGCGGGACCGCGAGCTGCGACGGGTGCGCGGGCTACTGCCAGCGCCCCGACGACGTGTGCGGCGACGGCATCGCCGAGTGCGGCGAAGAGTGCGACGACGGCAACCTGGACCCGGGCGACGGCTGCGAGCCGGACTGTACGATCGGTCCGATGCCCACGCCGGGGCCATCGCCGACCCCCACGCCCGCGCCGACCGCCACGCCGGAGCCGACCCCCGACCCGACGCCCACGCCGACGCCGGACCCGACGCCGACGCCGAGTCCGACTCCGGACCCGACGCCCACGCCGGCGCCGACCCCCGACCCGACGCCGAGCCCGACTCCCGACCCGACGCCCACACCGGGGCCGACGCCGTTGGCCGGATTGGATTTCTACGGCATCACCCCGTGTCGCGTCATCAACACCCTGACCGACCCGGGACCGGGTGGTCCCGCCGCGCCGCTGAGCGCCGGCGAGGAGCGCGTCTTCCCGATCTCCGGCCTCTGTGGCATCCCCGAGACCGCGAAGGCGGTGTCGGCCGTCGTGACGGTGGTCGCGCCGACGACGGCGGGATTCGTGACGCTCTTCCCGGCGGACGACTCCCTTCCCACGGTGAGCGCCGTCAACTACGCGGCCGGAGCGATCGTGAACAACAATCTGCTCCTGAAGCTCTCGTCGGACGGAGGCGGCGAGATCAAGGGCTACGTGCCGGTCGGGCAGACGCACATGATCTTCGACGTGAACGGGTACTTCGAGTAGCTACGGCTTCCGGCCCCAGCAGCAGACCGATACGGGGCCCATGGCGAGGAAGTCCCGCTTCCGTGCGGCGCGGAGTCCTTCGTCGACGGTCCTTTGATCGAGGAAGCCCGCGCGGACGAGTCCGGGCGCGCTGCGCTCGTAGGCCAGGATCAGCCACTCGGCGCTGTCGGTTCCCCCGTGCATCGCGTGGCTGTCGCCCCGGCAGTCGATGTCGACGAGGCCGCGCGCCCGGAACGCGGCCGGGATCCGCACGGGCCAGTGCCGGTCGTACCCGTGGGCGTGGGCGGCCGCGTCCATCATGGCGTCGTAGAGAGCGCGGAAGGCCTCGGGGAGCGGCTGGCGCTCGAACGCGCTCCACTCGGGATCGCTGACGACGAGCCATCCCCCGGGTCGCAGCGCGCGAACCAGCTTGTCCAGCACGGCCTCGCGCTGCTCGATCGTCTGCAGGACCGCGCGTGCGTGCACGAGGTGGAACTCGTTCTCCGGAAGCGCGTCGTGGACGATGTCGTGGCGACGCACCTCGAGGTTGTCGCGCCCCTCCCGTTGAAAGCGGAGGTCCACGTCGGTCGCGACGACCGAGCCGTACGGGCGCACCCGCTCCGCCATCCATCGTGCGAGGCTGCCGCCGCCCGAACCCACGTCGAGGCAGCGCCACCCGTCTTCGATGCCGAGGGCCTCGAGCGTCGCGGCGCTGCGCCGATCGCGAAGCTCGCCCAGGAGCGCGAGCCGGCGGCCCTCGACGCGCGCCTCCTCCGGGTCCTCCGAGACGCGGTACGATGCGCGGCCTCCCGCGCGCTCGGAGTCGTCCGCGCTCACGGTCGTCCTCCGGCCTTCTCCTCCTCGTACCGCCAGTTCGGCAGGGTGAGGGCTCCGCCGTCGACCCAGATCGTCTGCCCGGTGACGTACCCCGCCTTCGGGCTCGCCAGGAGCTCGACGACGCGGGCCACGTCGTCGGGAGTACCCGCGCGCAAGATCGCCTTGCCGACTCCGGAGCTGCCGCCCGTGACGACGGCGAGGGCCCGTTCACTCATCTTGGGTCTCCTGGTTCTCGAGGCGGCTCGGCCGGGCCGAACCACGCCGGTGGAAGGAAGAGGACGTAGTACGAAAGGCTCGCGAAGCTGAAGGCGCCGACCTCCAGCGTGGCGAAGATCCCGAGGTGCACGAGGACGCCGAACGCGAGGGCGGGCGCGCGCGTGCGGCCGAAGAGGAGAAGCACGGGAAACGAGATCTCCCAGACGAGGGTGGCCCAGACGGCCGGGGCGGAGACCCACCAGGGAATCGTCGACAGGATCTCGAACCGCGCCATGGTCGCCGTCCCGAGCGCTCCCGCGAGCGCCTGGCCGGAGATCCACTGCCCGACGTGCGGTCCGTCGGGTGTGGGCAGCTTGCTGAGCCCGGTGAAGAGATACATGACCGCGAGCTGGATCTGCGCCAGCCGGTACGGCCAGGGCAGGACCCACGGGCTGGCCTCGCGTCGCCGCCGACGTCGCACGACCGCGTCGACGCTCCACGCCCGACCCGCGGGCATCAAGACGAGGTAGAGCGCCGCCACCTGCAGGAGGAAATCGCCGCCGTTCAAGACGTACGGACTGCGATTGTGGATGCTGACGAGGAGCGCCCACATCGCGATCGACGAGATTCGCGTCGCGAGGCCGCAGGCGACGCCGATCGAAGCGGCGACGAGGGCGAGCACGTAGGCCCGGGCCTCGGCCGCCGTCGCGTCGGCGGGGACGAGCGACCAGGTCCCCGGCTCGGCGACGAGGCGGAAGAGCGCCTCCGGATGAAGCCCGTCCGCGCCCAGGTACCAGGCGGCGTGGGGAAGAATCGTGATCACGGCGTCGATCGCGACGAGCGCGCCGATGACGATACGGAACGCGGCCATGCGCTCCGCGCGGATCGGCGTGGACCAGTACGATACGACGCGTGCGAACGCTCGCGTCATGGCCCGCTCACGAGCTGGCGTGCGCGCGGTGCCGGCCAGTCCGGGAGGAGCGCGGGTTCGATCGAGACGGGGTCGATCGAGACGACGGTGAGCGGCGCGCCGTCGCGGGCGCTCTGGATCTTCACGCTGAGGAGGTCGACGGCCCGCACCTGCCGGGCCAGGTCCACGCCTTCGGCGTCGGCCCAGCGGCGCATGCGCGACGCGACGTAGGCGGTGCGCACGCCGAGCCAGCCCCGCCACGGGCTGCTCGCGCGCGATTCGAGCTTCTCGATCCGCCCGGTGCCGACGTGCGTCTTCCAGGCGGCGACGCGCCCCTGCTCGGAGGTGGCGGCGAGATCGAACTGCCGCGCCAGCTCGTCGCTGAACGACGGGGTCGCGACGGGCAGCAGGAACACCGGCGTCCCACCGGCCAGGAGGAGCCGCACGACCGGGACGCGCGTGTGGTTCGGGAAGTAGGCTCCGAACATCGGCCACCGCTGGTGGGCGCCGAGGGCGCCGAGCGCGATCGTCGCCTCCTCGAGAAAGGGAAGGTCCCGCCGGAGGTACCCCCCGAGATTCTGGACCAGGACCGCGCCGAGGAACAACGGCACGAAGACGGCGGCGAACGCGGCGCTCGCGCGACGTCGGAGCTGCTCGGGCGAGGCCATGCCGAAGGGTAGGGAGACCCGGCCGCAATGGCAACGATGCCCGCGTGGCGATTCGGCTCGACGACCGATCCCCGTGCGCGTGGCGTCCCGCGCCGGCGAGATGCCGGCGATCCACATCCGCACCGGCGGAGACTCATGGGGCGGAGGAGCGTCGGCGCCGCTTCGCGAGCGGTCGCGCGCTTCTCGACCCGGCAGGCCGCGAGTCACGGCCGCGCCTTCCCGCGTGGCCCGGACGAGGGACCGGGGTCTTCCACGGCGGGGGAAACGAGCCGTTTGGAGTGCCGCCGTGAAGCGCGCTAGGAAGGCCGGCATGCGCGCCTTCGCGATCTCGTTCGTCGCACTCCTGGTCGGCTGCACGGCGACCGCCCCGGACGCTCCCTCGGCGCCCGATCCGTCGTCGCGGAGATCTCCTCCGGCGGGCGACGTCGTCGGGCGTGTCGGGATCTACGGCAGTCACGAGTACCTCGGCATTCCCTACGCCGCGCCCCCCGTGGGGGAGCGACGGTGGCGCGCACCGGCGCCGCTCGCCCCCTGGTCGGGGACGCGCGAAGCGACCCGGCACGGCGCGGCCTGTCCGCAGTTCGGAAGTCCGTTCGCCGGGCTCGCGATTCCGTCGGACGAGATCGGCGGCGACGAGGATTGCCTCGTCCTCGACGTCTACGCGCCAGTGGACGCGACGCCGGTGACGGCCGAGCGGCCGGGCCTGCCGGTGCTCTTCTGGATCCACGGCGGCGGCAACGTCATCGGTCAGGCGTCGAACTACGATGGAGGTTACCTCGCGGCGACGCAGGACGTGGTCGTCGTCGCGATCAACTACCGACTCGGGCCTCTGGGATGGTTCCGCCACGCATCGCTGCGGGCGGAAGCGACGACGGAGGAGGACCGCTCGGGGAACTTCGGTGTGCTCGACATGATCGCCGCTCTGGGTTGGGTGCGCGACAACATCGCGGCCTTCGGAGGGGATCCGGGGAACGTGACGATCTTCGGCGAGTCGGCCGGCGGGCGCGACGTGTTCGCGCTCCTTCGAGCTCCGGGAGCGCGCGGGTCGTTTCACCGCGCGATCGCGCAGAGCGGGGGACTGCGGTCGACGACGCTCGCCGAGGCGGAGAACTTCGCCGACGACACTCCGCCGGGGAACCCCGGGAGCTCGAACGAGACGCTGGTCGCGCTCCTGGTCGAGGATGGCTCGGCGCCGGACGTTCCGACCGCACGCGCGAAGCTCGACGCGATGACCGCGACGGACGTCGCGACGTACCTTCGCGCGAAGCCCGCCGAGGCGATCCTCGCCACGTATGCGCGGGAGGCGACCGAAGGCTTGATCGACGTGCCTCAGATGTTCCCCGACGGCGCGGTGTTGCCGGCGAGCGCGCCGCTGGACGGGTTCGCGACCGCGGACGGCCACGCGGGCGTTCCGGTGATGATCGGCACGAACCGCGACGAGGACAAGCTGTTCCTCTTCGCGAATCCCGAGCACACCTGGCAGCTCCTGTGGCTGTTCCCGCGCCTGAACGATCCCGAGAACTTCGAGGCTCGCGCGGAGCACGGGAGTCGCGTCTGGAAGGCCGCCGGCGCCGACGAGCCCGCGGCCGCACTGGGGAAGGGCGGGGCCCCCGGAGTGTTCGTGTACCGGTTCGACTGGGACGAAGAGCCGACGATCGTCGGCTCGGACTTCTCGAAGATGGTCGGCGCCTCCCACGGCTTCGAGATTCCGTTCGTCTTCGGTCACTTCGATCTCGGACCGGCGGCCAACGCGCTTTGGACGGAGGAGAACGAGGCGGGGCGAAAGAAGCTCTCCGAGCAGATGATCTCGTACTGGGTGCAGTTCGCCACGACGGGCGCGCCGGGCCAGGGCCGCTCGGGCGATCTGCCCGAGTGGAAGCCGGCCCCGGAGTTCCTCGTATTGGACACGGACGCGGACGGTGGCCTCCGAATGTCGGGCGAGACCTTGACGGAAGAGGAGGTCCTCGCCGCCGCCGACGCCGACCCCCGTCTCCTGGACGACCCCGACCGCTGCGAGTACCTGCGCTGGCTCCGCCAACGCACGAACCGAAGTCGCACTCGAGCACTCCCGACGGGTTGCTAGCCGAGTCCGGAGCGAAGTGCGGCCGGGAGCTCAGTACGTCGACGGCTTGGTGCGGGGTGCGGTCTGCTCGGAGAGGCCCAGCTTCTGGATTTGATCGAGTCGGGCCTGCGCGCGGCGGAAGTCCGGCTTGAGCTCGATCGCGCGCTGGTACGAGACCGCGGCCTGCTTGAAGTCCTTCTTCTTGTGATGCGCGAGACCGTGGTTGAAGTGCGCGGCGGCGGGATCCTTGACGCCGTACCGGAGGCTCAGCTCGTAGTCGGCGATCGCGCGGTCGTAGTCGCGGCGGAGGAAGTGGCTGTTGCCTCGGCTCAACACGGCCTCGGGTAGCTGCGGCGAGCGGCTGAGGGCCTCCTCGAAGGCCTCCATCGCCTCGTCGACGCGCGCGAGCGAGTTCAGGATGATGCCCATGTTGACCAGCGTCGCCGCGTGGTCGGTGTTGGAAAGGTCCCCGGAGCCGAGAGCCTTGCGGCAGCTGTCGAGCGAGCTCACGGCGGCGGAGCGGGTCGACGCGTTCAGGAAGCAGTCGTGCGCGTCCGAGTTCCCGAGCACCGTCATCGCGGCGGTTCCCCACGCGTTCGAGGCGAACGCGAGCGAGAGGGCCGCGGCCACGATCGGGGGCCGGAACGAGGTGATTCCACGAGCCACCATGAGCGTCTCCCGAGTACGTCGAGCATAGCACGGCTGCGGAAATCGGAGCGAGTCGGCCCGAGAGGCCGCCCGCCAGGCTCCGGGCCGCGCCGCCCCGGTTCCACGGGCGTGGCAGTGGCTTGCCCTCCCGGACGGGCGAAGGGCAGACTCCGTTCGATGCCGGAGCACGCGATCGCGACCGCCCGCCTGCGTCTCGCGCCGGTTCGTCCCGCGGAGCTCGGGGAGCTGCACGCGCTGCTCGCCGACGAGCAGGTGCGCCGCTACCTCTGCGATGGCCGCGATCTGGGTGCTCCCCGTATCTCGGAGATGATCGAGACCAGCATCGCGAGGTTCGAGGCGCAGGGGCTCGGTATGTGGGCCGCGCGCCTCGCGGGCGAGACGCGGATCTCGGGCCTGGTCGGCTACGCCGAGTTCGCGGAGCCGGGCGTGCTGGAGATCATGTACGCGATGTTCGAGCGATGCTGGGGGCAGGGGCTCGCGACCGAGATGACACGCGCCGTGATGGACCGCGGATACACGCGCGGACTCGAGGAGATCCACGCATCGACGGACGCCCCGAACGAGGCGTCGGTGCGGGTTCTGGAGGGTCTCGGGTTCGTCGAGGTGCGGCGGGCTCCGGCCGATCCTCCCGACACCCTCTGGGAGCAGGTGTACTTCGTCCACCGGCCGCGCGGACGAGTGCGGAGCCCGGGGCGCGCGGCGCGGCAGATCGGTTCCGGGTAGACCCGGGTTCGGACGAAGCGCCGACCCCGGGCCGACGACGCGCCGGAGGAGTCGTCAGACCATCTTCTTGACCATCTTGGTGCCGAACTTCGAGTAGGGCGGGTACATCATCTTCAGGTCGAACCGGAAGCCGCGCTTCAGGACGGCCTTCCGGTGCGTGAAGGTCTCGAAGCTGCTGCGGCCATGGTACGCGCCCATCCCGCTCTCGCCCACGCCGCCGAACGGCATGCGCGAGTCGCCGATGTGCATGACGGTGCCGTTGACGCACGCGCCGCCCGAGCTGGTCTCCTCGAGGACCTTGCCGGCCACCGCATCGTCCGACGTGAAGACGTACAGCGCGAGCGGCTTCTCGCGGGCCCGGACGAACGAGATCGCCTCGTCGACGTCGCGAATGCGGAGCACGGGCAGGATCGGGCCGAAGATCTCGGTCTGCATGATGGCCGAGTCCGGGGACACGTTCGTGAGGAGCGTCGGCTGGATGTAGCAATCGTCGACGTCCGTCGCGCCGCCGAACGCGATCTCCTGATCTTCGAGCAGGGCCGTGAGGCGCGCATGGTGACGCTGGTTCACGACCCGCGCGTAGTCGGCCGTCTTCTGGGGGTCGTCGCCGTAGAACTCCTTCACGGTCTTCTCGATCGCGGCGACCAGCGGGTCGTGGATGGACTCTTCGACGAGGAGGTAGTCCGGGGCGATGCACGTCTGCCCGGAGTTGATGAACTTGCCCCAGGCGATGCGCCGCGCGGCGATCGTGAGATCGGCCGTCGCGTCGACGATGCACGGGCTCTTTCCCCCGAGCTCGAGCGTGACCGGAGTCAGGTTCTTGGCGGCCTTCTCCATCACGATGCGGCCGACCTGGCCATTGCCCGTGTACATGATGTGGTCGAATCGCTGATCGAGCAGGGCGGTGGTCTCCTCGACGCCACCTTCGACGAGCGCGATGGCGTCGGGGTCGAGGTACTTCGGAAGGGTCTCGGCGAGCACGGCCGAGGTGTGCGCGGTCACCTCCGACGGCTTCAAGACCGCCGCGTTGCCGGCCGCGATCGCGCCGACGAGCGGAGAGAGAAGGAGGCCGACCGGGTAGTTCCACGGCGCGATGATGAGCACGACACCGAGCGGGTCGCGCATGAGCACCGAACGGCCGAGCATCGGAACGCGGCCGACGTTCTCGGGCTTGGTCCACTTGGCCAGATTCTTGAGCGCCAGCTTGGCCTCGCCCGGGGCCTGAGCGATGTCGGCCGCATAGGCCTCCATGGTGGGCTTTCCGAGATCCGCGCGTAGCGCTTCGGCCAGCGGCTCGGCCTGCTCCTTGTGGAAACGCAGGAGAGCCTGCAGTTGCTCGCGTCGCCAGGCGAGGGGCCGTGTCTTGCCGGAGTCGAAGGTGGCCCTGAGGCGCGCGACCAGCGGCGGGATGTCGTCGACGGGCGAGTGCGGAACGGGAACGGACTGCAGCTGCGTAACGGTCATCGGGTTCTCCTGGCCACGGCGCGTGGCTCTTTTGGGACGTTCTATAGCCGAGGAGCGACGCCAGGCCCAGTTCGGTGCGCCACGCCCGGGGGCGCGCGCGGCGCCGGCACGGGTCAGGCCCGGTCGGCCCCGCGCCTTCGGGCCGCGCGTTCCAGGCGGATCGACTTCGCGAGGAACTTGAGGAAGCCGAGGGGATGAGGCAGCACCTTCCGGGCGAAGAGCCGCACCAGGTGGCGGGTGCCATCGTAGTTGCCGACGCGTTGGCCGTGGCCCGTGTGGAGCGAGATGTCGGGGATGTCGATCACGTCGAGGGGCACCTGGATCCGTAGCCGCTCGGTCTTCGGGAGTAGGCACGTGTCGGCGTCGCAGGCTTGGTAGCGAACCTCGATGTCGATCGAGATCGAGTCGCGGTCGAGGGGCCGCACCTCACTCACGAGCTCGCCGGCGCCGTAGATCGGCACGCGCAGATCGACCGTCCCGCTCCAGACCCGCAGCTCGACGTCCATCGAGGCGAGGCGCAGCGGCGTCGTGGGAGGCGCGATCGTGTCCTCGACGACCAGCCCCGCCGGTCCCGTCACCCTCACCGTCGTGGGCACCATCCCGTCGGGCACCGGCGCGTCGTAGATGTGGAGCCCGTCCCCGAGCTCGAAGCGCACCACCACCTCGCGGCGGATGCCCTGGCGGATCGAGCCCGGGCCGCCGTGGATCGCCGCCGTGATCTTCACCTCGGCGTCGCCGCCGTCGACGCGCGGCGCGTCGTCCGAGAGCTCGATCCGCCCGAGGGCGGCGTCGATCAGGAGCTCGGGACTCTCGCGCTTCTTGTAGGAGTCGTGAAAGAACTTCGCGACGACGACGCCCCGCTCGTCGGTCACGAAGACTCCGGGGTACGGAATCCCGTAGAGGAACGCGTCGCCGACCTCGATCTGGTCGTTCAGGATCCCGTAGTGCCGGATGACGTCCGAATCGACGTCCGAAAGAAGCGGGTAGGGGATCTTCTGCTTCTCCGCGAACTCGGACAGCACGCGTCGGTCGTCGTAGGAGATCGCGTACAGTCGGATTCCGGCGTGCTCGAACTTGCCGTAGGCGTCGCGCAGCTCACCGAGCTGCGTCCAGCAGGGGGGTCACCAGACGGCGGATCGGTAGAAGACGACCGCGCTCTTCGCGTCGCCGCGGTCTTCGTGGAAGCGGACGCGTCGGCCCGAGGCGTCGGGCAGCTCGAAGTCGGGGAGGCGCTCGCCCACCGCCGGGCCGATCTCGCGGCCCGGGCGAAGGCCCAAGCGTCCGGGATGCCCGAGCGGGGCCGGGGCGTCGAAGCCGAGCTCGTCACGTTCGATCGTCACGCCTCTCTATTGGCATTGTATGTGTCGAAAGGTCAAGGGGTTCCGCTTGACCCTCGACCGGTTCTTGGAGGTAGTGTCGTGCGATGAAGACGGCACTGGTCACTGGTTCGAACTCGGGCATCGGTCGCGCGACGGCGCTTCGGCTCGCCGCGGACGGCTATCGCGTCTTCGCCGCGATGAGGGATCCGGGGAAGGGCGACAAGCTCGGCGCGCTGGCCGCCGAAGCCGGGGTGGAGGTCGAGCCCGTGCAGCTCGACGTGGGCTCCGACGCGTCCGTGCGGGCGGCGTTCGAGCGGGTGCACGGCGAGGTCGAGGCGTTGGACGTGCTCGTCAACAACGCGGGCGTCGGGTTCAACGCGACGGTCGAGGACGTCGACATCGAGGCCGCGCGGCAGGTCTTCGAGACGAACTACTGGGGAGTGATTCGGTGCATCCAGTCGGCGCTGCCGCGGATGCGTGCGCGCGGGACGGGGCAGATCGTGAACGTGAGCTCCATCGCGGGGCGCATCGCCGCTCTGGGCCAGGTCGTCTACTCGTCTTCGAAGTGGGCCGTCGAGGCTCTCTCGGAGAACCTGGCGCAGGAGGTCGCGCCGTTCGGACTACGCGTCGTCGTGATCGAGCCGGGAGTCACCCGAACCGCGATCCTGCCGAAGAACGTCGGGCATCCGGAGCCGACCGCGTACGAGCCGGCGTACCGGCGCATGCTGCAGTTCTACGCGAAGGGCATCGAGGCGGCCGTGCCGGCCGAGGAGGTCGCGGACACGATCGCGGGCGCCCTCACCGACCCGAGCCCGCGCTTGCGGTACACGTGCGCCTGGGGTGGCGAGGAGCTGCCGACCGGGCGCGCCCGCATGTCCGACGAGGAGTGGGTCGAGCTGGGCAGGGCGGCGGACGACGCGGCCTACTATCGGGACTTCGAGGCGAGGTTCGGTCTCAAGCTCGCGTAGGCGAGGGGGGGCCGGCAGCGCGCCTGCGTCGACGGTCGGCCGCGCGCGCGGCGGCGCCGCCGATCCGGGCGATGCGCGAGTCTCCGAACGGGGTGCCGACGCCGCTGTTGACGGTCAGGGCGACCGCGAGCTGGCGCTGGGGATCGGCCCAGGCCCCGGACCCTCCGAAGCCGAAGTGCCCGAAGCCCGCCGGAACGCGCGCTCGGACCGCGAACACGCGATGGTAGCCGAGGCGCCAGCGCATCGAGATCGGAACGACGCGCCCCATGCCCCGGTTCTGCTCCTCGGTCGCCTTGCGGATCGTGTCGTAGGACAGCAGACGCACGCCGTCGAGCTCGCCGCCCTGCGCGAGACACGCGTACATGCGAGCCAGGGAGCGCGCGGTGAAGAACCCGTTGGCGGCCGGGATCGACGCGGCCCGAAAGGCCTCGTCGTTGAAGCCGAGGTCGTCCATGCCCGGCGGGATGAGCGCCTCGAGCGACTCGACCGGGTCGTAGCGGAGACCGATCCTGCCCAGGCGCTGGCCCCAGACCCGCGCGTTGCGCCAGGTCCTCTCGGTGGTTCGCTTTCGCTGCTCTTCGGGAGCGTCGAAGGCCGGCGCCATGAGCTCCGCGCAGCGATGCATCTGGTCGGCCGGTACGCCGCAGTACAGGCCATCGAGCCCGAGCGGCTGCGCGATCGACGCGTCGAGCAGCTCCGCGAACGACTTGCCGCCGGAGACCCGCCGCACGATCTCGCCCACGAGCCAGCCGTAGGTGAGCCCGTGGTAGCCGTGGTCGGTCCCCGGTGCGTGGCGCGGTGCGGCCTCCGAGAGTCGGCGGATCATCTGGTCCCAGTCGAGCATCTCGGAGGCGTGGTCGACCATCTCGGCGATCGCGTAGAGCCCCGCCTCGTGACACATCAGCTGTCGGACGGTGAGGCTCTCCTTGCCCGCGGTGCCGAACTCGGGCCAGTACTCGCGGACCGGAGCCTCGTAGTCGACCAGGCCGCGGTCCGCGTGCATGTGAAGCAGGGTGGAGGCCACTCCCTTCGTCGTGGAGAACGAGATGCTGACCGTGTCCTCCTGCCAGGGGTTCCCCGCGCGATCGCGCGTCCCGCCCCAGATGTCGACGACCTTCTCGCCTCGGTGATAGACGCACACCGCCGCTCCACCCGGCCCGCGCTTGGGCAGAATGCGAGCGAGCGACCGAGCGACGTCGGCGAAATCGGGGTGGGTCGTCCCGTGCAGCATCCCGCGAATGCTAGCTCCGCGCGGCGGGGCGCGCACCCGGCGAGGGTCCGAGGAGGGGGACCGCCCCGATGAGACTCACTCGACGTAGCCGAGCTCGCGCAGTCGGCGGCGGGTCTCTTCGCCGATCGGTCGCTCCACCTCGCTGGGGGCGCTGGTCGCGGCGCCGGCCCGGTGTCGCGCGAGATCGCGATCGAGCTCTCGCTCGACGTCGGGTGACGTTCCCGTCCGGTCGTCGCGCTCGTCGGCGTCGGCGGCCAGATACAGACGCCTCCCGGTCACCGTCCCGGGCGTCTGTCGGTCGCGGAGTTCGATGAGCTTCCCGCGGCTCCCGATCGCGGCCGTGTGGTGGTCGCCGACGCGGGTTCCCTCCGCGAACAGCGTGCGGTCCACGCTCCACGTGCCGCGCTCGAGGAGAGGCGTGAGATCGACGCCATCGAGCTGGCCGGAGGAATCGAGCCCGAAGCGCGCGATGATCGTCGGCACCACGTCGATCAGGCTCACGGGAGCGTCGACCCTCGACGTCGTCGGCGTGAGGCCCGGGTCGCGCCAGACCAGTGGAACGCGAAGCAGCTCGTCGTGAAGGGTGTGCCCGTGCGCGGCGCCGCGCTTCGTGTGCTGCCAGAACTCCTCGCCGTGGTCGCTGGTCACGATCACGACCGTCGAATCGGCGAGGCCGAGGCGCTCGAGCCCGTCGACCAGAAGGCCCACCATCTCGTCGGCGCGCGCGATGCCTCCGTCGTAGAGCGCCCGAACGAACTCCTTCTCCGACTCGTCGACCGGGCGTCCGTCGTGCACGAGAGAGTGCAGTCGTTTTCGTTCACGCTTCGTGCCGCCGCGGTAGATGCCCTCGAGTCGGCCCGGGGGAAGAGCCTCTGCGTAGCGGCGATCCCGGTACGGAGTGTGCGGGGCGTAGGTGTGGAAGAAGAAGAAGAATGGCTCCTCGCGATGCTCTTCGATCCATCGCAACGCGGCGTCGACGCCCGTCTTCTCTTCGAAGCTCTCGAATCCGGTGTCCGCCCCGTACTCCTTCGAGACGAAGCCGCCTCCGACGACCGCCGCCGTTCGGTGGCCGTGTCGGGCGAACCGCTCGGAGAGGAGCGTCGAGGCGCGGTAGAGCCGGCGGTCGGTCGCGTCGGGTGCGATCGATGTGGGGTAGAGACCCGAGAGCAGCGACGCGTGCGCGGGCAGCGTCCACGACGACGTCGAGTAGGCGTTGGTGAACACGACCCCGCTCTCGGCGAGCCGATCGAGGGTCGGCGTGTTGTCGCGATCGTGCCCGTAGAGCGCCATGTGCGCGGGGCTCATCGTATCGAGGGAGACGAGGAGGAGATTCCGCGGGCGTGGAGGATCGGCGTTGGGGCACGCCGTCATCGCGAGCGCGGTTGCGACGAGCGCGAGGACGGCCGGGATCCGCATCCGACCGATGCTGCAGCGGCGCTTCGGCACGGTCAACCCGCAGGGTCCGCCCGCTCGGTGTCCGCCCGCTCGGGTGACCCGGTGAGAGGTGCAGGCTAGAGTCGCCGGATGGCGCGGGGGGCGGATCTCGGGTGGCGTGTGCCGGTGGCGGCGGCGCTCTCGCTCGTGGCACCCGGGATCGTCGCCGCGACGGTCGCGGAGTACGGGCTGAACCTGCCCATCCAGGACCAGTGGCGATTCGCGCCGGAGATCGTCGCGTACTGGAACGGGCGCTACGACCCGTCGACCGCATGGGTTCCGTTCGGGCCACACCGGATCGTCTTCCCGAAGATCGTGATGCTGTTCCTGGCGGGGCTCACGCGTTGGGACACGCGCGCCGAGATGTGGTTCGACTTCGCGGTGGTGGGGCTCGCGGTGCTACTCCTCGCCGATCTGGCTCGCCTCACCGTCCGTCCGCGCGCACCGCGCGGTTGGGTGTGGATGGTGCCGCTCGCCTCGACGAGCTTGTTCACCCTCGGGGCGTGGCATGGGTGGACGCTCGGTTGGATGATGAACCTGTACCTGGCCGTCCTCGGCGGATGCGTGAGCGCCTGGGGGCTGGGCCGGTTCGGACCCACCCCGACCGGCGCGCTGGTGAGTGTCGGAGGCGGCGTTCTCGCCGCCTACTCCTACCTCGGCGCGATGCCGCTTCTCGTCCTCGGGCCGATCGCGATGGCGCTTGTGGCGTGGCCCGGAGGCGGCCGGCGAGCGCCCCTCGCGGCCGGTCTGTTGGCGGCGACGTTCATCGGCCTCTACTTCGTCGGGTACCCGACCCGCGCCACGGCCGGAAGCCTTTCCGGGGGCGGTCCGTCGCCGCTGCTGATCCTGGATTGGGTCGTCAAGTACCTCGGGTCCCGCTTCGCGGTCTGGGACCCCGGGGTCGCGTTCGGGTGGGGTCTCGTCGGAATCGCGATCGGCCTTCTGGGGCTCGTGGGACTTCGCTCGCGGGACGACCGCGCGGCCCTCGTCCCGTGGCTTCTTCTCCTGGCGTACGTCGCCGCCGGCGGCGTCCTGACGGCGGCCGGACGACAGACGGGCCCCAATGCACCCCTGCTGTCGCGTTTCGCCATGTTCCCCGCCCTCTACTGGGCCGCGGTCCCACCCGTTCTGGTTCTGGGGGCGCACGCCGGTGGGTGGGAGAGGCTGGGAGCGCGAACGCGCGCGCTCGCCGGTGTGGTCGCGGTGGTTGCGCTGGTTGTGGCCGGCGCGGGGTACGTCGGCAACGCCCGGATGGGCGTGGCGAAGACGCATCAGCGTTGGCAGCGGCTCTCCCTCGGGCGGGACTGCCTCGAGCGGGTGCCGCACGCCGATCTCGCCTGTCTGCGGCTCCTGAGTCGGGCGAGCCCCCGGTTGGTGCAGCAGATGGGGGGACGCCTCGCGAGCCTCGGACTCGGGCCCTTCTCGAATCAGTCCGGCGCTCGGTAGGCGGGATTCGGCGCGCTCGCGAGCGGAGCGTCGTTCTCGTCGATCCAGTGCAAGAGATCGTCGAGCAGCTCGTCACGCTTCTCGGGCCGGGTCGTCGATTGATCGCAGCACTCGTCGAGGTTGGTGGCGAGGTCGAACAACTCCACCGCGCCGTTCGTTTCGAGGCGAGCGCGGCCGCCGTCGAGCGCCCAACGATCATGAAAGAGAAGGAGCTTCCAATCCCCCTTGCGGACGACCGAGACCGGGACGCCGGGCAGCGGTCCGGAGCGGTGGCTCCGGCCACCCGCGCCCGTGTAGACCGGGGCGTGCCAGAACAAGGCCGTCCGGTCGAGTCCGCCGGTCCCTCGAAGGAGGGGAAGGAGACTCACTCCGTCGAGTCGCTTCCCCTTCGGCTCGGGCGCCCGCGCCACGGCGAGCACGGTCGGAAACACGTCGATCTGGCTCACGGGCACGTCCGACGTCCGCCCGGCCGCGACGACCGCAGGCCAGCGCGCGAACAGCGGGACGCGAATCCCTCCTTCATAGTACGACCCTTTCGACCCCCGCAGCGGCGTCTGGGGAGACATCGGCGCCGCTCCGTTGTCGGACGTGAAGAGAACGAGCGTGTCGTCGGTCAGTCCGTGCTCGTCGAGGGCCGCGAGGATCCGACCGACGCTCTCGTCGAGGTGCTCGATCATCGCCGCGAACCTCGGGTGCCGGTGCTGCCGCCCGGGGGGACGCTGCCTCCACGTCGCGATCGTCTCGGGTCGCGCCTCCACCGGGGTGTGAACCGCGAGGTGGGAGACGTAGAGGAAGAACGGGTGGTCGCGGTTGTCCGAGATGAAGTTGCGGGCGACGCGCGTGATCTCGTCGATGCGCTTCGGTCCGGCATCGGGGGCCGGTGGTGACTTCGGTTCGATGACGTGAGCGAAGGTGAAGCCGCGCGCCGTGGGGGTGGTCTCCGGGGTCGCGCCGAGCTGCCACTTGCCGACCATGCCCGTCCGGTAGCCGGCGTCGCGCAGAGCGTGGGCGATGGTCACGTCCCCGGCGGGGTACCGAGGTCGGCCCGTGACCTGCAGAACGCGAAGGCGGGCGGAGGGCAGGGTCACGCCGGCCAGGCCGAAGAAGCCGATGGCGGCCGGCGAGCGGCCCGAGAGCAGCGCGGCGCGGCTCGGCGCACAGGTCGCCGCGGCGGCGTATGCGTTGGTGAAGGTGATGCCGGCTCGGGCGAGGCCGTCGATGTGTGGGGTGCGGTAGTAGTCGGAGCCCGTATGGCCGGTGTCGCGCCAGCCGAGATCGTCGGCGTAGATCAGCACGATGTTCGGACGCCGACCTTGGTCGGCGAGGGCCGTCTCGGGGGAGCCGGCGAGGGCGGTCGCGACGAGCGAGAAGACGAGCGGGAGGAACCTCATCGGAGCCCATCAGTCTACCGGATCCGCCCGCGGTCGCGACTCGCCCGCGACTCCTGCGTACGCTTCCAGAAGGGCCGGGCCGAGGAAGGATTCGACGATCTCTCGAGCGGCGTCTTCGTCGAAGTGCACGCCGTCGGGCCGGATCGTGGGCGAGAGGGGAC